>CAJVYS010000211.1 GCA_913009875.1 uncultured Gammaproteobacteria bacterium | reverse complement strand
GAATCGTCCGGGAAATCACCGGGCGGCAACGTAATCGCTTGTATTTATATGACACCTACATGAATATCCTGAATGAAGGACTGGAGCCGCCCACAGGTGAGCAGCATGTTTTTAGATGAATTCGACACCGGTGAGTTTATGTGACTTATGAACGATTGTGCGGGAAAACCCGAGACAGCGAGCAATTGTTATCCAATATTAGAGAATATTGCTCTCTGGTACCCATTTTTATGATAACCGGATCGTACGTGCTACGTATGTCCAGTGGTGTGGGAGGAAGGGTGGTGTGAGGCATCACCTATCACATTAGGCCTCTCGAAAAACTAGGAGACACAGTGGAACAATCACAACTCAACTGGATTACAAGCTACATTTGGGGCATCGCCGACGATATCCTGCGCGATCTCTATGTTCGCGGCAAGTATCGTGATGTTATTTTGCCAATGACCGTATTGCGGCGTTTCGATGCGGTGCTCGAAGGTACTAAGCAGGATGTGCTCGATATGAAAAAGACCTTGGACAAGGCTGGGGTGGTTGAGCAGGACGCGGCTTTGCGTCAGGCCGCGGGCCAAGACTTTTACAATACCTCGAAGTTCACCATGCGTGATCTCAAGGCGCGGGCCAGCCAGCAACAACTGAAGGCCGATTTCGAAGCCTACCTCGATGGTTTTTCTCCCAGCGTGCAGGACATCCTAGAAAACTTTGAGTTTCGTAACCAGATTCCTCGCCTCTCCAAAGCTGATGCTTTAGGTACGTTGATCGACAAGCTAACCTCACCCGACATCAACCTTAGTCCTAACCCAGTGAAGAACAGTGATGGCTCAGTTAAGCACCCTGGTCTGGACAATCACGCTATGGGCACCCTCTTTGAGGAGCTCGTGCGGCGTTTCAACGAAGAGAACAACGAAGAGGCGGGGGAGCACTGGACACCCCGAGATGCTGTCAAGCTCATGGCGAAGTTGATCTTCCTGCCCATTGCCGATGAGATTAAGTCGGGAACCTACCTGCTCTACGACGGGGCCTGTGGCACCGGCGGCATGTTAACTGTGGCCGAAGAAACGCTGCAGCAACTTGCCAAGGAGCACAAAAAAGAAGTAGCCACCCATCTCTATGGCCAGGAGATCAATGCCGAGACTTACGCCATCTGTAAGGCCGACCTACTGCTCAAGGGCGAAGGCGATGCCGCAGACAATATCGTCGGCGGTCCGGAGCATTCAACACTGTCCAATGACGCCTTCCCGTCGCGCGAGTTCGATTTCATGCTTTCCAATCCGCCCTACGGTAAGAGTTGGAAAAGCGATCTGGAACGCATGGGTGGCAAGAAGGATATGCGTGACCCCCGCTTCATGATTGAGCACGCCGGTGATCCCGAATACTCGCTGGTCACCCGTTCAAGCGATGGCCAGATGCTGTTCCTTGTCAATATGCTCAGCAAGATGAAGCAGGGTACCAGGCTTGGCAGTCGTATCGCCGAGGTCCACAACGGCAGCTCGCTGTTTACCGGCGACGCCGGTCAGGGCGAAAGCAACATCCGCCGCTGGATCATCGACAACGACTGGCTGGAGGCCATCGTTGCCCTGCCGCTGAACATGTTCTACAACACCGGTATCGCTACCTATATATGGGTGCTCAGCAACCGCAAGCCCGAGCACCGCAAGGGCAAGGTACAGCTTATCGATGCCACGCAGTGGTACAAACCCCTACGCAAGAACCTTGGCAAGAAAAACTGTGAGTTGGGCGAGGCTGATATACAGCGTATCTGCGATGCCTTCTTAAAGCTCGAGGAGTCCGAACAGTCCAAGATCTTTGATAACGCTGCCTTGGGTTACTGGAAAGTGACCGTGGAGCGGCCTTTGCGGTTGGTTGACGCTGATCCAACTCGTATCTACAAAGCCAAGGAACTCAAGGAGCTTAAAGAATCCGCCGAACGTTCAGAAGACGCCCCACCCATCCTTAAGAAGATCCACAAAAAAGGCACCGTTGCCGATCCGTTGCACGGCCTGTTCGAGACCACCATCAATGGCAAGCCAACAGTGGTTGAATACGAGCCCGACACCGATCT
>CAJVYS010000210.1 GCA_913009875.1 uncultured Gammaproteobacteria bacterium | reverse complement strand
CATACGAGATATATCAGTGTGACTGGAGTTCAGACGTGTGCTCTTCCGATCTCATTTTTCCACCCGCTGCGCGCCCGCGGGGGCGGCGTTGCCTTGGCCACGCAGGATGGGCATGGCGTAGGAGATGATGGTCAGCACGATCATCACATAGGCGCCGTAGAAGGCCATGTGTCCGTGGGCGGCGGTGATCTGGCTGCCGTGGGTGTAATAGTTCACCGGCGCCAGGGTGTGCATAAAGCCCCACACGCCGGCGCCGAGGAAGGCCATCACCGCGGTGCCGAGGGCCCATAGCACGGCCGCCTGATTGGGATGCTCGCGGCGGCGGCGCGACACCATGTTGAAGGCGAACAGGGTCATCATAAAGAACGGGATCGGCTCCAGGGCGCCGAAGATGGAACCCAGCCACATCCAGTACTCCGGTGTGCCGATGTAGAAGTAGTGGTGGCCGGTGCCGATGACGCCGGTGATCAGGGCCATGGCGATGATCAGGTACAACCACTTCTCGATTACCTCGCGATCCACGCCGGTGACCTTGATCAGCACGAAGGCGAGGATGGCGCCGAGGATCAGCTCCCATACACCTTCCACCCACAGGTGCACCACCCACCACCAGAAGTACTTGTCCAGCACCAGGTTGTCCGGGTTGTAGAAGGAGAACAGGAAGAACACCGCCAGACCCACCAGGCCGGTGAGCAGCACCACGCTGATCACCGTCTTGCGTCCGGAGAGCACGGTCATGCCGATATTGAGGATAAGGCCCAGGGCGACGATGACGATGCCGATCTTGGCGATGGTGGGCTGTTCGAGGAACTCGCGGCCCATGGTGGGCAGCAGGTCGTTGCCGGTGAGTTCGGCCAGCGCGGCATAGGGCACCAGCAGATAGCCGAGGACGGTCAGGGCGCCGGTGACGAGGAAAATCCAGAACAGGGCAATGGCCAGCTTGGGACTCCACAGCTCACGCTCGGACTCTTCCGGCACCAGGAAGTAGCTGGCGCCCATGAAGCCGAACAGCAGCCAGACGATGAGCAGGTTGGTGTGCACCATGCGCGCCACGTTGAAGGGGATTTCCGGGAATAGGAAATCGCCGATTACGTACTGCAGGCCCATGATCAGGCCGAACACCACCTGGACGATGAACAGGCCGATGGCGGCGATGAAGTAGGGTTTTGCAACCGCTTGGGAGGAATATTTCAGCATGTCTCAGCCCTCGATGTTGGGTGGCCAGTTGTTGGTATTGATCTCCGATGTCCACTTGAGAAACTCCGACACAGCGGTCAGCTCTTCATCACTGAGGTTGAACTGGGGCATGCTGCGGCGGCCGGGGATGCCCTCGGCGGGACGGCTGCGGATGAACATAGCAATGGTCTCGGTGCTGTCGTCAAAGCGCTGGTAGACGTTGCCCAGCTCCGGCGCGAAATAGGCACCCTCGCCCAGCAGGGTGTGGCAACCGATGCAGTCGTTGTCTTCCCATACTTTTTTGCCCAGGGCTACCTGGGGGGTGAGGTTTTCACGATGATCGCGGTCAGGCAGCGCACTCACGGTGTGGAAGGTCAGAGAGAGCAACAGCAGCAGGGAAAACACCCCGCCTCCAACATAGATGTTGCGTGCCATGCCCTTGGTGAAACGTTCACTCATTGGCTTGCTCCTTTGGGTTGATTGAATGATTGACCGCGGCATGGATTGCCTTGGTCTCGACGACCGTTGTTCGCGGCCCGCCGGAGAATTAACGGCAAAAGCAAGGCTCGAAGCTGGCGCTGTCCCGGCGTTGTTTTCCGGGTAGCGAAACGATCTGTAACCGTTGTTGCAACATAAGATGCATAACAGATACATCTTTGTGCTCTTAAAGCATCATGCGTGCCATATTAATAAGTGTCTGTAATTATTGGGGTAATTGCTGTTTTCTGGAGCTGGGAATATTTCAGCGCCGTTTACAATCTGCAGGCGTTAACGTTTAACCGTTAATTGTTAACAAGTGAACGATAGGGTTGACAGGCAGGAGGGGAGCGGGCCGGGATACGCTGTTGAGTGGGGGGCTGCGTCATGTGGTTTAAGGCCGGGGCTGGTGATAGATCGGAAGAGCACACGTCTGAACTCCAGTCACACTGATATATCTCGTATGCCGTCTTCTGCTTGAAAAAAAAAAAAAAATCTAATAACAAAATTAGAGGAACATAAATATTTTAATAGCTAGCTCCATATACTGTCGTCCACATCACCGTCAGCAACCAC
>CAJVYS010000209.1 GCA_913009875.1 uncultured Gammaproteobacteria bacterium | reverse complement strand
GGACGTGTACTTAGTACGAGGAGCAGAGATGGATCGAGTCAGTGTAATGGGATATGTGAAACACTGTATGAGCAGGACTGAGGTCTTGAGTATGTGGTGGATCGGGAGCGGTGGTGATTTGTTGTTTTTTTTTTAATGATACGGCGACCACCGAGATCTACACTCTTTCCCTACACGACGCTCTTCCGATCTATTGATGGGCACCCTCGGCAAGGCCTTCGGCACCAGCGGCGCCTTTGTCGCCGGTAGCGAGACCCTGATCGAAACCCTGATCCAGCAGGCGCGCACCTATATCTACACCACCGCCCTGTCCCCGGCGCTGGCCGAGGCTACACGCACCAGCCTGCGACTGCTGCAAAACGGCGACGACCGGCGTGAGCGGTTGGCGGCATTGATCCGGCGCTTTCGTGAGGGTGCCGCACAGTTGGGCCTGCAACTGATGGCGTCGAAGACCCCCATTCAGCCCATCGTCGTGGGTGAGGCGGCCCGGGCGGTGGCGATCAGCGAGGCGTTGTTGCAGCGCGGCATCCTCGTCACCGCCATCCGTCCGCCGACGGTGCCCGCCGGCAGCGCACGGCTGCGCGTGACCCTGTCGGCGGTGCATGGCGAGGCACAGGTCGACCGCTTGCTCGACGCGCTCGGCGAAGTGGCCGCGTGAACGACGCCCGGCTGTTTTGCAAAACGCTGGGTACCGGTCCCGAGCTGGTGCTGCTGCACGGCTGGGGCATGAATGCCGATGTCTGGGATGGTGTCGTGCCGACACTGGCAAAGAGCCACCGCGTCACTGTCGTCGACCTGCCGGGCCACGGCCGTAGTGGCGATACGGGTGGTGATTATTCGCTGTCCGCACAGGCGCAAAAGGTGGCGGAGATCCTGCCGCCAAATTGTATCCTCGTGGGTTGGTCGCTGGGTGGCCTGCTGGCCCTCCAACTGGCATTAGATTTTCCGCAGCAGATCAAGGCGCTGGTATTGGTGGCCAGCAGCCCCCGCTTCGTGTGTGGCGATGACTGGCCCGATGCCATGCAGGCCGAGGTGTTGCTGGGATTCGCCGGTGAGTTGCAGACGGATTTCAAAAAGGCCATCAACCGCTTTCTGGCGATTCAGGCGTTGGGCAGCGAACATGCGCGCGAAGAACTGCGCCTGCTGCGTGAGCGGGTGTTTGCCCACGGCGAGCCGGATCGCAAGGCACTGACCAGCGGGCTGGAGATTCTCATGACGGCCGATTTCCGAGATCGGCTGGTGGAGATACCGTGCCCGGTGCTGCTGCTGTGTGGCGAACGCGACACGCTGTTTCCCGCACAAGCGGTGCGGCGTACCCAGGCCCTGTTGCCCGATGCGACATTGAGCGTTGTCCAGGGTGCCGGCCATGCGCCATTTCTGTCGCACCCCGAGGACTTTGTGCGTGCGCTGCAGGCATTTCTGGATAACGATAAATAGTGAGTAATCAGATTTCATTAACACGGCACATTAGATGGCCGGCTTAATATTGCACAAGCGCAGCCTGCGCAATGCCTTTGACCGCGCCGCCGAGCAATACGATGAGGTGGCCGTGCTGCAGCGCGAAGTGGGCGAGCGCATCATGGAGCGCCTGCAGCTGGTGCGGATTTCGCCGCAGACCATTCTCGATGTGGGTGCGGGTACCGGTGTCTTCAGCCAGGCCCTGAGCAAGCGCTATGCGAAGTCGCGGGTGCTGGCGCTGGACATCGCCCCGCGCATGCTGCTGCAGGCGCGCCGGCGCAAGGGCTGGTTCAGCCGCCAGGGGTTTATCTGTGGCGATGCCGACAGCCTGCCCATCGCCTCCGCCAGTGTCGACCTGATCTTTTCCAATTTTACCCTGCAGTGGTGCGGCGAGCTGGAGCGGGCCTTTGCGGAATTCCGCCGGGTGCTGAAGCCGGGCGGCCTGCTGATGTTTTCCACCCTCGGGCCGGATACCCTGAAAGAACTGCGACAAAGCTGGCAGGCCGTGGATGGCCGGCCGCACGTGCACCAGTTCATCGATATGCACGATGTGGGCGACGCCCTGCTGCGCGCGGGCCTCAGCGATCCGGTGATGGATGTGGAGAATTTCACCCTCGCCTATAATGATGCCCTGCAGCTGATGCGCGAGCTGAAAATCATCGGCGCACACAACGCCGCCATCGACCGCCAGATCGGAAGAGCGTCGTGTAGGGAAAGAGTGTAGATCTCGGTGGTCGCCGGATCATTAAAAAAAAAAAAGAACACACGTGCGACTAGTGAGACGCGTGATAA
>CAJVYS010000208.1 GCA_913009875.1 uncultured Gammaproteobacteria bacterium | reverse complement strand
AGGATTTTCTTTTTTAATTTTTTTTTTTTTTTTAATGATACGGCGACCACCGAGATCTACACTCTTTCCCTACACGACGCTCTTCCGATCTCAGTATTTTGGCTGCCCTGGATGAAGGCGTAAAAAACTTCGGCGGTATTGATATGCTGGTGTTGAATGCTGGTATGTTCCCCGGTGGCTGCAAGATTGCAGAGCTGGATGACGCCCAGTGGCGTAAGGTAATGCAAATCAATCTCGATGCCAATCTGACATTATTACGTGAAGCCTATCCACTCTTACAACAGGCACTCAATGGTGGTCGAGTGGCGATTGTAGGCTCCAAAAATGTCCCTGCCCCCGGCCCCGGTGCTGCGGCTTATTCCGCCTCCAAGGCAGCGCTAAACCAACTGGCGCGTATCGCGGCGCTGGAATGGGGCAGTGATAACATCCGTATCAACAGCGTCCACCCCGATGCGGTATTTGATACCGGCATCTGGACCGAAGAAGTCTTACAAGGCCGAGCCAAACACTATGGCATGACGGTGGAAGAGTATAAAACCAAGAATGTTTTAAAGACCGAGATTAAAAGTAGTGATGTGGCAGAACTGATTTCGACAATATGTGGATCAGCCTTTGATAAAACCACCGGGGCGCAGGTACCGATTGATGGTGGCAATGATCGGGTGATTTAATATAGCCACATTTAGTTATATGAACATGGGGTATGTCGGCTATCGGCCAGGAGCGGAAATTCAGGACGCTAGGCCTTATGGCGGCTTCTTGTTGTTGCTGTCGTTCAATTCCTTAAATAGAGAGCTGACCGCCAGTTCTCAGGCATATATACAAAAAGCGGGCCGATTCAAGTTACATCGGTATTCAACCTATGGAAGGTACTCTCAACTTGATTCCACCATGAAGGTGGAGATTCGTCCTTGACAACCAACTCCCCATTCTCAAAGAAAGCAATATCCCAGTAGGTATCCAAGTCGTCCTCGCTACGATCCTCGCTATTGTCGAAGAAGATCGCTAGCGTGGCGACGCGGGCGCCGTGCGCGAAATTCAGCAGCACCCGCTCGTAGCGACTCTCGATCTTATCCTCGCGGACATTGTGGCCGCCCTTGGCGTGCCGGGCGGCCACACGTGCCTTGGACAATTCTATTGAATCGAGGCCGACGGCAATGAGTAGCACCAAATAGCCGCAGTCACATGCTTCATTCATGAACCCAACTTTGTCCTGCATGGGGTCGGAGAACACCGTCTCGAAGCTGAAGTTGATCTCCTGATCAAGGTATTGCTGGCGCAAGCGAGCCGCCTCCTTAGCTGCATGTACTTCGAACTCTTCCTTGGAGGCTGTGCTCACCCAGATCGAGGGTAATGGCCTTCTCAATCTCATCCGGATTGAGGTGTTCAGCCAAGAGGCCGGTGAGGATGCCGGAGATGCGCTCGCGGTAGATCGTGGTCTTGCCTGCACCATTATGGCCGGCGATCACCACTAGCAGGCGCCGGTCCTCTTCGGGAATCTCATGCAAGCACGCCTGCAATCGCTCCAGAAACACTTCGACCGGACTCAGAAGATCATCCCTTTCGAGCCTTGCGCCCGGCACCAAGACCAGTGAATGCCTCAGTCAGCGCGGATGCGGCCTTGGTTGCGCGCTCACCCTCCTCGTGCCGCCGCCCTGCCGAGCTGGCAGCAAGTGCCTCGTAGGCGGCCTGCAAAGAATCGAGATCGAGCTGGGGATCTTTTAGAAGGTCGAGCACGGTGTTGCCGGCGGGCAGGAGCGCGTGGAGCCAGCGCCCCTTGAGCGGAGGGTGGTTCTGCCATGATTGCGCCGCTCCGTAGAGCTGCTTGATGCGATCGCGATTCTCTTGGGAACGCACCTGCTCCATGTCAGTAAGCTTCATCCACTGATAAGCCGTCTGCCGCGTGATGCCGAAGACCTCGGCGGTCTCGCTGATATTCAGGCCGAAGACAGCACGCACCCCGTCCAGAACGGACGCCGGGGAGCGCGCGACGGGTGGCAGCTCAGCCTCAAGGTTGAACTCCATCGCTGCCGGGGCTTCCAGAAGGTGGATTTGATTCTTGATGATAACGATGCAGACGCCGGTCGTCGCCGAATGGCCTTCCCGCGAATACGGTATGTCTGCGTTCAACAACGCCCACACGCGCGGAACGCATTGGAAAGGATCAGACTGTTCCTCGACGATGACGCTTCCGGTCCCTTCACTATAGAGGTTACGCATGGTGCGCTGGCGTATCGCGAAATCACGACTGGCCTGTGCTTGTGAATTG
>CAJVYS010000207.1 GCA_913009875.1 uncultured Gammaproteobacteria bacterium | reverse complement strand
ATCATGACACCATCAATCGATTCAACATTCAAGCGTGATTACCAGACCCATCTGCAACACCTTAGGCTAAAAGGCCTTCAACCCAAGACCATCGAGGCCTACGCACGCGCCATCCGCCGTATCGGTGACTATTTCGACCATCAACTCCATGACCTCTCCGAGGCGCAGCTGCTCACTTACTTCTCCGACCTGCTCAGCACCCACTCATGGAGTGCTGTCAAACTCGATCTGTATGGCTTGAAGTTCTTTTACCAGCACGTGCTGGTAAAACCCTGGGTGAATATCAACCTGATCAAGCCGCCACGCGCCAAGCGGCTGCCTGACATCGTAACTATTGAGGAGGCGGCAAGCTTGTTCAGGGCAACGAACAAGCTGAGCTACCGGGTCTTCTATTTCACCGTCTATAGTCTCGGCTTG
Organism: uncultured Gammaproteobacteria bacterium; assembly: GCA_913009875.1. Taxonomy (GTDB): domain Bacteria; phylum Pseudomonadota; class Gammaproteobacteria; order SZUA-152; family SZUA-152; genus DRQN01. The sequence continues at coordinate 1,857 of CAJVYS010000207.1, read as the reverse complement.
CGCCTCGGGGAAGGATTACGTCTGGAAGTGGGTGATCTTGATGCAACCCGTCATCGTGTACACATTCGCGATGCCAAGGGCAATAAAGACAGGTTTGTACCGCTACCAGTCGCTACGCTGAGCTTGCTGCGCCGCTTCTGGTCGGTGCACCGTAATCCAGTGCTACTGTTCCCTAACCGCAAAGGCGGCTTGAAAGGCAGTCATACCGCCACCACGCCTCTGGATCGCGGCGGCGTTCAAACCACGATGCACAAGGTCGTGCAAGCCTGTGGGATAAAAAAAAGATCACCCTGCACAGCTTGCGGCACAGCTACGCTACTCATCTGATTGAATCCGGTGTTGATCTGCTGGAGATACAAAAAATCCTCGGCCATCGCAGCATCTTAACAACCTGCAAATACACCCACCTGACTTCCCATACAGAGAATAACGCCGATCAGTTGATCAATGACTTGATGGATGGCTTTTCCATTCAATGGGGGAGGGTTAAATAATGCGCCTCTCATCTCTTATCAGACAATTTGAATCATCGTTCCTGGCGCAATATTCAGGACAGGTTTTACCTTCTCATCACAAAGCCCTTGCCGCTATGAAGCTCTGTCGCACCCCCCAAAGCCCAAGGATGCGAACAGGCTGCTCTCAGTGTGATCACACCCTGACGGTACCGCACTCATGCGGCCATCGTAACTGCCCCCACTGCCAGAATCATGAAAGCCAGCAATGGCTGGAACGCCAGCTTCAGAAGCAGGTGCCGGCCGAGTATTTTCTATTGACCTTCACGCTGCCCGCTGAACTCCGGTCGCTGTCGTGGCACCATCAACGCCAGCTCTATGCATTGATGATCCAGTGTGTGTGGGAGACGGTACGGACGTTTACTCAAAACGACAAGCAGCTGCGGGGGACGCCTGGGGCGATTGCCGTCTTGCATACCCATTCACGCCGCCTGGATTTTCATCCGCATGTGCATCTGGTGATGCCGGCGGCGGCCATGGATGCCGTCAACCGGCTGTGGCGCACCAAAGGCGGCAAAACTCCTAAGAACAAAGCCGGCTATCTGTTCAACCATAAGGCGCTGGCCAAGGTCTTTCGCGCCAAGCTTCTGGAGGCCATCACCCATGAAGGTCTGGTATTGCCTGCCCAATATCCCGAAACATGGGTGGTGGATTGCAAATCAGTCGGCTCCGGCGAGAAGGCATTGGTCTATCTCGGCCGCTATCTCTATCGTGGCGTGATTCAGGAAAAGGACATTGTCGCCTGCCGGGATGGCAAAGTGACTTTTCGCTATCAAAACAGCAAGACGGGACAAACTGAGCATCGAACCGTCACGGGTGAAAAATTCTTGTGGCTTGTCCTGCGCCATGTGTTACCGAAAGGATTCAGACGTGCACGAAACTTTGGATTTTTGCACCCCAACAGCAAACGGTTGATTCGCCTGCTTCAGTTGCTGGTCGGTCTTGATCCGAACCGGGCGTTGGCGCTGATCAAAAAACGAGCCGCGATGACCTGCCCTTGTTGCGGTGCAAAAATGAAGATTATTGAGACACGGCTACCGCCGCTATTCGCTTTCGCCACTCCAGGGACAACATGATCGAAGCCGTGACATTGATGATGTAAACGCAAACATCAATCGGTAAAATAATCAGTCTGCAATACTGAGGAATACACTCGCCACCAATGGGGCTGAAATGGTTTAAAACAGTCTGTTTCTGCACTACATTGCCATCAGGGCAACAAGATATATGGGCACTGGGGATTTTCCGAGCTTAGCTGATCCCCAAAAAAAACTGAAACCGAAAAAGATATTTTCAATACCGCTTCACCACTCCTCAATCAACGGGCTTGTCCAACAGACGGTTC
>CAJVYS010000206.1 GCA_913009875.1 uncultured Gammaproteobacteria bacterium | reverse complement strand
TCGTTGGATACGAATGATTTGATCGCGGCGCGCACCGAAAACCCGATTGTTGGGGCAACCGTCTCAATCTTGGGCAGCAGTTCCACCACAATAACCGATTCTCAGGGGTTTTTCACGCTGACCAATCTGCCAGGCGGCACTCAGGTCTTTGACATTGATTCCTTGACGGCTAACCCTGGTCCCGGCAACGCCACCTACGCGGGGTTCCGGGAGCAACTGACCCAATACTGTTCACTTAGATGAAAATCTGTTATGCTTCGCCTCCACACGTTATCTGGGAGGAGGCAACATGGCAAGAAAGAAAGTTGGCTTGGGGGCGGGGGCTCGATTGGCGGATTATTTGAGCACGGGATTACTGGCTCGTGCCTTTCCGGTGGCCATCATCAACGAAGAACTTGACGCCCATCAGTGTAACAGTGAACGGGTCCGCACCTTTCCCGCCTCGGCCGTGGTGTACTACACCATGGCGTTGAGCTTATACAGCGAGGCCGCGTACGAAGCGGTGTTCGCCGCAGTGGCCCAAGGGCTGGCCTGGCAAGACCAGCAACCTGTGGCTCCCGTGAGCGTGGTCAAATCCGCCATCAGCAAAGCCCGCTCACGGCTGACGTGGCAGGCGCTGAAAGCCATTGGGCAGCGCTGCTTGCGCCCGTTGGCTCGGCCAGAGCATGCCCACGCCTTTTTTGCCGGCTATCGACTCGTCGCGATAGATGGCTCCAACTTTGAGGTCCCGGATGAGGAAGCCAATGTGCAAGCCTTTGGGTACCCAGGGAGCCGAACCGGGCAGGCCGGCTACCCTCAAGCCCAGTGCGCCAGTTTGACGGAATGTGCCAGTCACGCCATTTTGGATGCCGAACTGGGAGCCTATAAGCAGGCCGAATGGGAGGTAGCCTCGCCCTTGGTGCGTCGCCTCACGCCCGACATGCTCTGCATGGCCGATCGCGGCTTTGTCGGGTACGCCCATTGGGAGGCCGGCCTGCAGACCGGGGCGCAACTGCTCTGGCGCATGCCGAAGAGCTTGATCCTTCCCGTTGAAACGCTGTTGGATGATGGCTCGTACCTGAGCCATCTATATCCCAGTGAACGCGCCAGAAGAAAGCGAATCGATGGGATCGCCATCAGGGTGATTGAGTATGCCTTACCGCAGGTGCCCAAGAGCGAACCGATGTACCGTCTCGTCACCACGCTGCTGGATGACCAAGGCGCACCCGCCCAAGACCTGGCTCGGCTGTATCACGAGCGCTGGGAAGTGGAATTGGTGTTTGATGAGTTGAAGACACACCTAGGGCAACGTCGTCGCGTCCTGCGCAGTAAAACGCCGGAGTTGGTGCGGCAAGAGTTCTACGGATGGGTAATGGCCCACTACGCCGTGCGCTGGTTGATGTATCAAGGGGCCACGCAGGCAGACATCCCGGACCGCACGGTATCGTTTACGGCCACGGTGCAGTTAGTGCGTCGAACCCTGCCCCAATCTGGGGCCCTTCCCCCCTGGGCGCCAAAAAACATGGTATCGGCTGCTGTTTGAGGCGACGGCGAAACTGTTGTGTGAATCCAGCCGTGGAACAATCAAGCCGAGGATGGTGAAACGCCGAAACTCTCCATACGCACCGTACAAACGTCCGAGACCGCCCGTTGCGCAAATGGACTGGACACCATCCATTAAACCACAGAAGATAACTAAGTGAACAGTATTGGCAACTGACCCTTATTCTGGACGTGTTGAACGTCATCGATCGTCCGTTCTTCCTCCCACGGATTGATGCGGCGAGTGCCACGCCCATTATTCCAGGAGCGACAACGGTCGTAACCAATTCCACAATAGGGGTTACGCTGACCATTGCCCCTAACGCGGCAAAAAACCAGGATGGGAGCAATTATCTCGGGGACATCTCCATTTCTGAAGTGCCGGATGCGCTGGCTCCGGCGGCATTACCCGAGGAACTCACCCCCAGCCTCCTCATCACCATTCAACCAGTGGGGGTTGTCTTTGATCCACCAGCTCAAATTATCTTTCCCAATACTGATAATCTACCGGATGGGAATGAAGTCAATATTTGGTCGTTAGAATCCGGCACCGGCACCTTTATTCCCGTCGGTCAAGGGGTGGTAAGTGGGACGCAGATTCTTCCCATCCAAGGCCGGAAAGAAGTCATCCGTGCGGCGGATTGGCACTTCCAGACAGGCTTTGGGAGTGATCCTTCCATGGGTGGCGATCCTAAGAGTGATCCTCCAAACACGTGTGAAAATGAAGAGAACTCCCGCATTCCAGCATGCAGTGGCGAACCCATCGAAGAAACACAGCTTGTCCCCTACCGATCCTTAGAGGTCG
>CAJVYS010000205.1 GCA_913009875.1 uncultured Gammaproteobacteria bacterium | reverse complement strand
TTTTTTTTTTTTTGTTTGTTTTATGTGTTTGTGTTTTTTTTTTTTTTTTTCAAGCAGAAGACGGCATACGAGATATATCAGTGTGACTGGAGTTCAGACGTGTGCTCTTCCGATCTCTGGGGAAAGAGATCGGTTCAAGATGAGCGTAAATTTGCAACAATCGGGCCAATTTCCAAGTGCATGAACCCCGTTATTGCATGAACTGTATCTTCATGCTTGTTTCAACAGCATGACTGTAATAATGGAGTAAAAAAAGGGCCTTTCGGGCCCTTTTCTCGGTGAACAGCGGCAAAAACTTGCCGTGTTAGTGTCGTTCTACTCGTTAACGGCCTTCATGCTCAGGCGAATACGGCCCTGCTTGTCGATTTCGAGGACCTTCACCTTGACCGTCTCGCCTTCGCTCAACTTGTCGCTGACGTTTTCGACACGCTCATCAGAGATCTGCGAGACATGTACCAGACCGTCTTTACCCGGCAGGATGGTGACAAAGGCACCGAAGTCCATCAGCTTGGCAACGCGGCCTTCGTAGACCTTACCCACTTCAACATCGGCGGTGATTTGCTCAACCTGACGCTGGGCCTCTTCCGCCGCTGCCTGGTCAACCGAGGAAATCTTCACCATACCATCGTCGGAGATATCGATGCTGACACCGGTCTCTTCAGTAATAGCACGAATGGTCGAGCCACCTTTACCAATGACATCACGAATTTTGTCCGGATTGATCTTGAAGGTAACATAACGTGGTGCATACGCTGACATGTCTGAACGAGGCTCAGAGATGACTTTATTCATATTCTCCAGGATAAACAGGCGACCCTCTTTGGCCTGTGCCAGGGCAATCTCCATGATTTCCTTGGTGATTCCATTAATCTTGATATCCATTTGCAGGGCATTGATACCTTTTTCAGTACCAGCCACCTTAAAGTCCATGTCGCCAAGGTGATCTTCGTCACCGAGGATGTCACTCAGGACAGCAAACTTGTCGCCCTCTTTGACCAGACCCATGGCAATACCAGCGGTTGGAGCCTTCATCGGCACGCCGGCATCCATCAGCGCCAGTGAGGTGCCACAGACGGAGGCCATGGAGCTTGAACCGTTGGATTCGGTAATTTCAGAGACCACACGGATGGTATATGGATACTCTTCCATATCCGGCATGCTACCCAGCACGCCACGCTTGGCCAGACGACCATGGCCAATCTCACGACGACCGGGGCTACCGGTACGACCCGTCTCGCCAACGGAGTAAGGAGGGAAGTTGTAGTGCAACATGAAGGGCTCACGGTAGGAACCTTCCAGGGCATCAATAATCTGTGAATCGCGTTCAGTACCCAGCGTAGCTGCAACCAGCGCCTGTGTCTCACCACGGGTGAACAGCGCAGAGCCGTGAGCGCGAGGCAGGACGCCGACGCGAACACTAATGGGTCGAACAGTCCTGGTGTCACGGCCATCGATACGTGGCTCACCGTTGATAATACGTCCGCGTACAACAGTCTTTTTCAGGCTATCAATTTCAGCATAGACATCTTCTTCGCTATAGCCCTCTTCTGAGGCTACTGTAGCAACAATTGATTTGGCGACTTCACCCACGCGGGTGTAACGGTCCATTTTGTCGCTAATGGTATAGGCCTCTTGCATGCCTGCGGCACCGGCATCGGCAACCAGCTTGGCCAGTGCTTCATCTTTAGCAGGGACTTCCCAGGCCATCGCTTTTACGCCGACTTCGCTGGCAAATTCAGTAATCGCTTTAACGACAACCTGCAGCTGCTCATGACCGAACATTACAGCATCTAGCATGACATCTTCTGCCAGTTCTTTAGCTTCTGATTCCACCATCAGTACCGCATTGGCAGTACCGGCAACGGTCAGTTCCAGATCGGACTCTTTCAATTCGGAGAGTGTCGGGTTCAGCAGGTATTGGCCCTCTTTGTAACCCACTTTGGCAGCGCCAATGGGGCCGTTAAAAGGCGCACCACTCAGCGTCAATGCGGCAGAGGCACCGATCATGGCGGGTATGTCAGAATCAATTTCAGGGTCCATGGAGACCACGGTGGCAATGACCTGAACTTCGTTATTATAGCCTTTCGGGAACAGCGGACGAATAGGACGGTCGATAAGGCGGCAGGTCAGGGTCTCTTTTTCACTGGGGCGGCCTTCACGCTTGAGGAATCCACCCGGAATTTTGCCAACCGCGTAGGTCTTTTCCTGATAATCGATAGTAAGCGGGAAGAAATCGTAGCCGGGACGCGCCTCTTTGGCGGCAACGACGGTAGCGAAAATGACGGTATCGCCCATGCTAGCCATGACGGCACCGGATGCCTGACGAGCAATTTCCCCTGTTTCTAATGTGACGGTGTGCTGACCAAACTGAAAATTCTTGGATACTTTTGCCAATGTAATGC
>CAJVYS010000204.1 GCA_913009875.1 uncultured Gammaproteobacteria bacterium | reverse complement strand
TGTCAGTTAATTTTTTCTTGTATCTTCTCTTTATATTTTTTTTTTAATGATACGGCGCCCACCGAGATCTACACTCTTTCCCTACACGACGCTCTTCCGATCTGATGCGGCCTACCTAGTGCACGCTGTGGCGCAGTACGCGGTGTCTGTGCTGCAACTGGTGCCGTCGCAGTTGGACCTGGTTCTAGAAGAGCCCGGGCTTATGGCCTGTGATGCCTTACGCCTGGTGTTTAGCGGCGGCGAACCACTGACAGCCGAGCTGTGCATTCGTTTTCGGCAGCGGCTTCATGCCGAACTGCATAACCTCTATGGTCCGACGGAAGCCACCATCGATGCCACCTCATGGCCCTGCCGCGCCATCGGCCCGGGCGACCGCGTTCCCATCGGCAAGCCCATCGGCAACCTGCAGGCTTATGTACTTGATGGCTATGGCAACCTCGTGCCACGGGGCGTGCCCGGTGTCCTTTATTTGGGCGGGGCTGGCGTGGCACGAGGCTATCTCGGCCAGCCGGAACTCACCGCCGAGTGCTTCAAACCCGACCCCTTTTCCACGCAGGCGAATGCACGCCTCTATTACACAGGTGATCGCGTGCGGCGACGGCGGGACGGGACGCTGGATTTCCTGGGGCGGGTAGACCAACAGGTCAAGCTGCGCGGCTACCGTATTGAACCTGCAGAGGTGGCGCGGGTGTTGGAATCACACCCGGCGGTACAGCAAGCCGTGGCGACGGTGTGCAGCGGCGAGGACGGAGAGCGGCGCCTCGGTGCCTACATCGTTGCGGCAACGCAGCCACCGTGTCCGATCAGCGAGTTGCGTGCCTATCTGCATCCCTTGTTGCCCGATTACATGATGCCTGCATGGATCTCCGTGCTGACGGAGATTCCACGTACCGTGCACGGCAAGATTGACTGGCAGGCCCTGCCGGAACCGGAAACCAACACGCCGCCACCTTCCGTCCCTGTGCCCGGCGCCCATTCGCTGGAGCAACGGGTGACACTGCTTTGGGCCGAGGTGCTCGGCATCGGGGAGGTCGGGCTCGACAGCAACTTCTTCGACCTCGGCGGGCATTCACTGCTTATGGTGCAGATCCAGCACCGCCTACGTGGGGATCTGGGACTGGCGGTGACGCTGCTCGACCTATTCCGCTACCCCACCGTGCGGCTGCTCAGCACTCACCTGGCCGAGCAAGAGGCGCCTGACAGACCCGTGCCGAGCGCTCCTGTGAGCCCAGCATCACCGCCGAGCTCCGCCCCGCAGCGCCCCAGCATGCAATCACGGCCGATGTTCCGGCGCCCGCCGGCGCGGCCTCCCGACCGGCACTGACGAAAAATCCACGGCCCCTTGTTCAAAACCGACACAGAACGGAGTACGAAGGCACCTATGCAACAAAACGAACCCACCACCGGCATTGCAGTCATCGGCATGAGCTGCCGCATGCCCGGCGCCAAGGACACAGCCGGTTACTGGGCCAATCTGCGTGACGGCGTTGAAGCCATGAAGTTCCTCACGGCCGATGATCTCGTGGCCGCCGGCATGGACCCGGCCATCCTCCAGCATCCGGACTACGTTAACGCCGCCATCCGCCTTGAGGACGTGGATCTGTTCGATGCAACCTTCTTCGGTTTCTCGCCACGGGAGGCCGAGCTGCTCGATCCGCAGCAACGCCTGTTCCTGGAATGCGCGTGGGAGACGCTGGAGAATGCCGGCTGTGATCCAGCGCGTTTTCCCGGGCTGATCGGCGTCTACGCCGGCGTGAACGCCAGTCACTATGCCTTCAATCTCTACGCCAACCAGGACTTGGTGCAGACCATGGGGATGTTCCAGATCTCCGTATCCAACGACAAGGACCACATCAGCACGCGGCTTGCCTACAAACTCAACCTGCGCGGACCTGCGATCACGATCCAGACCACCTGTTCGACCTCCCTCGTCGCCATCTGCCAGGCCTGCCAGAGCCTGCTCAACTATCAGTGCGATGTGGCACTGGCGGGCGCCAGCTCGATCCTGCTCAACCAGAACGGCTATATCTACCAGGAGGAAGGCATCCCGTCACCAGACGGCCATTGCCGCGCTTTCGACGCCATGGCCAAGGGAACTGTCGGCGGCAGTGGTGTGGGTGTGGTGGCACTCAAGCGGCTCGACGATGCGCTGGCGGACGGTGATCCGATCCATGCTGTGATTCGCGGTTTCGCGGTGAATAATGACGGAGCCGTCAAGGTCGGCTACACCGCGCCGAGTATCGACGGCCAGGCCGAGGTGATCGGCATGGCGCTGGCTATGGGCGCCATCGATCCGGAAACCATCAGCTATGTGGAAGCCCATGGCACGGCCACACCGCTCGGTGACCCCATTGAGGTAGCGGCATTGGCCAAGGCCTTCCGCGAGGCCGGGGCGCACCGCAATCAGTATTGCGGCATCGGTTCGGTAAAG
>CAJVYS010000203.1 GCA_913009875.1 uncultured Gammaproteobacteria bacterium | reverse complement strand
ACGGATACGAGGGAAGAGTGTTTCGGAATGGGTCAACATCGTCAAGAAGTAGTCACTAAGCGGTAGGCATGCTTTTTTTTTTTGTCTTTTTTTTGTTTGTTTTTTAATGCTACGGCGACCACCGAGATCTACACTCTTTCCCTACACGACGCTCTTCCGATCTGTAACAGCGCATCCGCCGGCAGGTCATCGACCTGCCAGTCAACCCGCAGGCGATCACCAAGTCGCATGGCCTCGATCTCCAGATAGCGCTGACACAGCAGCATCTCTTCCTGCCAGCTGTGCAGGCCCTGCGCGTTCATACTGGCGCGAAACAGGTCGGCCAGGTTTTCCACAGCAGTCTCTGCCTGTTCCGGTCGACTGCGGGTCAGGCTGGCGATGGTATTCATACTATTAAACAAGAAGTGCGGACGAATGCGTGCCTGCAAGGCCTGTAGGCGGGCGTTGGACTCGGCCTGCACCTGTAGACGCCACTGGTGCTGGACATAGAAGTAACGCAGAATCGGCCCGGCGATAACGGCGCCGACAAAGAGATTGCGCAGCAGGAAGTATTCATGGTTGATAAATTCGGTGCCGGGTTTCAGGAACACCCAGTAGGCGGCCTCGGTGATCAGGGCGATCATAAACAGGACCAGGGTATACGAGGTAATAGCGGCACAACGGTTGCTCATGGGTTGCAGCCAGCGTTTGCTGAGACACAGAATGGCGCAACTAGTAAGGCCAAGCCACTGTACAAACAATGAGGCAATTCCCAGGGTCTGCCAGCGTTGCGCGTAGGTCATTTGTAATGGTGCAAAGGCCAGCAGGAAGGCACATAACTCGGCAATAATGACCACGGCAAAGACCACGCGGACACCGCAGAAGTCGGGTAGAAAATTGTGACTGCTATGCGGGGAGTGTTGTATGGGCAAGTCGTGAATTCCTTTTCCAATATTTGTTTAACCACTAATAACCATAGCCGATCCCCGCCGTGCTGACGAGTCTTTCTCATGCGTCTGGCGGGCAAAAACGTTATACTGCGTGTCTACATTCGGCACTGAGAGCATCCATGAGTAATCAAAACGACAAGCCCTGGGCAGGACGATTTACCGAAGGCACCGACGCCTTTGTCGAGGCCTTTACCGCCTCGGTGGGATTCGACAAGCGGCTCTATCGCCATGACATTGCCGGTTCCGTGGCCCATGCCCGCATGCTGAACAAGATTGGTGTGCTCACCGCTAAAGAGTGCGAGGCAATTATCAATGGCCTCGCTGACTTGCAGCTGGAGATTGAGCAGGGGCAGTTTGCCTGGTCGGTGGCGCTGGAAGATGTCCACATGAACATCGAGGCGCGCCTGACGGATCGTATCGGCGATGCCGGCAAAAAACTGCATACTGGGCGCTCACGCAATGATCAGGTGGCGACCGATATTCGCCTCTACCTGCGTGATGAGATCGACGCCATCCTCATCGAGTTGACGCGCCTGCAAACGGGCCTGATCGAAGTCGCCGAACGGGAAGTGGAGACTATCCTGCCCGGCTTCACTCACCTGCAAACCGCGCAGCCGATCAGCTTTGGCCATCATATGCTGGCCTGGTTCGAGATGCTCAAGCGCGATGCTGAACGCCTGCGCGACTGTCGTGTGCGTGTCAATCGTATGCCTTTAGGCTCGGCGGCGTTGGCGGGTACCACCTATCCCATCGATCGTGCCTATACCGCCGAGCTGCTTGGTGTCACAGACAAGATTCATAAACCGTTGTTCGAAAGAATTCACAAGGAAAAGAAGCCAATCCGAAATCTGGGGCAGCTGAAAGACTTCTTTATAGCGCAGGGCGTTTCTGCGCAGGATTTTGACGATACCTACAAATCTTTTGCGGTTATCACCAAAACCAATCGCGCCAAACAGGCAGCGAACCTGTACGGGATCAAGGGTGTGCCGGCATTGGTGGTTAACGGGAAATACCGTACCTCCGCACGTGATGCGGGTAGCAACAAGAGGATGCTGGAGGTTGTAGACTTCCTGGTGGAGCGCGAGCGTGCAGCGAAGAGTGGCAAAGCGCAGGCAACAGCAAAGTAAGCCACCCGTCCGTGTCCCGGTTTTCAAAAGGAACTGAATGAACGCTGCACAACTGTTCGTGAAGTGCCTGGAGAACGAAGGTGTGGAATACATCTTCGGCATTCCGGGAGAAGAGAACCTGGATCTCATGGATGCGCTACTCGATCCAGCATCCGGTTCATCACCACGCGCCATGAGCAGGGTGCAGCATTCATGGCGGATGTCTATGGCCGTTTGACAGGCCGCGCCGGCGTCTGTCTGTCCACGCTTGGGCCCGGCGCAACCAACCTGGTTACCGGTGTCGCCGATGCCAATCTGGATCACGCGCCGGTGGTTGCGATTGCCGGTCAGGCAGGGACCAACCGTCTGCACAAGGAATCTCACCAGGTACTGGATCTGGAACAGATGTTCC
>CAJVYS010000202.1 GCA_913009875.1 uncultured Gammaproteobacteria bacterium | reverse complement strand
TATCCCAGATAGCAAAATACTGCTCATTAAATAAACTTTGCAGGGACTCCAGGCGAAAACGCGGTCTTCTGTGTGCACAGTAAAAAGCAGGTTTAACCAGCCCTGGTCGACCCCCCAGCCATCGGTGTAGGCGGTCTCTCCCTCCAGCAACTGATTCATTCTGTCGGTGACTTCCGTTATCGGGCGGCCGTACTGAAATAACTGCTCCCGTCGTATGCCGTGAAGCCTTTCACTCTCTTGAGTCCAGTGCGTCCACCCGGCCTCGGGCCGAATTAAAAAACATTCTGTCTTACCCGAGGACAGCGCAATACCAATCTCGATGGGGTAGCTGTTACGACCAAAACCGGACGCCTCCAGGTCAATAATAATTGGGGGCTTTGTCAACACTGCATGGATCCTTATGCTGTAGTTCATCATCCCGATGATGTTACCCTAAGTTAACCGGCGGCCTGCTCTTCCGTATCATCATCTTCGACGTCTTCAACATATTTACAATCATCCTGGGGACAGACTTTTTGGGTGCCGTGGCGCTTGGTGGTTTTCAGGGTCAGCATGGGCCAGCCGCAGTCCGGACACTTTTCATTGACCGGTTGATTCCAGACCGCATATTTACAGCCAGGATAGTGTTCGCAGGAAAAAAATATCTTGCCCCGGCGCGACTTACGCTCCAGCATGCTGCCCTTTTTACACTGCGGACAAACCACGCCCATGTCTTTGGGTTTTTCCAGTGGCTCGATATAGCGGCAATCAGGGTAGGCACTACAGCCGATAAACTTGCCGTACTTACCATGACGGATAATCAGCTCTGCTTCACACTTTGGACACTTGCGATCCACGGTCTCCGGTTCGGCGTCGGCATCTTCATTGACGTTGCGGGTGTAGTCACACTCGGGATAATTATCGCAACCAATAAAGCGACCACGCCGTCCCAAACGTATGGCCAGCGAGCCACCACACTTGGGGCACTTTTCTTCAAGGGCTTCATGGGTGACGTCTTTGCGATCGACGTTGGCATCCTTGTCTTCTACCAGGGCCTTAAAGGGCTGCCAGAAATTTCGCATCATGGGCACCCATTCTTCTTCACCGCGGGCAATGGCATCCAGCTCATCTTCCATGTTGGCGGTAAAGTCATAGTCGACGTATTGTGTGAAGTGTTCGGTCAGAAATTTGTTCACGATACGGCCCACATCTGTTGGCATAAAACGCTTTTTATCCATCTCGACATATTCACGTGACTGCAGGGTCGAGATAATCGAGGCATAGGTAGAAGGGCGGCCAATGCCATGTTCTTCCAGCGACTTGACCAGTGAGGCCTCGGTATAGCGTGGTGGTGGCTCGGTAAAGTGTTGCTCCGGTTTAATTTTGATTAACTCAACATCATCGCCCTCTTTTAGCGGCGGCAGCAAACGTTCAGAGTCATCATCTCCGCTGGCGTCATCCTTACCTTCCTGGTAGACCGCCATAAAGCCTGCACTGACCAGGGTTGAACCATTGGCGCGGAACATATGTTGGTCACCGGCAGTCAGGTCGACGGCGACTGTGTCCAGGGTGGCATGGATCATTTGACAGGCGACCGTGCGCTTCCAGATCAAGTCATACAGGCGTAATTGATCCTTGGTTAAATGTGATTTAATTGCCGCAGGCTCGTGGCTGACTGAAGTCGGGCGAATGGCCTCATGGGCCTCTTGCGCGTTCTTCGCCTTGGTCTTAAAGATACGCGGCTCTTCCGGTACATTCTCTTTGCCATACTTGGTAGCAATAAAACTGCGGATCTCGTCCAGGGCCTCGCTGGCCAGAGTGACCGAGTCAGTACGCATATAGGTGATCAAGCCAACCGCCTCACCGCCGAGATCGATACCTTCATAGAGTTGCTGTGCCACCATCATGGTTTTCTTGGCGGTAAAGCCCAGCTTACGCGATGATTCCTGTTGCAGCGTCGAGGTCGTAAAGGGTGCGGCGGGGTTACGCTTGCGTTGTTTCTTTTCAACCTTGCTAATGTTCAGCTTACCTTTCGCTGCCTCATTCAGGTTTTTTTCTGCCTTTTTGGCCTTGGCTTCATCATTAATGTTGAACTGGGAAAGCTTCTTGCCATTGTATTGCACCAGCCTGCCCGTGAAGGGCTGCCTGTCACTTTCCACTTCGGCTTCAACCGTCCAGTATTCCTGTGCTGTGAACTTTTCAATCTCCAGTTCACGCTCGACAATCATACGTAAGGCAGGGCTTTGTACCCGTCCCGCCGACAGACCACGGCGGATTTTTTTCCAGAGCAGTGGTGACAGATTAAAGCCCACCAGGTAATCGAGGGCGCGACGCGCCAATTGTGCGTTGACCATGTCCTGCGAAAGTTGCTGCGGGTGTTCAACGGCCTCGTTAATGGCGCGCTTGGTAATTTCGTGAAAGGTCACACGGCCAACCGTCTTGTCCTTGAGCGCACCTTTTTCTTTTAAAATTTCATACAGATCGGAAGAGCGTCGTGTAGGGAAAGAGTGTAGATCTCGGTGGTCGCCGTATCATTAAAAAAAAAAAAAAATATACGAAATAACATCGGAGCTTTTGGCTCTCACCGATGGATCACACGTTACCACACATCCAAGTCCACACACATGCCTTCC
>CAJVYS010000201.1 GCA_913009875.1 uncultured Gammaproteobacteria bacterium | reverse complement strand
GCATGATGCTCCTCCAGTGTCGTGTTAGCCGCATTGACCCTATGTCACACATCTAACATTACTTTTTCTTCTTGTTTTTTTAAAATCTTTTCTTCTTCTATTTTCTTTATTCTTTTTTTTTTTAATGATACGGCGACCACCGAGATCTACACTCTTTCCCTACACGACGCTCTTCCGATCTCTTGATTATCACAACTTTGCCCTGAAGAATTACTTTAAGACCGATACGATTGATTTCCAGAAAGTCCTGGATGAAGGTCTGGAAATGGCGGAACAGATTCGTCCCATGGTGGCCGATGTTACTGGTTTGCTACACCAGATGCGTATCGAGGGTAAAAATATCATGTTCGAAGGTGCGCAAGGTACACTGCTGGACATTGATCATGGTACCTATCCTTATGTGACCTCATCCAACCCAACGGCTGGTGGTGCGTGTACCGGTACCGGCGTGGGTCCGCGTGATATCGACTATGTGCTGGGGATCACCAAGGCCTACACTACTCGTGTGGGTGCTGGCCCCTTCCCGACAGAACTCTATGACGGTGTTGGCTTGAATGACCCCATTGGTGCCCACATGGCGAAAGAAGGCCAAGAGTTTGGTTCCACCACGGGGCGTGCACGTCGCTGTGGTTGGTTGGACGCTGTGAGCCTGCGCCGTTCAGCGCATATCAATGCCCTGTCCGGCATTTGTCTGACCAAGATGGATGTGCTTGATGGACTGGAGACACTCCGCATTGCTGTGGGTTATGAATGTGACGGTAAAACCGTTGATGCACCACCCATTGGTGCCGATGCCTATGAGCTTTGTAAGCCGAAATATATCGAAGTCCCAGGCTGGTCAGAGAACACAGTCGGTATACAAAAGTATGACGACCTGCCGGAGAATGCCAGGGCATACATCAAAAAGATCGAAGAGGTGGTCGGCGTGTCGGTGGACATCATCTCTACCGGTCCGGATCGCAACGAGACTATCGTGTTACGGCATCCGTTTGCATAAGGATTTATTTGACAAGGCGCAATGATAAAGCCCGATAATAACATTGGGTTTTATTTTAATCACTGAGGGTTCAATTTCCCGAAGCTTTCTGCGCGGAAGATTCATTTGATTTTGGACTCTGCACACATGATTAACATACATTCTTAACGCCAACCTGAATGTCTTTTGAAATAGGCCTATTACCCTCCGGGCACCTGCATTGTTTCTCATCGGCAACCGATAATGATGCAGACGAGAGCAGCCTTCATGCCTCCATCGGTAAGGCGTTTGCGCGACATGCAGGCGCAGGCTTGTTCGCCCTGGCGGCCAGGAAAAGCGGCGCTGAATTACCCCCGTCCTTTATCTATTGGCGCAACTTTGCCAGTGAATATTTGACTGCGAGATGCCTGTTGACACCAACGGATACTGCCCGGGCTGATCCATCTCAGATTGATCCCATCGAACCGCTCACCGCGGCAGAGATATCATCTCTACTGCTGGCTGCGCCGCCGATGCGTGGTGCCGAATATCTCTCGGCCCTGGTACTGGAAGAGATTTGGACACTGCTGGATCGTTGGGTCTGTGAGCAGATTCAGGACTATGCCAGCCTGGGCGGTTTTCTCGCCAAAAAGGCGCCACAGTGGCACCAGCTGGGCCGCGTCTGTTTCCACCTGGCGGAAAATAAAAATGATCCCGACTATCCTTTTGCTTTTATGGCGACTTATGCGCCCAAGCTTTCCGGACATGGACAGGCACGTCATCAATCGCTCAATCGGGCCTTGCAGGAGTATGCCGGCGCGAAAAACAAAAAGGCCCTGATCCATCTGCTTTCGCCCGTGCATCGCGCATCCGAATCCAGTCCCGTGATTAAAGAGTTGGTCGAGACAGGTGATCTGTACCAACCTCTGGCCTGGAAGCCCGCGGAGGCGTATGAATTTCTCAAGGAGATACCGTTGTACGAGCAGTGCGGTGTGGTTGTGCGGCTGCCGGACTGGTGGAAAAAGCGCAGCCGGCCGCGAGTCGGCATCACCATTGGCGAACACAACAAAAAGAATTTCGGTGCGGATTCACTGCTGGATTTTAAACTGAAGATCTCCCTCGGTGATGAGACCTTAAGTGAGGCTGAATTGCAGAAGCTGATGTCTGCGGGAGACGGCCTGGCGTTTATCAAAGGGCAGTGGGTTGAGGTGGATCAGAAAAGGCTGAGTGAGGCCCTTGCACACTGGAAAACAGTGGAGGCCGGCGCTAAAAACAATGGCCTTTCATTTGTGGAGGGGATGCGGCTATTGGCCGGTGCGCCGACCGATTTGCGCAGTGCCGAAGCTATAGGAGTAGGGGAGGAAGACCGTGAGTGGTCTTTTGTTCAGCCGGGTAAGTGGTTGGCATCGCTGCTGGATGAGTTGCGATCACCCTCCACAATGGAGTCCACCGATCCCGGCAAGGCGCTTAAGGCGACCCTTCGCCCTTACCAAAAGATCGGGGTGAGCTGGTTGTGGTTGCTGTCGCAACTGGGGCTGGGTGCCTGTCTGGCCGATGACATGGGCCTGGGGAAGACCATGCAGGTCATCGCGCTGCTGCTTTTGTTAAAGAAAAAGCGCTATGGCAAACCTTCATTACTGGTGCTGCCGGCATCCTTGCTCGCCAATTGGAAATCAGAACTCGAGCGTTTTGCGCCGTCTCTACGCTGTCTGTATAGATCGGAAGAGCACACGTCTGA
>CAJVYS010000200.1 GCA_913009875.1 uncultured Gammaproteobacteria bacterium | reverse complement strand
TCTTCCGATCTGGACGGGTCGGGCGGATCGGCGAGCATGAGTGAGGGTGTATTCATGGGGATTTCCTGTGGGGTTGCTCAGGCGGACTTGCGTGGTTTGGTTGGCGGTGTTGCGAACGCTTCCAGGTAGAGTTTTTCATCCAGTTGGGTCAGCTCCTGCTGGGCCGCCAGGGCGAGCAGTTCAGCGGCCATGGTGGTGAGCACCCGGTAGTTTCCGAGCGCATGGTCACACAGGGCCTGCATCAGTTCCGGGGTCATCAGGTTGGCGTTGCCGGCGGTGTCCAGGAGGTATTTGAGGCAGGCCATCAGCTCATTGCGATCGGCATATTCCATCAGCAGGCGGATGCGGATGCGACTGCCCAGGGGCAGTAATTCATCCCGGCGCAGCTTGGTGTGCAGGCGGGCATCGCCGGCCAGGACCACGCTCAGCAGGGTTTTGGAGTCGAACTGCATGCTACTGAGCAGGCGCAGTTCACTGAGCACGGCCGGGTGCATTTCCTGGGCTTCGTCGATCAACAGCACCGGTCGCAGCAGGGTCCCTTCCAGGTGGGCCAGCCAGCGTTCCCGCAGGGCCTTGAAGCCACCCCAGCGGTTGTGGGGCTTGAGTTCGACCCCGAACAAGTCCCCCATCTCCCGATAAAAGTCAGCCAGATTGCTACTCGGGTGGGTGATGGCGCCGACGGAGATGTCGCGCAGCTGTTGCAGCCGTTCGGCCAGCAGGCGCAGGACCACACTCTTGCCGCTGCCGGGATCACCGCTGATCAGGGCAAAGCCGCCTTCGCGGATCAAGCCCTGTTCGATACGCCAGCAGAAGTTCTCGACTTTGGCCGTAACATACAGTGCCTCGGTGGGCAGTTCCGGGGAGAAGGGATTCCATTTAAGTCCATACAGGGCGAGCAGTTTTTTGTTCATGACTTAGACTCCGATGAAGGTTTAATCAGATAGGCCGGGGGACGACCGGTAGCGGCGTAGTCGGCCAGCAACTTGCGCAGCAGCGGTGGCAGCTCATGACGGCTCAGCGGCGCTGCCGCGGGGGTTGCTTGTTCCACCGCCTCCAGCGCCCGGCGCTGTCCCTGGGCGTTGGCGGTCTTATCCACCGGGTAGAGCGGGCACAGTGCGAGGTGGGTGTGGGGATCGACCAATGCCACCGCACGCAGGTCCCAGCGGGCGTAACGCACGTGAGGTCGTTCCAGATGACGGTAGCGGTTGGGGATTTCAAAGCGCTTACCAGCCAGGCTGATGGTGCCGTCGCTGCGCCGCTGACGGCGGCTGACGGTCGCACAAAAAGCGCGTTGTAAGGTGGCGCTGTCGGGGCAGTCCCGCCCCACTGCAGGCGCATCGAGGTAACGCCGCAGAGGCGACATGCCGATCTCGGCGTGGCGGCGCTGGTGATACTCCTGTTCCACCCAGACCTGGGTGATCTCGTTGAGCCGCGCCAGGGTCAGCTCAACCAGCCCTTCCAGCATCGCCATCAGACGTCCTTCCAGCGTGGCCCAGAAGATTTCCTGCTTGGCATTTTGATACGGACTGTACGGCAGCGTGGTCTCGTGCACGATCCCCAGGGTGTGCAGACCGCAACAGAACTCTTGCGCCTGCATGGCGGCGCCGTTATCGGTCATCAGGGCGCGCGGCAGGGCGCGTTTCTGCAAGCCCTGACAGAGTCCATGCACCAGACTCTCGGCGGTCTCATCCAGATACCATTGGAGGTGGCACACCAGTCGTGAGTGGTCGTCGATAATACCCCGCAGCAGCGGCCTCACCCAGCGCCCGGACGGGGTCAGCACCGGACGCGAACCGTGATGGAAATCGGCATGCCACAGGCCATGCACGTACTCCGCTTCGTAGCTGCGCACTTCCAGCTTCTCCAGGCGCACCTCAGCGCGTCGGGCGCCGGGGCTCCCCCGCCGGGGACGCCGCTTACGGTGATACCCCCGCGCCTTAAGGTAACGGCGGATGGTGCCATAGCAGGGCATCGGCTTGAGGGCCTCATCTTCCTCGCTCAAGGCCACCAGGTTGTCGTAGTGCAGCTGGACCGTCCAACCGGGATATTCCCGGTACTGGGCCTGCAGTGCCTGGATCACAGCGAGCGACAGCCGGCGAGTACGTCCGGCATCGTTACGCCGCCGCCGGCGCAGTGCCGCCACCGGGTCCTGAGCGCCACGGGCCAGGTAGTACCAACGCTCTACCGTGGCATAACTAAAGCGCAGCACGGTGCCGTTTATCGGGTGTTTCCAGCTGCCCCTGGCCAGACGCTCAAGGGCCGCACGCAACTCGCCGCGCGCCGGTGGTGCCGCCAACAAAGGACCGATGATCGCAAAGCGTAGCCGCGCCCAGCGATCGGGGTCTGAGTCATTGCTCATCTGCTTACTCCACACATCAACCAAGTCGGGAGTCTACGCAAGAGGTTTAGCTGGCTGCGATCACATCTTCTGCGGGTCGATCACCACCTTCACATAGCCCGGGCAAGAAGTACTGCTCAGCGGCATCAATAACACCAGCAAGTGGCACAGACGGTGCTGCAGATCCTGCCCCGCCAGCCGCCCCAATACAGCGCCGGGTAAAGAAGCGGGATTCAGCGGCGGCATGAAGTTGCCCCGCTGTGCCTGCCACAGGCGACTGGCAACAAAGGTCTCGCGCCACCACTTGCGCCAGCGCGCCAGTGTCTGCGGCCAGATATCCAGGGTCTCGATCAACCACTGCCGGCGCTGTGGCGACAGTCCGTGCTCCAGCGCAGTGACCAAAATCACCAGCGCGCCCAGATAAACCTTACGACCGAGAAAACGCACCGAAGGCGGGGTGCTGCGACGCCGGCAACCCTCCACCGCACAGCAGAAACTCAGGCGGGTCGAATAGGACTCATCCAAGCGGGAACGGATACCCCGCGGCTTGC
>CAJVYS010000199.1 GCA_913009875.1 uncultured Gammaproteobacteria bacterium | reverse complement strand
GAGTCGGGGCTGCGCTCAATATCCTGCTGAATCTCTGGGCCATTCCCCGTTGGGGCTGGCAGGGCGCGGTAGGCGCGACTTATGTCGCAGAGATGGTCATGAGCGGGATTTTAATCTTGTCAATTTCGAGACTAAAACATTTATGTTGAAATGGCTTGTGTTACCACCTTTCCCATGCCGACCAAGGGCAATTGAATTATTATAGATCCTTCCAAAAAATGCAGAGCCCGGTGCAGGGTTGGTGCGGGCATCCAGGCCCGGGTCCGGTATGCTTGCAACAAAGGGAGTCCTGATACCGTGACGGACCAGGCGGTGCGCGTGATAAGCCCCGTGGTCCGCGGTAGCGGTGCGATCATCGTGCACCGGGCGCTGGCTGATGCCATGCCGGGCTATGAACTGGTGTCATACGATGCGCGGTGGGAATATTTCCCTGTGCTGCTGCCGCTGCTGTCGTGCCGGGATGCCGATCTGGTGCATTGCACCCCGGAGTATGCAGCCTATGCTGTGCCAGGCGGAAAACCGCTCGTGGTCACCTTTCATAACTACGTCCTCGATGAATTCATGCGCCCCTATAGTTCTCTGCTGCAGAGGCTGCACTACAGGACAGACCTGTTGTGGGCCTATCGAAGAGCGGTAAAGCGCGCTGGCGCAATTGTCGCGGTCAGCGAATATACGGCAGGCCTGGTCAGGCAGTATCTGTCTCCTGCACTGCCGGTACAGGTGATAAGGAATGGCGTGGATGCCTCGCTGTTCCACCCCGCAGGGAAGACCCACCCGGAAAGGGGCGTCCGCGTCCTGTTTTCGGGCAATCCCTGTCTGCGCAAGGGTGTAGACCTGCTCGCTACGATCGCAGACCGGCTTGCGCCGGATGTGACGATTTGTGTAACCGGAGGATTGCGTGGCGGGCTGTCGTCCGCCAGGAGAAGCAATATCGATTTGATCGGGAAAATAGCATATTCGCAAATGCCCGGGCTTTACCGGGATGTCGATATGCTGCTGATGCCGACGGTACGCGAGGGCCTGAGCCTCGCTGTGCTGGAAGCAATGGCATCCGGGCTACCCGTGGTTGCCACCGATTGTTCCTCATTACCCGAACAGATTGATCACGGCAAGGGCGGTTTCCTCTGTGTGCCCGGTGATGTCGGCGATTTTGCAGCACGTGCCAACCAGCTTGCCGCTGACGCAGGGTTGCGCCGGGAAATGGGGGAGTACAACCGTGCAAGGGTCGAGCATCAGTTCGTGCTGGGCAGGATGCAGGAGGATTACCTGCGCCTGTTTCAGCAGCTGAAATAGGCTTTTCAGCAGAATCTGTGGGTTCCTTCTGGTTCGGGTGGGGTGCCAAGGGCATGATACAAGGCGATTTCCATTGCGTGGTAGGTCCGGGAGCCCGGGAGCCGAAGGATTTTCTTGGGGTCAGTTTGGCCTTTGTGTTGAAACCTTCCACGATGCCGCTGGAGAGCCGCCCTTTTGCGAGTAACCAGTTCAGCAGGAGCCCTCTGCGAGCACGCAGCAGCCGGGCGACCTTCTTCATCGGTTCGATCTTCGCTGGCCCACAAATTCTGCGGAGGAGCCATTCTTCTTCCTATGCTTTACACCATCATGCGGCGATACAGGGGATAAACAGACCAGTAACCCATGTACACAACTCGCAACCACACAGAGGTGCAGTTCTTGAAATGCGTCCTTTGCTCCTCGGAGAACCTTTCCATGAGCTCGGGCCAGTCAAGCCGGGAGCTTACCCCCACGAGTCGCATCACCGACAGGACCAGCGGGATCTTCTCTGCGCTCGCCCCGGCGCGGTAGGCTCTGAGGAAAAAATCGTAGTCCATGGCGATCGCGAACGAGGTGTCGAAATTGCCGATCCTATCGAAAAGGTCACGGCGGCAGATGGCGCTCTGGTGGAACACCCCGGTCTTGAGGTTCATCCACCAATTGAAACCCCGGGGGCGGTGGAGCCGTTTCTGCCCGTTTTTTTCGAGGAAGATGTCAAAGAGGCAAACATCCTGGCCCGCCCCCATGCGGCCGACGGCCGCGGCAATGACCTCCGGGCTGGCGAGATAGTCGTCCGAGTGGAGGAAGAGGACGTATTCGCCGCTTGCCATGGCCAGCCCCTTGTTCATGGCGTCGGCGATACCGTTGTCCGGCCCGGAAATCCAGCGGTCGATGCGGTCTTCATATTGCCGGATAATATCAAGAGTGCCGTCGCTCGAGCCGCCATCCACCACGATGTACTCGAGGCCGCCATAGGTCTGCGAAACCACGCTCTCAATGGTGTGGACGAGGTAGCGGGCAGAGTTGTAACAGATGGTGATGATGGATATCTTCATAATTGACAATCGGCTACAAAAAAACCAGCTCGCGGACAGGAACGGCCCGCCGGACTCCACCATTCCGGACCCCGTTGCCAGACTGCGCCCGAAGGCTGCAGCCACCTTGGAGCAGGCCGATTCCGTCCCACCGGCGTCGAGTTCGATGAATTGGAAATGCACATGCGCCGGCCAAGGGTTCGCGAACGCGGATCCCGGATCCCGGAACAATCATCTCTGGTGAGATTCATACTTGGCCAGCGCCGTCCGAAAACGGTCGTTGAAATGCGTCCAGGAGAAATCCTCGGCGAATTGCCGGGCACGTCGGGCGGCAAGGTGCTTTTCGGCGTCATCGCGGCTCAGACAGTCGATCACGGCTTCGGTGAAGGCACGGTTGTCACCGGGCGCGATGAGTCGCCCCGATCGGCCGTCGGCCACGGCATCGGGCACGCCGCCGGCGGCGAAGGCGACGGTGGGCAGACCATGGGCGGCGGCCTCGATGGCGACCATGCCGAAGCCTTCGTGATCGCCGGGCAGGTCTTGCACGGGGAAGAGGAGCAGGTCGGCGGCGAAGTAGGCGGCGGAGAGTTCGGAGTCGCCGACGTGATCGA
>CAJVYS010000198.1 GCA_913009875.1 uncultured Gammaproteobacteria bacterium | reverse complement strand
GCGCCGAGGTGGAAATTCTGCGGTTCGCTGCATAAAATCCGTAAAGTCGGATCCAATGCAAAATTGTAGCACCCCCATACACCACTAGCCCCTCAGTTCCACTAGACCAGGCTGGCGACATGAAATAGCTCCTCACCCTTTAAGAAAAAAGGCAGGGAGAAAGCTGGATATAGGCTACCTGAGCAACTTACCCAAGTAATTCCATTGACAATTCTAAGGCCCAGTTTCAATATGGGTATCCACAAGATTCGGGTGTGATCCAGGCAAGGGAGAGGGCGTCGAGATCGCCGCGGTAAAACGGACCACGCACAAGCTGCTGATCGAAGAAGCCGATCACTTCCACGAAATCATCCCGGACGACTGGTTTACGCTCAGCCCGAAAAAGGGCGGCAAGAAGGGACGGGGGAAGTAACTAAAAGATTAGTACAAGAAATCTACTCCTGTTTATTTGCTATATATTCTTTGTAGGCTTTGAGAAGCGCTTTGTTTGGTGGGGGCGGGTTTTTCAGCAGAGCCAACAAGCGGTCCATAGCCTTGTTGCTTAGCAATATTTTTTGTTTTATGAGCTTGTGCATATTTTCATCCCTGAAAAAAGCAAGGGCCCAACGATTTTCACCGGGAGCCCCGCACACGCCGGTCGAAACCATGCGTGGGAGCATTTGTCTTTAACGGTCGAAAAACATTCCCGGATCTATGTTAAAGCGCCGCGCCAGTTTTTGGATATGTCGTTTGGTTAGATTGCGCGTACCGGACAGTATTCTTGATACGAGGGATTTGTCTCCGATTTCAGGTAAATCGGCAACACCCAAATTATGCTGAGACATAAGTACACGCAGCATGACGACGTCCGCCGGCGCCTCCCTGGCTTGTGCTTCGAAGGCCGCGATATCATCATTCTTACTTTCATATTTAGCAATTGCCTGCGCTAGAATTTCAATAATTCCATTTACAGGATCATCGGCGCTATCGTCCGCCTCTTCCAGTAATTCCTCGACTAGCGTCAAGGTATCCTCATAATGTACTTCGTCGGCAATATTAAGGTAGGGCGCTGCAATTTCAGCAAAATCCTCAATTGCCGTTTTTAACGCTGTATTCATTACAATTCACCTTTTCGATACCGTTCGCACAGTTTGTCGTATTCCTTGTGCGTAACAATATGTTTCACATAGATTCGATTCTGTTCAAACTGAATAAAGGCAATCATCCTCAAATGATTTCCACCCACATTCAGCACCCACCACTTATCCCGGTATTTGAAATTGTCCAACGACGGAAACAACCGCCGCATTTCGTCCGGGCTGGCAAAGCGCACACTCTTGCGGTTTAACACCCGATAAGTATCTAAAAGTGCGTCACGCTGGTTGGGGTATCGGTTGGCGGCCTCGGTAAAAGGCCGCTTGGAAATCACGTGCATCCCTGTCTCCAGTTGACAATATGGAAACTAGCTCAGAGTTGCCAATTTGTCAACAATTGTTGTTTGATATTTAAATCGCGCATTAAAGGCATTAAAGGGGTCAGACCCGAATGGCACTTAGTTAAGGCCTTTTCCGTCATTCCGGCATGTTTCTGGCCGGAATCTATACTGCATTTACCTCTGGATCCCGGCTAAAAACATGCCGGGATGACGAGCTGATTACCGAACTTTCTTAATTAAGAGCTTAACTAAGTGCCATTCGGGTCTGACCCCTTATAGACCCCTGTTCCTGGTCGACCGCGACGCCAAATAAGGTCGGAGCCAAAGAAACCATTCTTTTGCCCGATCCAGTTTCGATCCGATACGACCGTAGATCAACACAAATCAGGCTTGCTTATTAAGCGATAGAGCATTATCGTTTCATTCAGTAGGCCAATCACGGCCTTTATGAAAGGATCAGTACATACCAAGCGGATGCCTGGAGAGTTATGAAACGCAAGGCGGGGGAATATGTGACGCAAACGGTGGCCGGCGAGAGCTACCGGGCCTACCTGCCCGCGCCTCTGCCGCCGGACCCGCCCCTGGCCCTGGATACCGGATTGCTGCAGCGGATGGAGCAGGCCAACCGGGCCCTGGGCCGACTGGATGGCATCAGCCAGGTCTGGCCGAATGCCGGCCATTTTCTCAATCAGATCCTGTGCCAGTATGTCCGCAAGGAAGCCGTGCTGTCTTCCCAGATCGAGGGTACCCAGTCGTCGCTCTCCGACCTGTTGCTCTATGAACTCGAAGAAACGCCCGGCGTGCCGCTGGATGACGTGCAGGAGGTATCCAGCTACGTTTCCGCACTGACCCACGGGCTGACCCGATTGCAGCAGGGGTTTCCGTTGAGCCTGCGCTTGCTCAAGGAAATCCACGGCATCCTGCTGGCCCAGGGTCGCGGGGCCGACAAGACCCCCGGGGAGTTCCGCCGCAGCCAGAACTGGCTCGGCGGTACCCGGCCGGGGAATGCGGTGTTCGTACCGCCACCACCGGAACGGTTGATGGATTGCCTCGACCCGTTTGAACATTTCCTGCACGACGAGCCGGAGCCCATGCCGTCACTTATCAAGGCGGCGCTCGCCCATGTGCAGTTCGAGACCATTCACCCGTTCCTCGACGGCAACGGCCGCCTGGGCCGCATGCTGATTACGCTATTGTTTTGTCACGACAAGGTGCTTCGCGAGCCATCCCTGTATCTCAGCCTGTATTTCAAGGTTCACCGCGCGGAGTACTACGACCACCTGCAACGGGTACGCCTCGACGGTGACTGGGAAGGCTGGCTACAGTTCTTTTTAACAGGTATAACCGAAACGGCAACGGAAGCGACCGATGCGGCGCAAAAGCTTTGGATCCTGTTTGACGAAGATCGGCGGCGGATACAGGCGCAGGGCAAGATCGCCGGTACCGCCCTGCGGGTACACGATTTACTGCAACAACGGCCGATCATATCCATTACGGCGGCCTGTAAAGCACTGGAACTGACCCACCCCGCAGTCAACAAG
>CAJVYS010000197.1 GCA_913009875.1 uncultured Gammaproteobacteria bacterium | reverse complement strand
TCTGGATGTAGTCGTATTATACACTGACGTAGTTTGAGCTATGTGTATATCTTTCATTTTTTTTTTTTTTCAAGCAGAAGACGGCATACGAGATATATCAGTGTGACTGGAGTTCAGACGTGTGCTCTTCCGATCTCCCTGATCTTCCACCTTCTCAGCCAGCAATCGAACAGGATATTCTTGCAACATGACGACCTGCTCCTTTAGCTCCTCATTGGTTAACGCCAACACATCCACCTTCACATAATCGGCATGTTCCAATAAGATGCGATGCGATTCCCGCACAACAAAATCGTCTAAGGCAATCTGATAGCCATCTTGTCGAGCCTGGATAAGGGATTGCAGGACAGAAGGTGTCGGCTCAATCGTTTCTAAGACTTCTAGAATCACATTTTTCGTGGGCAACACTTCATAATGCCGACTCAAAAAGAAGTTGGCGGTGAGATTCAGAAAAGCCTGTGTTTTTCCGGCGATCTGGTCAATCCCCAACTCTAAAAACGTATTGACCATGACTCTGGCGGTAGCTTCGTCTCCATCCGTAATATTAGCGCTATTCCCTGTGCCGTCCCGGTAGAGTAGCTCATACCCGAAAACTTCCATCTGGCGGTCGAAAATAGCCTGCCGGCCAACAAGCGAAGATTGCTTGAGCATTGTGGAAGCGGTGTCAGTCATGGTGCATCAAAAACCAAAAATGTGAAGGCATAGTATAAGAAAACGCACGGTTGTGAAAAAAGGAATTGTCTGATGTTCTCGACCTATGGTATAGATTCCTCGCACGGTTTTTCGGGAATGGGTAACACAATCTTTTCAAGCAAATACCGGCGGTGTAGCTCAGGTGGTAGAGCAGCGGACTCATAAGCCGCGGGCCGGGGGTTCAAGTCCCTCCACCGCCACCAATAATCTCAACAACGCACGCCACATTCCCGCTTCCTCGTCCTTCAGCTCTTCCGATTACTGCCATGGTTCCAAAACAACCTGGTTGAGGCTTGGGTTCTGGGTCCTCACGTCATGACCTTCCCTCCTCCCTCGCCCATCGTTCCTCTTCAGTCATTTCGGCTTGTTCCCAACCTAGCTTAAATTCCCGAGCAAAACCTGCCACCTGCTCGACCATTCAAAGGGACACCTGCTTCTTGCATCCTACCCTCCTTTGTGTCCTGGAAATTTCTAGAGATTTGTGACTATAATCACCCTGCCATGATTCATTTGACAAAAACCAATCGTTTGTTCCTGCTGGTGGGACAAATATTCTGCACCTGCCTGGTCGCCTTTGCCACTGTATTCCCAGTCGCAACAGCTCACGCTCATCCGATCGAATACCACAGAAAACCGCTGAACGCTGAAGGGGTGCAGCGGGTACTGGCAAGTTTCGATCTGCTGATGGGTGAACTGAGAAACGCGGACACACTGAATGCGGCGCGCATTCCCGCCAATGCGATGGGCGTCACCCTGATGTTGTGGTCTGTTCAGGATGCCATTGCTGATGCCGATGAAACAGCACCGTCAGACAGCCCTTCCCTCAAGCGCTCTTTGAACGCCGCCGGCTACAAGGATTCCCCTTATATGGTGGACGAATGGCAAATCGAAGCTGAACGGGTACTTGAAACCTACGAAGTACTGCAAAAAGGCCTAACCCAGGCAAGTGTGATTGCCGATTATGCCGCATTCAAAAAGGAGGCTTCAGGCTTGTCCGAGGAGCAGGCTGTAAACCGGCAAAGAATCCTGGTTCGAAACAGCCAGTTGGTGCGCACCACAAGCAAAGATCTGGCACTGGTTAGCGAGTATCGAAAACAGTTGGACGCCCTGGTTGAACAATTTGCAAGCGGCAGTCGTTAGGATGCAGCAATAATGCACCTCAAGAACTATCTGGCGATTTTCCTGGTGGCCGGATTCATCGCGTTCCAGACGGACGCCAGGGCAGAATGGCCGGTTAAAAATTTCCAGGCCGTCGCTCGCGAACCCAGTGCTGTGGAGATCCAGATAGCCGGCAATCCTCTGGTAGATACCTCCGCTGCCCAAGCCGGTCTGAGAGCAACGCCGGAAATGAATGGGCTCCAGGCAGAACCGGTGAATGCGCGTGGCGGTCTGTGGCTCAACGAAATTGGTGCATATTACCAAAGGGCCGGTCACAAACCGCCAGCCCTTGGGCCGGTCATTAAAGTTAACGGCGTAGACACCTTCAGATTTTACATTTTTGCGTACCCCGGAAGCAGAACACGCGACGGAAGCAGCTCCAAAGCCTCTTACGAACGCAACACCTGCCAGAGAAACGGGAAAATACCCTGGTTATCAGTCAATCATGACCTGGGTAGCGGCGCCTTTGAAGACAGTACCTACTGGGGCCTGGCACATGAACTGATGCATGCGCTGCAATACGGCGCCCCCTTGATGAATGATTGCAATCACGATCCAATCTGGATTTCAGAAGGAATGGCTGACGGCGCCGGTGCTTATCTGATGAACCGGAAATTTCCCGGGCATATCGGTCGAATCAATCTGTCCAATTCTGCAGTCGGCCTGCGCAGTTACAGGTTGCCGCTGTTTTATTCCAGTGGTGAGGACGAAAAAACCTCACTCGATATTGCATCGGGCTACGGCAGCAGTTCACTGTGGCGGTTTATTGCTGAACGATTTGGCGGTCTCAAGGTTTTTCCTCATTTTCTGGATCGTGTAAACAAAAAGAACTCAAGCCCCGGCGATCAATTGAAGTGGATGGACGAGCGGCTGCAAACCTTACCCGGATTGTCCGCACCATCAACAGGCCAAAATACCGCCGATCCGCCCGGACTGCATGAAGTGTTCCCGGCTTTTATCACTGAGTTCGCATCGTACGGTGGCGCCCGGTATACCGGCCTTGACTGGAGAACCTTCAGGTCGGAAAAACAGGCTCGAACCGGATGGCTGAAAAGAGACCTGGGCGGTTGCAAGGAAGATCGGAAGAGCACAGGTCTGAACTCCAGGCACACTGATACAACTCGTGTGCCGTCT
>CAJVYS010000196.1 GCA_913009875.1 uncultured Gammaproteobacteria bacterium | reverse complement strand
AGGAGGAGGACAGGGTGAAGAGGATGAGGGAGGAAGGGGGGGTGGGGGTGGGGGGTGGGGGGGGGGGTTGGCTTTTTTTTTTTTTTCAAGCAGAAGACGGCATACGAGATATATCAGTGTGACTGGAGTTCAGACGTGTGCTCTTCCGATCTATTGTTGGCTGAAACCCTCGCCACCTGTCACGATCTGAGCCATGTGGTCATCGTCGACGGCCAGCCCTGGAGCCTCCCTGAGATTGCCGGCTTAGAGGCCCTGGGCTGGAACGAATTCACGGTACAGCCCGCCACGCGCCGCCTGCACACCCTTATCGACACGGACATGGCTGCTATCCTCTATACCTCCGGCAGCACGGGCCTGCCCAAGGGTGTGGTGCTGTCCCACCGAAACATGGTGGCCGGTGCCGAGAGTGTGGCCCAATATCTGGAGAATACGACCGATGATCGCCTGCTGGCGGTGTTGCCTTTCAGCTTCGACTATGGCCTGAGCCAGCTCACCACCGCGTTTTCCGTCGGCGCCAGTGTAGTATTGATGGACTACTTACTGCCGCGCGACGTGATCCGCGCCGTGTCCCGCTAGGGCATCACCGGTCTGGCCGCCGTGCCACCTCTGTGGAATCAGATCGCCACACTCCCTTGGCCGGAGGAGGTGCAGGAGAGTCTACGCTATATCACCAACTCCGGGGGCACTATGCCCCGCGCCACCCTGGATGCCCTGCGCGCCGCCCTGCCCAACACAAAACTGGTGCTGATGTACGGTCTCACTGAGGCCTTCCGCTCCACCTACCTGCCGCCGGATGAACTGGATCGACGCCCCGGCTCCATGGGCCGCGCCATCCCCAACACCGAAGTCATGGTGGTGCGGGAAGATGGCAGTCCCTGTGTCCCCGGCGAACCGGGCGAACTGGTGCACCGCGGTGCCCTGGTGGCCATGGGCTATTGGAACGACGAGGAACGTACCCGCGAGCGCTTCCGTCCCGCCCCCAGGCAGGAAAGCGGCATGCCGCTGCCCGAGATTGCCGTGTGGTCCGGCGACACGGTGAAAGCAGACGAAGACGGCTACCTGTACTTCATCGGCCGCAGGGACGACATGATCAAGACCTCCGGTTACCGCGTCAGCCCCACCGAAGTGGAAGAGTCCCTCTATGCCAGCGGCCTGGTCGGCCAGGCCGTGGTCCTCGGTATCCCTCATCCAACTCTGGGTCAGGCCATTGTCGCCGTGGTCAGTCCCGCCTCGGACACCGAGGTGGATAGCGAGGCGGTGCTGGCCCACTGCAAGCAGAAACTGCCTGCTTTTATGGTTCCCGCTCAGGTGCGAGTGCAGCAGAGCCTGCCGCGCAACCCCAACGGCAAGATCGATCGGAAACACCTAGCCTGTGAACTGCAGGATATGTTCGAGGAATAAGAAACAATGAGCAAACCCTGTCACAGTGATACCGTGCTGAATGCCTTTGCCGTGGAAAATGGCGAGTTCATCATCGGAGGCATCCCTCTCACACGCCTTGCTGAGCGCGTGGGCCAGACTCCCTTCTATGCCTATGATCGGCAGAAGATTACCGACCGCGTTGCCCATCTGCGCAAGTATCTGCCGGAAGAAATCAATCTGCACTACGCCATCAAAGCCAACCCCATGCCTGCCATCGTGCAGCACTTGGCAGGACTGGTCGACGGCTTCGATTTAGCCTCCGGCGGTGAGATGCGCGTAGCGCTAGATACCCCACTGTCGCCCGACAATATCAGCGTCGCCGGCCCCGGCAAGAGCGAGCGTGAGATCGGCAGTGCCATCGCCGCCGGGGCCACACTGAATCTGGAGTCCGAAAATGAGCTGGAAACTGCCGCCAGAGAAGGGGAAAGGCTGGGAATCAAACCCAAGGTTGCGGTGCGCGTAAACCCCGACTTCGAACTCAAATCGTCCGGCATGAAGATGGGCGGTGGTCCCAAACAATTCGGCATCGATGCCGAACGTGTGCCCACGGTGTTGGCGCGCATAAAAAAACTGGGACTGGATTTCCAAGGCTTCCACATCTTCAGCGGTTCGCAGAACCTGAGGTCCGAGGCCATCATCGAGGCCCAGGAAAAGACCTTCGAACTCGCCTATCGCCTGGCCGACGATGCACCCTCTAGCGTAAAAAAACTCAATATCGGTGGCGGCTTCGGCATCCCCTACTTCCCCGGCGAGCAACCGTTGGATATCGCCTCCATCGGCGAGCGACTCGACGACCTTTTGATCGAGAAACAAAGCCGCCTGCCGGAGGCGAAGGTCATCATCGAGCTGGGCCGCTACTTAGTAGGAGAGGCCGGGGTGTACGTTTGTCGCGTGGTCGAACGCAAGCTCTCGCGAGGACATGTATTCCTCGTCGCTGACGGCGGCCTGCATCACCACCTCGCCGCCTCCGGCAACTTCGGCCAGGTGATCCGTAAAAACTACCCGGTGCTGATCGGCACAAAAATGGATTCAACAGAGATCGAGACCGCCAGTGTCGTCGGTCCGCTTTGTACCCCGCTGGATCTGCTGGCTGACAAGATGGAATTGCCCGGGGCCGACATCGATGACCTGGTAGTGATCCTGCAGTCCGGTGCCTACGGGCTCAGTGCCAGTCCCACGACGTTTCTCAGTCATCCCGCGCCCGTGGAGATCCTGGTTTAGGGGTCTTCGGATTTAACCTTTATGATTTGCAACCAAACAGCGTTAAGTCCGACAGCCTCTCAATGGTTCTTCAGTGTGATATTGCCGGGTTCAGAATGTTCACTGCTTTGCACACTTGGTAGTGGGCTTAGGGTATTCCAATACCCGTCGGCCCAATTCGGCGTCCCTACAGCAATGATGTGTTAACGCGTTTTTTGTAGCCAAATTGTCAGCTAGTGGTGTGTTAACAATGCTACCATTAAAAAATGAGCTTCGAGGAGGGCGCTGTGAGCTACTTATCATTCGTTCGTTTGTCCGTACCTATAATTCCTATCATGGCGCTCGCGCTTTGCTTGGACACTAAGCCTGTTCGAGCTGGGGATTCTGCCATCGCAGGTCGTGCTCTCGCTGAGCGTGTCTATCCTCGGCCCTACGGCGAGGCTGTGATATTCCTTCGCAAGATGATATTGCAAGAGTAGGGCC
>CAJVYS010000195.1 GCA_913009875.1 uncultured Gammaproteobacteria bacterium | reverse complement strand
GGTTGTTGGAAGTTGCAGAAAAAAAGTGACGAGAGTATAGACCAGACGGCATAAGACAAACAAGAGTTGTTGGGCCTCGAATACGGTCAGGACGTAGCGTAGATAGTCTCTGGCCAGGCGGACCAGGCGTGTGTCTCCCAGCCCACTGGCGGCGGCTACTTGCTCGAACAGGATTCTGGCTTTTTTGTACTGGTACCGGCGCTTGAGGCGTTGAGCCTGGTCGTAGGCAGCGCGCAGATTCGGGTCATCGGCGGTCTGAACGGGGGCGTCGGTAGCGGTGGGCTGGGCAGGCGACTCTTTTTTGGGTTCAGGTTTGGGCTCCGGTGCCCTGGCCAGCTCAAGTGGTGGCTCCACTAACAGCGCCTCGGTCTTGTCATTGAGACGCTGTGCTGCGGTTTTGCCGATATGCTCGAAAGCCCTGTAAATGCCCTGATGATCCAGGTTACGCACAGAGATGGAGGCGGTGGAGACATAGGTCGGTTTGTCGGGCAGGTTCAGTTCGATGGTCAGTTTGGCCGTCTCCGCCGGCCCGATCAGAGATATTTCCAGTCGTATCAGACCGACTGATTTTTTCATCGATGTGTCATCGTGAATCAGGTGAAAAAGCCCGCCCCTGGAGATTTCGGCCAGTGCGGTGTCGGTGGCAGCGGACTTCATATCCTCAACGGGAAGTGGATACCAGTTCCCTTGCCGGATGGAGATGTCGGTGTGGACCGCAAAAGGTTTGCCCATGGCGGGTAGTGCGACTATCAGCAGGATGGTGAGGCAGGTAAGATGTCTGGTAAATTTCATGGGGGCATTACGTTTCAATAGAATGAGCATAATATGTCGGTTCGGCCAGCCTGAGGCTTGACCGTTTTGCCTTGCGGGCCAGAAACCAGATACTGGTTGATCCTGATCCTGATCCTGTAATGTAATAAAGCTATCAATACACTGAATCATCCAAAGAGGACACCACAATGACCAAAGGGAAACTTGGTACAACCATCATCGGTTTGTCGGCACTGCTGCTGATGTCGTATGCCTTCGCCGATACCACCATCACGCTGCACGGCATTGACGATGGTAAACAGACACTGATCCAGGTCGGAAATGGCATTGTGCGAATGGGTGAGCAGGGTGATCCCGAATATTCGCTCTATGATAAATCCCGCGATGTGCTCACCTCTGTGGATGGACAGCACGGTACATACATGGAATTCGACAAGGCGATGCTGCAGAAGATGTCCGCGCAAATGGCCGGCATACAGGGCATGGTTGCGGAGCAGATGCAAAATATGGCGCCCGAGCAGCGCGCCATGATGGAAGCACAGATGGGCGGTATGATGGGGTCGCCACCCGCCGATGCTACGCCAGGAAAAAAACTGCAAGCCGAGTCGCGTGGCGGCAAGACTGTCGGTGGTGTCCGTTGTCAGTCTTATGCGTTGTTTGACGGTGCGCGCAAGGTGGCTGACGTTTGCATGGCAACGGCGGGTGACATCGCGATTCCCGCGGAGGACTATGCAGCGCTGATAGCGATGATGGATTTCACGCGTGACATGAGCCAGGCGACGCCCATGATGGGTGAGCCGGTTGATCCGCTGTTGATGAGCGATTTGCAGGGCGTGCCGCTGGAAATGAAAGGTTCTGCGGGCGGCGATAATTTCACCCTCGAGTCTGTGTCGCAGGGGCGGCTGGATGCCGGTCTGTTTGAGGCCTACAAGGCCTTGCGCAAGCAAGATCCGATGCAGGATGTCATGCGCGGTGGCATGCCGGGTGGTATGCCCGGTCACATGATGGATTCGCATCCATAATCTCAAATCTCAGGACGCCGAGATCACGGTTATGGTAAACAAAGCCTGAACCCACGGATTCAGGCAAAGGTAGGATTCCGCTGATGGCCGCGATTGGCCACGGTGGCGGAAGAACTTTAGATCGGGAGAGAGTTATTGAGTGTTAAAGGCTTTGCTGGGTGGTGTCTTTTTGCGCTGGTGTTGTTGGGTTTGCTGACCCTGCCGGTGCAGGCCGGCGTGGCGACAGAGCGCCTGAATGCCTTTTTTGCCGCCAAGGATGGGCTGCGGGCGACCTTTGTGCAGACGGTGCAGGCCCCGGCCTTTGATCAGCCGGAGGTCTCGCGCGGCACCCTGCTGTTGTTGCGGCCGAATCGTTTCCGTTGGGATTATCAAGAGCCTTATAAGCAGCAGATTGTCGCCGACGGTCAGCGCCTGTGGCTGTATGACGAGGAGCTGGAACAGGTGGTGGTGAAGCCGCTGGACGCGGCCCTTGGCGACACACCGGCCATGTTATTAAGCGGCAGTGGTTCCGTCGAAGACCGTTTTACGCTGGAGGAGTTGCCTGACCGCGGCGACGGTCTGGCCTGGGTGCAGCTGACGCCGAAGCAGGAAGACACCGGATTCGAAGCCGTGCGCTTGGGCTTCGACGCCCATGACCTGCGTCGCATGGAGCTGGTGGATGGCTTCGGGCAGGTGACGCGGATGCAGTTTTCCGACGTGACCCGCGACGCGAAGATCTCCCCGGCGGCGTTTCGCTTTGTGCCGCCGCCGGGGGTGGATGTGATTGGTGATTCCGGTGATACCGGTTCGGGTGATGCCGCGCGGCCATGAGTGATACGGCGGATCTGTTTGGCGGCAGGCCGGTCTCGACGCCGGATGCAGCGGAATCGCTGGCCGGGCGTCCGCTGGCCGACCGCATGCGTCCACGTTCCCCGGCCGAATACTGCGGCCAGTCGCACCTGCTGGGGGAGGGCAAGCCGCTACGACTCGCCATCGAGGCCGACCGCCTGCACTCGATGATCTTCTGGGGCCCGCCGGGCACCGGCAAGACCACCCTGGCGCGCATGATCGCCAATCGCGCCAAGGCTGAATTCATCAGCATCTCCGCCGTGCTGTCGGGCGTCAAGGACATCCGTGCCGCCATCGATCATGCCCAGCGCCTGCGCCGCGAACAGGGCCGTGCCACGGTGCTGTTTGTTGACGAGGTGCACCGTTTCAACAAGTCCCAGCAGGACGCCTTCCTGCCCTTCGTCGAGGACGGTACCGTCACCTTTGTTGGAGATCGGAAGAGCGTCGTGTAGGGAAAGAGTGTAGATCTCGGTGGTCGCCGTATCATTAATAAAAAAACTTTCTCAATTTAATACTCCTCACCTCCCTTCCTCTTTTTCCATCCCGCTCACTCACC
>CAJVYS010000194.1 GCA_913009875.1 uncultured Gammaproteobacteria bacterium | reverse complement strand
GTGTTTCTTTTTTTTTTTTATTTTTTCTTTTCTTTGTTTTTTTTTTTTTAATGATACGGCGACCACCGAGATCTACACTCTTTCCCTACACGACGCTCTTCCGATCTGGCTGCATCGATATCATCACCGCGTGTCTTGCGGGTAATGGTAATCAGTCCGCCCTTTTGCAAAATGTCGCGGAAGTGATCAATGCGCTCCGGCGTGGAACGCCGGTACTGCGTCTCGGGAAAGGGATTAAAGGGAATCAGGTTGACCTTGGCCGGCACGCCACGCAGCACCTTGACCAGTTCACGGGCATGCAGGTCCGTGTCATTCACACCATCGAGCATGACGTATTCCACGGTGATTTTACGGCGTGAATCGAGGCTACCGATGTAACGTGTGCAGGCGGCCAGCACCTCGCGGATGGGGTATTTCTTGTTCAGCGGCACCAGTTCGTCACGCAACTTATCATTAGGCGCATGCAGCGACAGCGCCAGCGCCACGTCGCTGGTCTGCTTGAGTTTCTCCAGCGCCGGCACCACCCCGGAAGTGCTCAGAGTCACGCGGCGCTTGGAGAGGCCATAGGCGAAATCGTCCATCATCAGATCCATCGCCTTGACCACGTTGTCGAAATTGAGCAGCGGCTCGCCCATGCCCATCAGCACCACATTGGAAATAATGCGCTCACCCTTGGGGTCACGGCCGAGGGCCTTGTTGGCCACCCACACCTGACCGATGATCTCGGCCACACTCAGATTTCGATTGAAGCCCTGCCGGCCGGTGGAACAAAACGAGCATTCCAGCGCGCAGCCCACCTGCGAAGACACGCACAGGGTGCCGCGGCCACGCTCGGGGATGAACACCGTCTCCACCGAATTGCCGCTGTCCAGGCGCAGCAGCCACTTGTGCGTGCCATCGATGGAAACCTGGTCGATGACCACTTCCGGCGCACGAATCTCGGCATGCTCGGCCAGCTTGGCGCGCAGTGCCTTGCCGAGATTGGTCATCTCATCGAAGCTCGTCACGCCATACTGATGCAACCACTTCAACACCTGCGTAGCGCGAAAGGCCTTCTCCCCCATTTCGAGGAAGAAGGCCTCCATGTCCACACGGTTCAGATCGAGCAGATTGATCTTGTCTGTCATCTCGCGTTACGCCGGTTACCGCCTGTCTGTGGTGTCAGCGGGTGCGCGGGCACAGCTCGATGTCGGCGAAGAAATAGTTGATTTCCTGCGCCGCGGTCTCCGGGGCATCGGAACCGTGCACGGCGTTTTCGTCGATGGAGCTGGCGAAATCGGCGCGGATGGTGCCCTCGGCGGCCTCGGCGGGGTTGGTGGCGCCCATGATTTCACGGTTCTTGGCAATGGCCTCCTCGCCTTCCAGTACCTGCACCACGACCGGGCCGGAGATCATGAAATCCACCAGATCGTTGAAGAAGGGACGCTCACGATGCACGGCGTAAAAGCCCTCGGCCTGCTCGCGGGACAGGTGCATCATCTTGGAGGCGATGATCGTCAGGCCGGCCTTCTCGAAACGGCTGTAGATCTTGCCGATGATGTTCTTGGCGACGGCGTCAGGCTTGACGATTGAAAAGGTTCTTTCGATGCTCATTCTCGTAAAACTCCGATGTAATCCAGAAAATTGTAAACCGCTTATTGTACTTGAGTTGAGCCGTAAACCCCTAATCTCGGGCGAAAAAACCAGTGAATCCAGCCACCCCACTTAAGCCAGCTTTAAGACCTGCCAACTACGCTCAGACCAAACGCCACACAAAAGGAGTCTGTCATGGCCGCTACCAGCCCCTCCACCCGGCACGCATTCCTGTCCGTTCCCCTGCTGCTGTTGCTGCTGAGCATCCCCCAGCTGGCCAGCGCCAACCCGGTATTCGCCCGCCAGTACGGCATGAGCTGCATCACCTGCCACGCCGCCTTTCCACGCCTCAACAGCTTTGGCCAGCAATTCGTGAAAGACAACATCCGCCTGCCCAACTGGCGCGAGCAGACCGGCGTCGACACCGGCGACAAGCAGCTGGTGCTACCCAAATTCCCGCCCCTGGCCATTCGCACCCAAGCCTACTATCAGGCCCGCCAGGGCAAGGCCAGTGGCGGCGATAGCGCCAACAACGACTTCCAGGCACCCTACCTGATCAAGCTGTTGTCCAGTGCACCACTGTCCGAGAACATCAGCTACTACTTCTACGGCATCATGGCGGAGAAAGGCGGCAACGGTGAATTCATCATCGAAGACGCCTGGTTCAGCTACGACGACTTATTCGACACCGGTGTCGGCATGATGTTCGGCCAGTTCCAGGTCTCCGACCTCATGTTCCCGCGCGAGACCCGCCTCACCTTCCAGGACTTCATCCCCTATCGCCAGGCCGGCATCACCTACGAGCGCGGCGTCACTCTCGACCGCGACTTCGGCCCCGCCAACCTTGCCCTCGGTGTTGTCAACGGCAACGGCATCGAGGCCAACGCCAAGGTCACCAGCGGCGGTCTCAGCCGCCCCGACCGCAGCTTCGACAGCAACAGCAGCAAGAGCATTTTCGGCCGGCTCGGCGGCGACATCGGCCCAGTGAATATCGGCCTGTTCGGCCTCAGCGGCAGGCACACCCTCAATAGCGCCAGCAGCGAGACCGGCAAGCTGGTGGCCGGCATCGATGCCTCCGGCAGCCGCGACGACACTCTGTTCTGGTTCGCCCAGCTGCTGTGGAACCGCTGGAACGACGCCCTGGGCGCCGGCAGCAATGCCAGCTGGAGCGCAGGCTTCGTCGGTGTCGATTACATTCTCGATGAGCGCTGGGCCCTGTCAGGGCTTTACAACTATGCCGATGCCGGCGACTTCTCCGGCGACGCCTATTATTCCGGCATCGATCTCAACAGCCTTACCGGTACCGTCAGCTATTACTTCATGCGCAATATCAAGGGTATTTTCGAGGTCAACGTGGATCTACTGGCCGACGACACCAATGCCTATCGTGTGGCCAATGGACAAACGCAGGAGGGGTATGTGATGGTGGGTTTTGATGCGGCGTTCTGAGTTTGGATTTGATAGGCGTGGTTGTCGGTCAGCGGGTTCGTGCGGTGTCACAAAATGAGCACGAACCGCATCATTCGAGAGCTGAAGACCTCCCGATGGGCGCCTGCACAGACTCCAGAGACGCGACCGATGCGGTTCGCTCCGCTCACCAGCATCCTACCTGAGAGGCAACTGCCCTCTCCAACT
>CAJVYS010000193.1 GCA_913009875.1 uncultured Gammaproteobacteria bacterium | reverse complement strand
GATGGTACAATCCCGGCCGGCGGCATTCCGCCCTAGGCTACCAATCACCCATCAACTTCGAAAGGAGCGCTCATGAACGGCTAGAATCTGCAAGCCCTTAACTGTCCACAGAACCGGGGGAACTCCAAGGTCCCTATACCGACCTATATTCACTGTCGCCGAGAGAGGCAAAAAAAGACCCTCGGCTCAGAAGCTCCGGTGAACTAATAGGTTTTGAGTTCATTGGAGAGCAGTTTCCTTTATCCCCAAAAAATGCGTTTTACGATTGGCTTTACATTAGAACACTATTTCCACATCGATTGTGGATTAGTAAAATGGTTTCCTATCAAGGTTACACTGATATTGAGTTTAATCTGCTCATTCTGGCGTATCCGGCCGCCTGATCCAGTAACATCCGGCCACTCATTCCGGAGTATCCGGCCACTTGGGCTCGGCACCGTTGGATGAGTTCGTTGATGTCAGTGTCTGACCCTTTCGTCAAGCGCGATGCAGGAGGTCCCGGCAGTCAATGGAGTCGCCTGTTGGCCCACCGGGCCGAGCGTGAAGTTTGCTCGGATCATGCCGCTTGCTCCTCGTTTTTCGCTTGCAGCTTGCGCATGGAGGGGCCGTCCAGTTCCAGGCGGTAGGCGTTGTGGACGAGGCGATCGAGGATGGCGTCAGCGAAAGTTGGCTCGTCAATCACCTCGTGCCAGGTATCGATCGGCAACTGGCTGGTGATCAGGGTTGAGCCAGTGCCGTATCGGTCTTCGACGATTTCCATCAGGTCGCGCCGCTGGCTGGCATTGAGGCGGTCCGGGCCCCAGTCATCGATGATCAACAGGTCGGTCTTGACCAGGCTGCGGAACAGCCGCGGAAAACGGCCATCGCCATGCGCCAGTTCCAACTCGGCAAAGAGACGCGGCATGCGCTTGTAGAGAACGGTGTAATCATGCCGGCAGGCTTTCTGGCCAAGCGCGCATCCTAGCCATGTCTTGCCAATACCACATGGCCCGGTGATCAGCAGGCAACGGTGATCCTTGATCCATTTGCACGTGCCGAGTTGCTGGAATAGCGTCTTGTCCAGCTTGCGCGGCGTGCGGTAATCGACGTCCTCGATCGACGCGCCTACATGGCGCAACCTGGCGGTCCGCAATCGTGTGTTGACGCGCTTGGTGCTGCGGTTCGCCGCTTCGCGATCGAGCAGAAGCGCCAGCCATTCGGCGTGACCAAGATCGTCAGCCTGATCCTGTTCCTGCAGTTCGGTGAAGGCGTCGGCCATGCCGTCAAGCTTGAGCGTTTTGAGTTGGTCATGTGTTGGATGGTTCAGCATCGATTGTTTCCTTTTTAGTGGAAATAGCCTGCGCCACGGATATTGGGATGAGTGATCGCCGGCCCGTCCGTGGCGGGTTCGGGCCGTTTGCGATCAAGATTGTTCTGGAGGATCGAGTTGACGGAGGTGTAGGAGCGCGCGCCGATATCGATGGCACGGGTGCAAGCGGCTTCCAGGCGCTGTTCCCCGTGCGACTTGGAGAGCCTCAAAATACCGATGCAGGCACGAAAGCCCTGTTCGGGATGGGGCTTGTT
Organism: uncultured Gammaproteobacteria bacterium; assembly: GCA_913009875.1. GTDB lineage: Bacteria > Pseudomonadota > Gammaproteobacteria > SZUA-152 > SZUA-152 > DRQN01. Next base: position 1,675 of record CAJVYS010000193.1, on the reverse strand, counting down.
GCGCATAATGATATCGACAAGGGCTTCGGTGCTGGGGCCGACCTTGGCAGCCTGACGCTTGACTCGTTCCGGCGTCCAGTCGGCGTAACGCCGATGCGCGCTTGGCATGTGATCACGCAGCGTTGTGTGCCGCCTGTTGCTGGCCCCGCGCATGTGGCTTGCGACACGCTTGCCATTGTCGAAAACCTCCACCGTCCGAGCGGTGAAGCGCGCCCACAGTTCCTTGCGCAGAAGCGTGTGCGGAACGGAGTAGTAATGCTTCTCCACCTCGACGTGATAGTCGAGGCCGGCGCGGCATTTTTTCCATGCGGCATACTCGTAGTGTTCTTGCGGCAGCGCTTTCAGCGCCGGTCGATCAAGCTCCTCAAACAGGGCTCGCCGGCTACTACCCAAATGGGGCGTCACGCGGGTGTTGAGCTTGACGAGGAGTTCACGGATCGTCGTATTCAACTCGGTCAGCGAGAAGAATTGCCGGTTCCTGATCGCGGCGAGGATCCAACGCTCCGCGACCAGGACCGCGGCTTCCACTTTGGCCTTGTCTCTTGGCTTGTAGGGCCGTGCCGGCACCACTGCGGTGTCGTAATGATTCGCCAAATCAGAATAGGTGCGATTGACCACCGGTTCATAGAAACAGGCTTTGGTGATGCCGGATTTGAGATTGTCCGAGACCACCTGGGCGGTGACGCCGCCGAAGAAAGCGAACGCGCGGCAATGCGATCCCGTCCAATCGGGCAGGCTTTGCGTCATGGTCGCTTCGGCGTAAGTGTAGCTGGACGCACCCAGACAAGCGACGAAGAGCTGCGCCTCGCGCACTTCGCCAGTAAGCCCGTCCATGATCTCCATGGTCTGTCCGGCATAATCGACAAACATCTTCTCGCCGGCGACATGGGTCTGACGCATGGTGGGCGAAAGCTTGCCCTTCCAACGGCGATAAAGCTCGCAGAACTGGCTGTAGCCATAACCGTCCGCGTGGACAGCCCGATACTCCTCCCACAAAAGCATAAGCGTCACACCGGGCCTGTGCCGCTCACGGTGAACCACCGGCCAGTCGGGCCGTATCCGTTCCTTCGCTCGGCCCGTCTGCGCCATCGGAAACAGGCGCTGTTCAAGCACCTCGTCCGTCAGATCATCGGGCAATGGCCAACTCAGGCCCGCACGTTCGGCACGCTCCAGATATTCCCGTGCCGTCGTACGCCCAACGCCCAGACTTGCCGCGATCTGCCGCTTCGCCAGCCCCGCAGCCTGCAGCCGCAAAGCATCTTTGATCTTGCGCATAGGTAATCTCTTCATTGGGCCCCCGCTCCTTCAAAAAGGAGCGACGTTAGCCCGCCAAAAGATCACCCAACGGTGCCGGTTTGCCCCTGTCCACAGGGTGGCCGGATACTCCGGAATCGGTGGCCGGGTCGGATCGGAACAGGTGGCCGGATCAAATCGGAATCACTGGCCGGATGGGTCCGGAATGCGCAGCTGTCCGGTTTAATTCTTTCAGATTGTCAAAAGCTGCACAAAAACAGAACTTTACCCGGTTTTCTCATCAGTGAGACACGGACCGCTTGATCCCCCTCACCCGGACCTGTGGTCCGACCTCTCCCCACAGGGGAGAGGTGAAATTCGGCCGAAAGGGTGCATTTTTCGTCCCCTCTCCCCAGTGGGGAGAGGGTCAGGGTGAGGGGGA
>CAJVYS010000192.1 GCA_913009875.1 uncultured Gammaproteobacteria bacterium | reverse complement strand
CGTCACACTACCTTCTCGACTGCGGCTATTCAACATCTTTCGCCAATAACGCTCGACGAACCGGTGCACCTTTTGAAGGGCTCTGAAATTCCCGGCAATGCCATAATAGCCATAGTGGCCCCGCAACTGTCATTTTTCACCCTAAAGGAGCCACCCGTTTTCGGGTTAATGGAGCCACTTTGAGTCGTCATTTTCAGGTCCGAAGTCGTGTCATTATTTCCCGATTTTTGCCTTGGAATCAACCGTAGATTCCATCGGCCGCGGTGAGCGATAACTTTTACCGTCCAGGATGACGCGATACGCGCCATGTCGTAGCCGATCCAAGGTGGCGGCACCGAGCAACTGATTGGGAAACGCATCTCCCCATTCAGCGAAGTCCAGATTGCTGGTGAGCACGGTGGCGCCGCGTTCATAGCGTTCGGCCACCAGGTCATGGAAGTCTTCGTCATGGGGTGGACGCAAGGGCTTGAGACCAAAGTCATCGATGATCAATAGCGGCACCCGCACCAGGGCCTGGAAGCGTCTGTCGAAGGTATCCGTCGCGCGGGCGGCGTGCAGATTACCCAACAGTCGTGACTGCGAGGTAAACAACACATCATGCCCCTGGCGTACCGCGGCATGGCCGATGGCCTGGGCGATATGGCTTTTACCGGTGCCACAGGGTCCGACGATGAGGACCGCCACTTTCTCCTGGACAAACCGCCCGGCAATCAACTCCTGGATCAGCGCTGAGTTGATCTTGGGATTAAATGAGAAGTCGAACTGATCGAGTGTTTTGTGGGATCGAAACGCCGCACGGCGCAGCCGTAAGCTGAACTTTTTCTGTTCCCGCCTTGCGACTTCGTCGGAGATCAGCAGGGAGAGGAACTCCGTATAGGACATCTTTTTACTGATCGCCTGTTTGTTGCGGGGCTCCAGGGAGTCGAGGATGCCGGACAGTCTCAGTTGTTTGAGCATGGGTGCCAATTCGGGCATGGGATTCATGGTGATTTCTCCTATTGGTTTATGGGTTAGTGTTTCAGTAAGGTGTGGGTGGCACGGCAGAAGCGGCCGTGACCGGTGTAGCTTGCTGCCAGGGAATCGAAGGCCTGTTCGGGGGTGGGCAATGCATCCAGGCCTTTTTTCAGGATGGTTTTGACGGTGCCATAGCGGGGGTTGTCGAAGTCCAGCGCCCGTTGGCAGGCGGCCTCTAAACGCATGGCGCCGCAGGTGTCTTTCAGGCGCACGATCCCCTGGGCGGCACGCAGGTTTTCCATGACCCGATCGGCGAACAACCGCCCGATCAGGGTGTGACAGGCGGGTCCGACGCCTTGGGCCTGGCGCAGGCACCACTGCGGATCGCGCATCTTGTAGGCCAGGGCTTCAGGGGGCATATGGTCGTCAAGGGTGGACCGAGCGCCGGGTTTGAACAGCCGTGGATGGGTGGCCACCAGTTCATGATCCCGATAGATCCGTACGGTGGCCGGCGTCGCCTTGAGCCACAGGGTTTGTTTCATCAGCCGGAACGGGGCGGAATACAAACATTTTTCAAACTGCACATGGGCATCGCGATGCACTTTCACCCGTGCCCAGCTCGCCGGTTCCGGTGGACAATCCGGCAGGGGTTTCAACAGATCCTTTTCGGCGGCAAACCGGGCAAGCGGTTTCTCGTAGGTAGAGCCGTGAATGCGATTGCCGGCCTCTTCCAGAATCCATTGCTGCAACTGGCGGTTGGCGTCGGTCAGATCCCGAAAGGTGCGTAGTGGCAGGAAGTTTCTTTTTACATATTTGACGCCCGATTCTACGCGGCCTTTCTTCTTCGGCTCTCTGGGCGGCAGCGCGTCGATCTTGAAGCCGTATCCTTCCGCATATTCGCCGTAGGCGCGCTGGACCTGCGGATCGCGGTAACAGGCGCGGGTGATGGCGCACTTGGGATTATCGATGATGATTCTGCCGACCACGCCATTGAACCACTCGAGGGCATGGCGGTGACAGGCAAGCCAAGTATCGACTTTCTGGTTCAGGATCATCTCGGCGTACTGGTGCCGGCTCCAGCACAGGGTCATGAGAAAGAACCAGGTTTTGACTTCCTCGCCGGTGCGGGTGTCGACCAACACCGGACCGGCGCCGAAATCGACCTGGGCGGCCTCACCGGGCGCGAAGTCCAGGTGACAGGTGGCCTTGGGGGTGGTCAGTTCAAGGGAACGGATAAACCGGTAGACGGAAGAATAGCTACCAGCAAACCCATGGTTTCGCACCAAGGCCTGGTAGATCGTTCGGCATTGAATGTCTTGTTTGGCCCAGCGCTCGACATCCGATCGGTAGAGCTCCACGCACGACGGCGCACGCTTCTGTGTGGTAGTACTGGCAAACACTTTTGCGAACACCGACTCGTCCGGCAGCGCCGTGTCCGCATTCAGCCACCCCTGAGCGGCTGCCACGGCCCGCAGCGCCTTGGCTTTGGGCCGCCCGATCAGTCCGGCTTTGGCAAGCGCCCGGTCGGAATCCCCCAGGCGCATGCGCACCACAATATTGCGATATTCGTACATCTCGAACCTCTTGTTAGCCATGGATACCTCCCGCGAGTAAATCCGCGAGGGTACCCGGTCAAACCGTCGATTCGAGCCTGAAAACGGACGACTACGCCAACTCAACCGCCACTCGGGGTGGCTCCATTAGCGTGAAAACAAAGTGGCTCCATTACGGTGAACACGCACCGGCTCCATTAGGTGAAAACGGAATGGCTCTATACGGGTGAAAATTGACAGTAGCCGGGGGTCTCTAGCCCCCGGCCCCCACAGCACCCCGCTTGCGGGTCCGCACGGGGCGCTTCCCTCGCGTACAAAGTGATAACCCATGTCATCACCTCAAAGCTGGCTACGTCACTCTGCCGCCAGAATATGACTTCACCTTTATCAGGTGCTACGCCATCCCTGAGACAGAGGCGTCTCTCTCTTTGACGAGGGTTCAGGCCTTCACCGTGTCCCAACCATTACGATGGGCATTTGGCTACTATGCCGTCTGCTGACTTCTACCCGATCACCGCTGTCATTGCTGACATCAGCGCTGTGCAAAGTGCACCGCATGCCGGGCAGATCTCCCCAGATAAGAACATGAACTGTCACTGCACAACCTCGCCATTTACCTTATCTCCTGAACCACGGGTTTTGTGATCTTGTGCCCACTCACCCCAGAGACTAGGCCTTCTATGACGTTTCTGTCCGTAGGCTCGCAGTTTTGCGCTCAGGCTTCCTTCAGACGATTCCTCACGAAAACGCCCTTGCCGTCGGCTAGTAGTTATCATCCACTTTGGTATACTCACTATCATG
>CAJVYS010000191.1 GCA_913009875.1 uncultured Gammaproteobacteria bacterium | reverse complement strand
TCATCAATGTACTACTGTCTGTACCGATCTGTTACAGCCCACGTAGTGTACGTGATCTGTGTCGACTTTTCGTGTCTACTTTATCGTATGCTTCGTTATAAGTTAAATTGATTTTCATTTTTTGTTTTTTTTTTTTTTTCAAGCAGAAGACGGCATACGAGATATATCAGTGTGACTGGAGTTCAGACGTGTGCTCTTCCGATCTCGCCGGCCAAGTCCGTGGCGTAAGTTCGGGGAGGCTGTCAGCGAAAGCCCTCCTCGATGACAGCCTCCCCTTTCCCGGTGGGGGAGCCCTTTCCCTCCCCCACCACCTTTATTTACAGGTAAACCCCATGCCGAATCCAGACATCATCAACCTCGAACAGCCGCTTCCCTTCTACCAGCCCCTCGGCAACGAGGTGGTGGTCTTCGAACACGCCTGGCGCAACCAGCTGCCGCTGCTGCTCAAGGGCCCCACCGGCTGTGGCAAGACACGCTTCATCGAACACATGGCGGCACGCCTCGGCCGCCCGCTGTACACCATCGCCTGCCACGACGACCTCACCGCCGCCGACCTCATCGGCCGCCACCTGATCGGCGACGGCGACATGGTGTGGCACGACGGCCCGCTGACCCGGGCGGTGCGCGAGGGTGCCATCTGCTACCTCGACGAGGTGGTGGAGGCGCGCAAGGACACCACTGTGGTACTACACCCGCTCTCCGACGACCGACGCATCCTGCCCATCGAGCGCACCGGCGAGCTGCTGCAGGCACCGCCGGAGTTCATGCTGGTAATGTCCTACAACCCCGGCTACCAGAACCTCATGAAGGGCCTCAAGCCCAGCACCCGCCAGCGCTTCCTGTCGCTCAGCTTCGACTACCCGGTGCCGGCGCTGGAGAAGGCCATCGTGGAGCAGGAGACCGGCCTCGACGGCCCCCGCGCCCAGCAGCTGGTGGAGCTGGCCCAGGCCCTGCGCGCCCTGGAAGGCTACGACCTCGAAGAGGGCGTCTCCACCCGCCTGCTGGTCTACTGCGCCACCCTCATGCAGTCCGGCCTACCCACCCTGGAGGCCGCCCGCGTGGCCATCGTTGAGCCCCTCACCGACGACACCGAGACCATCGCCGCGCTGGCCACGGTGGCCGAGGCCTGTCTGGCCGGCTGATCGTGCCCGCCTCCCGCTACAAGTGAACTGGATCAACGAACGACGGGAAAAACCCTGATGGAAGAATTCGTCGGCAAGCACTGGCACCGCTTCATCAGCCACCGCGCACGCAGCGGCTACCCGCAGGCGGGCGTGGCCCTGGACGAGATCCGCAAGCCGGTGGCCACCCTGTTCCGCGCCTTCGGCGGCGAGGGAGGACTGAAGATTGAGGCCGCCCAGGCCGACGAGCACGGCGCCCGCCGCAGCTGGCTACAGCGCCTCGCCGGCACCCGGATCAGCACCGCCCTGGCCTGGCAGGACGACGAGACCCTGCGTCTGCCGCCGCGCATCGACTGCTTCCCCGAGCCCGACCTCAATCACCAGCTCTACCACTGGCTGGCCGCTCTGGCCGCCGTTACCGGCGAAGCAGAAAACGACTGGCTGCGCGACAATCAGCGTGCCACCCAGCGAGTGCTGCGGCGCTTCCCCGGCCTGCGTCCCCTGTACCGGCGGCTGGTGGAGGCCCACCTGCACGAGCGGCCCGATCCCGACGGCCTGCCCGCCGACGAGGCGGCCCGCGAGCGGGCCGTGCGCCAGGCTCTGCGCGAACCCGGCAGCGTCGACGAGTTGCCCCCCGCCGACCGGCCGCCGCAGCCCGTACCCCTGTGGCTGCACCCGAATCCCCCGCGCCTCGCCGCCGAGCCGCCGCAGCCGGCCAGCGACGCCGAACCCGGTGAGGGCCAGAGCCGCGAGGCCGACCAGCCCCATGTCTACCGCGCCGAGCGCACCGAGATGCCTGAGGGCCGCGACGGCCTGCTCACCGTGCGCTGGGAAAACATCTTCAGCTGGGGGGAATACGTCAAGGTGGACAGACCCACCGACGAGGACGACGACCCGGGCGCAGCCGATATCGCCCGCGACATGCAGCAGCTCCATGTGGCCCGTGATGGCAAGACCAGCGTTAGCCGCATCCGCCTCGACCTGGACCTGCCCGCCGCCGAGTACGACGACCATCCCCTGGGCGGCACCGTCACCCTGCCGGAGTGGGACTGGAAGCGCGAACGTCTGGTACCCGACCAGTGCCGCCTGCAGCCCATGCTGCCGCGCGACAGCCGCCCGCGCCCCCTGCCCGAGGCCCTGCAACCGCAGGCCCGGCGCCTGCGCCACCAGTTCGCCGAACTGGCCCAAACCCGTATCTGGCAGCGTGCCCAGCCCGACGGCAGCGAGCTGGATCTGCAGGCCTGGCTGGACTTCCGCAGCGCCCGCCGCAACGGCGAGGCGGTGGCGGAAAAGGGCCTCTACCGCGCCTTGCGCGTCAACCAGCGTGACCTCGCCACCCTACTGCTGGCGGATCTTTCACTGTCCACCGATGCCGCCATCAACGACCAGCAGCGCATCATCGACGTCATCACCAACAGCCTGTTGCTGTTCGGCGAGGCCCTGCAGGCCTGCCGCGACCGCTTCGCCCTGTACGGCTTCTCCTCGCGGCGCCGCGAGGAGATACGCTTCTACCCACTCAAGACCTTTGACGAGGCCTACGGCGACCCCGTGCGCGGCCGCATCCAGGCCATCCGCCCTGGCTACTACACCCGCATGGGCGCCGCTATCCGCCACGCCAGCGCGCTGCTGGCCAGGCAGGCCAGCAGCCAGCGCCTGCTGCTGATCCTCACCGACGGCAAGCCCAACGACCTCGACCACTACGAGGGCCGCCACGGTATCGAAGACACGCGCATGGCCGTGCGCGAGGCCCGCGACCTGGGCCTCACACCGTTTTGTATCACCATCGACCGCGAGGGCGATGCCTACCTACCCTGGCTGTTCGGCTCCACCGGCTACACGGTGATCCAGCGCCCCGACCACCTGCCGCAGAAGCTGCTCACCCTGTACAGCCAGCTCACCCGCTGAGGCGGCCCCGGCGCGGTGCGATCAGGGAAAATCCGAGCTTTACAAGCTTACTAAGACAAACGATACCCCGCCGCTCACCACCGGCTGAAGCACCGCTTCACCACGTTTCGAGATGCTGCACCGCCTTTCAAGATAAGGGCAGAATCCCGGCGCATGCGGTAGACTCTGCCCCCATGCTGAATTACCCCCAGATCGACCCCGTCGCCGTCAGCCTCGGGCCGCTGAAAATCCACTGGTACGGCATCATGTACCTGGTCGCCTTCGGCGCCGCCTGGTGGCTGGGCCGCCG
>CAJVYS010000190.1 GCA_913009875.1 uncultured Gammaproteobacteria bacterium | reverse complement strand
CGTCTGTCTGATCCTTTCCGTCGGGTTATGATTCAGACTATCTGCTGTCCGCTTGTACGTTGTACTCTTTTTTTTTTTTAATGATACGGCGACCACCGAGATCTACACTCTTTCCCTACACGACGCTCTTCCGATCTGCTCGGGAAACCGAAACGGTGTACATTGCCCAGGGGCTTGTCCATCACCACCAACTTGCCCGTGGTGATGACGGCGCGGCCGGAGCCTTCATAAATGGGGGCAACCATGAGGACGGCCTTCAGACCGCATTCCTTCTCAACCAGTGAAGCGATGGCGTTATAGAACGCCTTCACCCGCAGCACGATGATCTCATCGGGATCGTCGGTTGCGGAGACATCCTGCTTTCGCTCCCCGGTCAATACAAAGGGGGCGAGGATACGGACCACCGACCACTCATCATAGTTGCCGCAGGTGTCAAGCGCCTGCATCTGCTTTACAATTTCTTTCATAAATTCCGATTCCAATATTGGATCGTCTTCGGCAACTGCTACTGCGCCTTCAGTCATTGCACGTTCTCCTTAAAAAGTAAAAGTCTCAAGAAACCAATCACGAATCACGGAACTCATTCCTCCCACCCTTCCGCCTCCATCGCGTCAAAGCGCCTCGTGTCCGACTCCTGCCGGCGAACGACGGTCCTGGCCGGCCACACCGACGTACCGGCGCGCAACATATCCTGAACGGACCCAATCAGATCGGCGATGGCGACGCCTGCGACGACCTTGACCGGCTGGATGGTGTGCGCCAATAACTGGCGGATAGCGGATGATCCGACCGCCTGACAATAGACCGCGGCGCAACCTTCCAACATGGCGATCTTGGCAACCAGTTTGTCCTCGTGACCGTCTTGTTCCACTCTGTCGAACTGGGCCGCTTCGAGCAATTTGGCATGCTCTATGTCCACCGCATAGATAGCGAACACCCGCGCCGAACCGAAGTGCTGGTCCACATGTTTCATGTCCGTGGTGGCGAACGCCAGTTTCAACGCCTTATTCGCTGTATTCGTACTGGTATCGCTGTTAACCATTCTCAGACACCGCTGCAATCCCATCGCTGAATACCTCCTGGCGTTTCTGTGCGTAAATAGACCGGTAGGGTTTTATCTCATGGCGGTTGCTGGCGAGCAGGATATCAGCCAGGTCGAACAGCGCCTGGCGTATCCCGCGGTATCCGATCCAGTTGCGCTGGTAACCGCCTAGCCGATCGTACTGCGGAAAACCGGCGCGCAACAGCGGCAGCCCCAGGCGCTCCGCCAACACCGCAGCATGGGAATTGCCAATCAGCAATTCCGCATTTCGATCCTTCGCTATGTACTCCAGATCTTCCAGATCGCCGATCGTTACATCTCTCGCTGGGATACGCTCCAGCACCGGTGCACGACTCGACGCCACCACCGCCACCACCTCGGCCCCCATGCCGTTTAAAAATTGACCGAAGGCATTCAGCAGGTCCGGGTCCGCAGCAATAGCGAAGCGCGCCTGGCCCAACATGAAATGGGTATCCAGCATGGCGTCCTGGAGCTGGGTGCGCTGGCGTTGCAAACATTCCGGTACCGGGTTGCCGCTGATTGCCGCCAGTATCATGAGTAATTCATCAACGGCCTCCAGGTCCATCAAGTGGTCGAAGCGGTAGTCCGGCACGCCGGTGCGCTGCCTTAGAATATCCGCAGCCTTGGCCAGCGAGGGCCCTATCACCAGGCTTGCGGCGGCGTCTCCCAGTGTGGCGAACTCCGATACCGGTGTACCGCCCACGGTAATGGGACTGAACTCCAACTCCGTGAGACGACCGTCGAGGGAATCCGACAGATCGGGGATAAGCACGGGGCGCAACCCAAAACCCTCGATGATTCCTTTGAGCACTTCCACATCGCCGGGCGTCAAATGGGAACTCGCCAGTACATTAACCTGTCGCTGTTGCCGCCCGGGTTGGGTGCCGGCCTCTTCGGCCTGGGGCACCAGCTCCTCAATCAGGGCACGCACGGCGGCGGCAAAGCCCGATTCCAGGCAGCCGCTGAAGTCGGGGGTGCTGACAGGCACGACCTTTACGGAAGAGAATTGAGGATAGCGCTGGCGAAACACCTTCACCACCGGTTTCATATCGATACCCTGGGTCTCCGATAGCCCCGTCGTCGGCACACCGATCAGCGCCGGTTCAGCCTTTTCGCAGAGGGTCTTCAACCCTTCGATGATGTTGTCTTCAGCACCCATTACGGTACTCACCTGGTCCATGGCAGTGGTCTGTAGTGGAATAGGCTCGCGGAAGTGGCGTACGAAGAACACCTTGGCAAAGGCGGCGCAACCCTGGGAGCCGTGCAACATGGGAATGGCGCGGTTGATCCCCAGAAAGGCCAGCGACGCGCCCATTGCCTGGTTGGTCTTTAAAGGACTGACGGACAGGGCCTTGTTGCGTTTGATGATCTTAGCCATGTCAGCCTCCGCCGACCACCGCCCGGCCCGCCCTGGAAGATACGGTCCATGGGGCCGGCCTGCGCACTGCATCCCACACCGGGCTCTCCATGGTGAGTGTGAGTTGGCGCGCCAGCTCCAGCATGCCTTGATAACCGGCGTAACCGAATTCACGCTCCTGGTTGATGTCCAGGAACGGCAGGCGCGCCTTCAGCGCCGTGTACATGTTGCGCCCGCCAGCGATGAGGATGTCGGCGCGGTATTCGCGGACGATCTCCAGCAACTCCTTGGGGCTGCCGTCTTCGATCATCCTGACATTCTCGCCCATGAGTTCGCGGATGCGCGCCTTGTCCTCCTCGGTGGATTTCCGGGTACCGGTGGCCACCACGTCTATACCGAGGTCCTGCAGCGCCGAGACCACCGACCACGACTTCACGCCACCCGTATAAAGCAGCGCCCATTTGTCCTGTAAACGTTCACGCCAGGGTTCGAGCCTGGCATGGATAAGCGCCTCCTCCCGGGTGATGAGGGCCTCAGTGCGTGCGGTCAGATTCCCATCGCCGATGAGGCGCGCGAACTCGCGCAGGGCGTGGGAGGTGTCGGCGATACCGTAGAAGCTGCCCTCGAACCAGGGTGTGCCGTATTGTTCCCGGAGCTTGCGCGCCACGTTGATCATGGCCTTGGAACAGACCATCATGTTCACCTCGGCACGGTGCATGGTCTGCACCTCGCGGAAGCGGGCGTCACCGGATAAAGCGCACAGGACGCGCAGCCCCAGTTCGTCCAACAGCGGCAGCACGTGCCAGAATTCACCGGCGATGTTGTATTCAGCGATTAAATTGATATCGTGCACCTCAATGCCGGGGCGTTCCGCCTCCAGCGGCAGGGGGTCCGGCTCACGGCCACCCA
>CAJVYS010000189.1 GCA_913009875.1 uncultured Gammaproteobacteria bacterium | reverse complement strand
GCCAAAATAAGACGGCGCCGTGCGCTGGTCTTGAAGACGCGGTTCTGCTCCGTAGCGCGGAGACGCGAATACAGCGGCAGGATTTCCGTGTGCGCGGGATGGTGCTTACGCAAGGCCTCGGCGGTATCACGAATCTCGCGCTCGCCACTGAGGAAAATGAGGATATCACCACGATTGTCGACGGCCGCGACTTCGTCCACCGCATCGAGAATGGCCTGCTGCTGATCGCGATCCTTTTCATCATCATCGCCCTGCAGTGGGCGGTAACGAATCTCCACCGGGTAGCTGCGCCCGGAAACCTCGATCACCGGTGCATGGTTAAAGTGCGCGGCAAAGCGCCCGGTATCGATGGTGGCCGAGGTGATAATCAGCTTGAAGTCCGGCCGTTTATGCAACAGACGCTTAAGATAGCCGAGCAGAAAATCGATATTGAGGCTGCGTTCGTGGGCCTCATCGATGATCAGTGTATCGTACTGGCTGAGCGTGCGATCACCCTGCAGCTCGGCCAGCAGGATGCCATCGGTCATTAATTTAATGTTGGACTCGGGCCGCGTGTGGTCGGAAAAGCGCACCTTGTAGCCCACCACCTCTCCCAGCTCGGTATTCAGTTCCTCGGCGATGCGTGTGGCGACACTGCGTGCGGCGATGCGACGCGGCTGGGTGTGACCGATGAGCCCGGCACAGCCGCGGCCCAGGGCAAGGCAGATCTTGGGCAGCTGGGTGGTCTTGCCGGAACCGGTCTCGCCAGCCACAACGATCACCTGATGTGCTTCGATGGCGGCGGCGATGTCGCGCCAGCGGCCACCGATGGGCAGGTCTTCGTTGATACTGGCGGTAGGCAAGTTTTCACGTCGCTGCTCTACGCGCACACGGGAGGCATCGATGTCCCTTTTCAAGGCATCCAGCTTGTTGCCGGTATCGTGCCCCGCCTGCAGGGCATGGCGCAGGCCATGCAGTCGCTTGCGCAATGCCGGACGGTCGGCCGTCATGCAGGCGTCGAGGGCATTGTAGAGGGTATTCAGTTCGCTGCGGACCAATTCGGACATTCGGGTTCAAACATCATTGCTTGTTCGCCACAGAGGCACAGAGGAGACTGGAGATAAAACATATTAATCAGTTGATGAATCGTAGTGAGAGCGACTGGGGCGCTAAAGGTAAATGCAACAGGCCGAGTTGATAACCCCGGTACTGGCCGATTTGGGAATGTAACCCCGAGCGCCTGCGCTCAGGGCGGCGGCAATCACATCCGGGGTCTTCATTGGCGGAGACCACCGGCGTCAACGGCAACAACTGACAAATGGCCATCAGACCTCGCAGCCCACCGCCATCGGGAAGGCGCCAGTCATACAACACCAGATCCAGCACCATGCTTCCGTCAGAATAGCCAGGGTTCTGGCGACGGTGGCCGCCTCGTGAACGTGAAGATCCTCTGCCAGTTCCCACAAGGTCCTGCACAGGGCCTCAAACAGGCAAACGCCGGTGGCAACAGAGACATTGAGGCTCTCCACCGTGCCGACCATGGGGATGGTGGCGAGGAAATCGCAGCGTTCTTTGGTGAGGCGCCGCAGACCCTGTCCCTCGGCACCCACGACGGTAGCGGTCAGCGAGGCGGCACGATCTCTGGATACAATCACCGCCTGCACCCTGGCGGCATCGACGCTGCGTAGGCAGGCAAGCCAATATCTAACCCCCCCATCTCCTTGTTGCACAACATGTGCTGGCTATGTTCTTTTCCGGCATATATTTATAGTGGCCGGTTATCCTAAACTTAAAAAAAATATCCTCCAATTTGGGGCCAGAACCAATATTGTGGACTAGCAGAGGACGCTTTCCGCCAATACTCATCTGATCAGTAACGATGCCAATATGTGGAACATTCCCTGCTAACATCCAAGTTACGATGTCACCAGCCTTGTAGTCATTCGCATTATCAGTTACAGGTAGCTTCATACCATTTCTCTCAAAAAAGACCTGCAAATTAGGAACTCTTCGATGGTCGATATTGGTGTCGGGCTTCGATAAGCCCCATATACGCCAGGAAGGATAAGAGTCAAAATGCGCAGCAATATCTTCGTGCACCTCTTTTTGTAGATCTAGTCCTACTTCTCGATATGCCCGTATCACTACGTCAGTACAAACCCCAATACCGGCTGGAACATCTCCTCCAGGATATCTGATGGAATAGTAGGATCCTCTGTTTTTTGCTGCCCCTGAGCATGGCGCTTGCAGCTGTACAAAACCTAGCACATCGACTATCCTGTGTACATATGTACAGAATAGGCGTTGTTGTTGATGTATATCACAATAGATACCTCAGCATTGATTGCCGTTATTGGGAATGAAGCGTCAAAACGGCAAATCATTGAAATAACAAAGGGTTGCTCCCTATACGCTCCGACTTCTGTCCACTGGGAAATCGGCAATGCCTTTTCTGCCATGTTCAAAAGGCAAAAATTAAGTATAGAGCTGGCGAAACAGGCACTTGCCGTTTATCACGAAATCCCCATAAAGTTTATTGATGTTTCACTTGAGAGAACGCTGGAAGTCACCCATACACAAAATATTTATGCCTATGATGCCTATCTTATTCAATGCGCACAGCAAACGAGTACATCGCTACTCACCCTGGATAAAGGGTTAAAAGCCATAGCGGAAAAAATGGGAGTTTCAGTTCTGGAGCCAAGGTCATGAGAGAGTATAGCTTTACCGAAGCAAGACAACACTTCGCATCTATTCTGGAAGAAGCAAAGAAGGAAGGTGTTGTTTGTGTCAAAAAACGGGATGGTGAGGCATTTTATATCAAGCCCGTTACGCCGAAGCAGTCTCCTCTTGATGTTCAAGGGGTTGATCTCGGTGTTACATCCTCAGAAATCATAGATGCCATCAGGGAAGGTAGAGAAAGAGAATACAGCTAATCGGGTTATCGAGGGTCTCTAACCCCTCGGCTTCGACCCCTTATCCGCCACAAGATCCTACACAAGGCCTTGCGAAACAGCGGATGATCATCAATGAGTAGCAGCTCCATTTCGCTTCCCCAGCTCCTGCTGATTTCCCCGCCATTTGAGCGGGTAAAACCCCTATTGGTCAAGTATTAACTGCTAGAAGGCATCTCCCCGGCGCTGGCGCAGGGCCTCAAACAGGCAGATACCGGTGGCGACGGAGACATTGAGGCTTTCCACCGTGCCGACCATGGGGATGGTGGCGAGGAAATCGCAGCGTTCTTTGGTAAGGCGGCGCAGACCCTGCCCCTCGGCGCCCATGACGATGCCCAGCGGTCCGTGCAGATCGAGTTCGTACAGGGTCTGGTCGGCATGACCGTCCAGCCCCACCAACCAGATGCCGCGCTCCTGCAGTTCTTTCAGGCTACGCGCCAGATTGGTGACCTGCACGAAGGGCACGGTCTGCGCGGCACCGCTGGCGACCTTGATGGCGGTGGCGGTCAGCGAGGCGGCACGATCC
>CAJVYS010000188.1 GCA_913009875.1 uncultured Gammaproteobacteria bacterium | reverse complement strand
GTAGTGTGAATGTAGTGCAATGAAGAAAACTAGATGTGTGTGTTGTTTGTTTTTTTTTTTCAAGCAGAAGACGGCATACGAGATATATCAGTGTGACTGGAGTTCAGACGTGTGCTCTTCCGATCTGTTAGTGCCAAGACTGATTTTGGCCGGCTTATCGCTGTCCTCGAGGAATCGTGTTAACTCCAGCACCCCTTTGCGTGGAACGATAATCTGCCGGTTGTCGCCGCTGTTTTGTTTTAATTCTACTTCCGATAAAGCCATACGGTGACCATCGGTCGCTATCGCGCGCAGGGTTTTGCCATCCAGCTCAAACAACAAGCCGTTCAGGTAGTAGCGCACATCCTGGTGCGCCATGCAGAACTGGGTGTTTTCCAATAAGGTTTTTAGCGCCTTTTGCGGCACGCTGAAGGTTTCGGCCCACTCCGTGGCCTCGATTGCTGGAAAATCACCCGTTGGCATAGTCACCAGGGTGAAGCGGCTCTTTCCAGAGCGAACCACGGCCTTTTCACCTTTCAGATTTATCTTGATAGCTGCCCCGTCGGGAAGACCACGGCAAATATCCAGTAGCTTGCGGGCCGGTACCGTGATCTCGCCATCCGTGCCCGCACTAGACTTGCTTCCCGCGGCCACTTCTACCTCGAGATCCGTACCTGTTAGCGTTAGCTGACTGCCCTGCTGACGTATCAGGATGTAAGCCAGGATCGGCAGGGTCTGTCTTCTTTCAACGACACCCGCTGCTTGCCCCAGTGGTTTGATCAGATCATCTCTGGAAATACTGATCTCCATTTTTCACCTTTGCCTTTTAATTAATTTAATTATTTATAAATAACTTACTGCTGTAGTTATTAGGGCGCATCTTTTCGGTGGATAAGCCCGTTTCGTGTTTCAATAGTAGTGTTTCCGCTGTTGGTAACACTGTCCATATCCCTGTGCCGCGGCCTGTGTGACGCCTGCGAATAAACTTGAACAAAACGTGGTTCAACCCAACACACCGGCGATATCCACAAATTGCGCACACCCTATCAGGTGGTAAGTATGCGCATCAGGTTATTATAATCCTCTTTGGTTCTGGAATCGTTAATGACCAGCTCGGCGATCCTGCGCTTGGCGTGTAACACCGTGGTGTGATCGCGGCCACCGAAGGCATCACCGATTTCGGGCAGGCTATGGTTGGTCAGTTCCTTGGAAAGCGCCATCGCCACCTGACGTGGCCGCGCCACCTGACGTGCCCGGCTCTTGGAATGTAAGTCAGCCACTCGAATTTTGTAATACTCAGCTACTGTTTTCTGGATATTGTTGATAGTGATCAACCGATCCTGGAACGCCAGCAGATCCTTGAGGCTCTCGGTGGCAAGATCCATATCAATCTTGCGACCGGTAAAATGGGCGCTGGCCATAACCCGCCGCAACGCTCCCTCAAGCTCACGCACATTAGAGCGCACGCGTTTGGCGATAAAAAAGGCAATGTCTTCCGGCAAGGCGATTTTTTCCTGGGTGGCTTTTTTCATCAGGATAGCAACACGGGTTTCAAGCTCCGGCGGTTCAATACCGACCGTCAGGCCCGAACCAAAGCGGGAGATCAACCTTTCTTCTATGCCATCCAGTTCTTTCGGGAAACGGTCAGAGGTGATGATGATTTGCCGTTTCCCCTCTATTAGCGCATTAAAAGTATGGAAGAATTCTTCTTGTGAGCGCTCCTTGCCGACGAAAAACTGGATGTCATCAATCATCAAGACGTCGAGCGAACGATAGTATTTTTTAAAATCATTCATCGTGTTGTGTTGCAGCGCCTTTACCATGTCGCTAACAAAACGCTCGGAATGTACATAGGCCACATTGGCTTCAGGTTTGTGGGTTAGCAATAGATTGCCGGCCGCCTGCATTAAGTGGGTTTTGCCCAAACCGACGCCGCCGTAAATAAATAACGGGTTATAGGCGCCGCCGGGATTTTCACCCACCTGTTGTGATGCCGCGCGCGCCAACTGGTTGGATTTGCCCTCAACGTGGGCATCGAAAGTAAAATCGGCATTCAGCCGCAAAAGAGAGGCCGGCGCCTTGTGGGTGACCCGTGTGGTGGCGCCGACAGTTTTTGTTTGTGATATTGATGACCTGTCGCCGGTGACCGTACTGCGGTCGCCGACGTCGATAGATACCTGGAGCTGCTCTTTTTCGCTGAATTGACCCACCAGCTCAACAACACGATCAAGGAAGCGGTCACGCACCCAATCCATAACAAAGCGGTTGGGCGCCAGCAGCTTGAGCCCACCTCGACCCTGAATCGCTTGCAGCGGCCGGATCCAGGTGCTGAACTGTTGCTCAGACAGCTCTGATTCCAGTGATTGCAGGCATTTTGTCCAGACTCGAGTCTGACTCACGGCGTGGTTGGCTTCCCTGTATGTTTCGAAAAAGGAGACAGAGTCTAGCGGACCATCATCGACTTATCCACAGGTTCCTGTCCAAAAACTAAACATTATTTCTATTGAAAAATTACTTATAAAGCAGTACTGTGCGCAGCCTTTCCGTTCGCGGAATCACTAATTTTAAAGTGGCAGGACCATGAAAAGAACATTTCAACCAAGCGTCATTAAACGTAAACGCAACCACGGTTTTCGTGCCCGTATGGCGACACCGGGTGGTCGCGCCATTATTCGAGCGCGCCGCGCCAAAGGCCGGACACGCTTAAGCGCCTGAACGCGATGGCCCTGCTGGGGCTAACGAGCAAACGGCGACTGAAATCGCGCTCACAGTTTGATCGAGTGTTTGATCACAAATGTTGTTCCCGCGATAAATATTTTGCCGTTTACGCTTGTCCCAATAACGAACAAGGGCCGCGCCTGGGATTGGTGGTATCGCGCCGCGTTTCGCGCCGCGCCGTGGACCGAAACAGAATCAAGCGCCAGATTCGAGAAGACTTTCGGCTGTCGGCAGCCGGGCTCAAAGAGCTGGATTATGTGGTCGTGGCACGTAGCGCCGCACTAGAAGAAACCGGGGCAGCGATTCGCGCCTCCCTTCAACAACACTGGAAGCGGTTAAACAAGCAATGCGGAAACTCCTGATCCACTTCCTGCATTTTTATCGGTGGGCCTTAAGCCCCTATCTCGGTAGCAACTGCCGCTATTACCCCACGTGTTCCCATTACGCGCTCGACGCACTGGATAAATACGGTGCAGCCCGTGGGTCGTGGATGGCGTTAATGCGCATCCTGCGTTGTCACCCCTGGCACGAAGGCGGCTACGATCCGGTGCCGGAAAAAGAAGAATGTTGTCACCACGAGGTAAAGGGTGGATAACCAGCGCCAGATTCTTCTTATTGCCCTTGGCGTCATTCTGCTTTTGCTCTGGTTCCGTTGGGAAGACGCACAGCGCGCAAGCACGCCGGTGGCCGAATCTCCCGTCGCTGAGCAACGAGCCATCGGTGGTGATGCGCCACCGGCTCCGACCACGCCCGCCGCGAAACCTGGTCAGGCTGGCGCACCGCGGGTTACCGCCCCGACACAACAAAAAATGGCAAGCGGCAAACGTAAGAGCGGAAGAGCGTCGTGTAG
>CAJVYS010000187.1 GCA_913009875.1 uncultured Gammaproteobacteria bacterium | reverse complement strand
GTACTGTTCCTCGCCGCGCTGGTGCTGTTCGCCTTCACCTTCGTCTTCAACACGCTGGCCGAACTGGTGCGCCAGCGTCTGCGTAACAAGTACAGTTCGCTGTAACCGAGTGCTGTGAAATGATTCGTCATTGGTTCCAATCAGGCAGGCCCTGGATCTGGTTCACCGCCTCTGCGGTAAGCATCAGCTTGATCCTGGTATTTGGCCTGCTGCTATTAATTGCCGCGCGCGGCCTGGGCCATTTCTGGCCCAGCGATATTCTCGAATTCCATTACACGGAACAGGACGGCAGCACGCCGGTGCTGATCGGCGAGATTCACGACGAAGAAGAGGTCTCCGCCGAGCGTCTGCGCGATGCCGGCATCACCCTGGCCAATGACGACTTAGTGACGCGCTACCTGCTCAAGATCGGCAACCGTGATATCTACGGCCAGGACTTCCGCTGGGTGATCGAACCCAACATGCGCGATGTGCAGACACCGGAAGACCTGCTCGCCGTGGAGCGCCGGGAGTGGGGCAATTTCTATGGTTACCTGCTCGCCGTCAGCCAGAAAGGTGCGGTGGTGGCGGAGGGCGGCGAGGCCTGGCCGGCCCTGCAGGAGCGGCTTTCCCGCGTCAGCGATATCCATGCCGAGATCCACAGCCTGGAAAAATCCGAGATCGGCGCCATCAACTACGGCCTGGAGCGCATCCGCCTCGCCAAACGCAGTCTGGAACTGGACAACGACAACGATCCGCTCAAACTCGCCCAACTGGAACAAGAGCGTGCCGAGCTGCAGGCTGAGTACGCGGTTTTGCAGAAGCGCCTGGCCGAGCTGTACCAGCGCATCAACCGCGACAGTATGACCATGCGCATCGCCGACGGCCGCGAGGTGGAGATTCCCCTGGCCAAGGTGGTGCACGCCTACCGTCCCAATGCCATGTCGCTGTTGGACAAGCTGGGCTTCTACTTCGCCAAGGTGGGTGAATTCGTCAGCGACGACCCGCGTGAGGCGAATACCGAAGGCGGCATCTTCCCGGCCATCTTCGGCACCGTGATGATGGTGATCATCATGTCCATCATGGTGGTGCCGTTCGGGGTGGTGGCTGCCGTCTACCTGCGCGAGTACGCAAAACAGGGGCCGATGACACGCCTGATTCGCATCGCCGTCAACAACCTCGCTGGCGTGCCGTCTATCGTTTACGGCGTGTTCGGCCTGGGTTTCTTCGTCTATTTCCTCGGCGGCAATATCGACCAGCTGTTCTTCCCCGAGGCCGCGCCGGCGCCGACTTTCGGCACCCCGGGTATCATGTGGGCCTCGCTGACCCTGGCCCTGCTGACGGTGCCGGTGGTGATCGTGGCCACGGAAGAGGGCCTGTCACGCATTCCCAAGGCGATCCGCGAAGGCAGCCTCGCCTTGGGCGCCACCAAGGCCGAGACCCTGTGGCGCACGGTATTGCCCATGGCCAGCCCGGCCATCATGACGGGGCTGATCCTGGCCATCGCGCGCGCCGCCGGTGAAGTGGCGCCGCTGATGCTGGTGGGCGTGGTCAAGCTGGCGCCGTCGCTGCCGCTGGACGGCAACTACCCCTTCCTGCACCTCGACCGCAAATTCATGCACCTGGGTTTCCATATTTACGACGTCGGCTTCCAGAGCCCCAACGTCGAGGCCGCGCGGCCGCTGGTCTACGCCACTGCGCTGCTGCTGGTGCTGGTGATCGTGGCACTGAATCTGACGGCCATCGCCATCCGCAATCGACTGCGCGAAAAATACCGCGCCCTCGAAAGTTAATAATCTACAAGTTAAGGCTCTAAAAGAGAACACTAACGATGAGTAGCAGCAGAACACCGACCCATGCCATCAATATGGACAGCCTCGGCCGTGGCGCGCCAACCAGCCGGCTGGAAGACGAGACGCCGTGCCTCGAGGTCAAGAACCTGAACCTGTTCTACGGCGAGAAACAGGCGCTGCACGGGGTCGACATGATCATCCCGAAAAAGCGTGTGACCGCCTATATCGGTCCCAGCGGCTGCGGCAAATCCACCCTGTTGCGCTGCATCAACCGCATGAACGATCTGGTCGACAGCGTGCGCATCGATGGCCAGATTCTGTTGGACGGGCAGGATATCTACCACAAGTCCGTCAACGTGGCAGACCTGCGCCGCCGTGTCGGCATGGTGTTCCAGAAGCCCAACCCGTTTCCCAAGAGCATTTACGAAAACGTCGCCTATGGCCTGCGCCTGCAAGGCATCAAGGATCGCCGCCGCATCGACGAAGTAGTGGAGAAGGCCATCAAGGGCGCGGCGCTGTGGGACGAGGTCAAGGACCGCCTGCACGAAAGCGCGCTGGGCCTGTCCGGCGGCCAGCAGCAGCGCGTGGTGATCGCCCGCGCCATCGCTATCGAGCCCGAAGTATTATTGCTGGATGAACCGGCCTCGGCACTGGATCCCATCTCGACCCTGAAGATCGAAGAACTTATTTACGAATTGAAAGATAAATACACAATCGTTATCGTGACCCATAACATGCAACAGGCGGCGCGCGTTTCCGATTACACCGCCTTCATGTACATGGGCAACCTGATCGAGTTTGGTGACACCAAGACCCTGTTCACCAACCCCAGGGAAAAACAGACGGAAGACTACATCACGGGCCGTTACGGCTAAGGGCCGCAAACGATTAATAGAAGTGCCCTTGACCACCGGGAGAAAAAATGGAAAAGACCAGCCTCAGTCACCACATTTCGCGCCAGTTCAACGAAGAGCTGGAAGACATCCGCAACAAGGTGCTCACCATGGGCGGCCTGGTTGAGGAACAGATCGAAAACGCGATCACGGCTCTGGTGAATGGTGACACCGAACTGGCGGAAACGGTGATCAGCCGCGACTATCAGGTCAATGCCCTGGAAGTGGCCATCGATGAAGAGTCAATACAGATATTGGCGCGTCGTCAGCCGGCAGCCGGTGACCTGCGCCTGATCGTCGCAGTGATCAAGACCATCACCGACCTCGAACGCATCGGTGACCAGGCCGAACGCATCGGCCGCATGGCCATCCACCTGGCCGAGATGGAACGGCCCAAGAACCAGTACAGCGAACTGGAACACCTGGGCGTGCAAGTCCGCAAGATGCTGCACAACGCCCTCGATGCCTTTGCGCGCATGGACACCGAGGCCGCCGTCGCCGTGGCCCAGGAAGACATCAAGGTCGACGCGGAATACGAAGCCATCATGCGCCAGATGATCACCTTCATGATGGAAGACCCGCGCAACGTAAAACGTACCCTGGACATCATGTGGTCGGCCCGCGCTTTGGAACGCATGGGCGATCACGCCTGCAATATCAGCGAATACATCATCTATCTGGTCAAGGGCAAGGACGTTCGCCACACCAGTCTGGAGCATATGGAGAAAGAGGCCAGGGATTAGGGCTGGGTTTGAGAGGCGTATGGTCAAGGATCTCTGAAAGAGAAATCAGCTGTATAGACAATGGCAACATTGACCAGCCGGGTATTCTGAAGACCTAAAACAAAGCGTCAAGCTGGCTTTTCAATTACCTAGTGCCCGCACGAAAACCACCTAACCACATGATTTAATATAAAAAACCACTCCATTTCTGTTGCGAAGAAAGGTACAATGAAACATGCCCTTCACTGAGAAGCTGCAAAAAACAGCTTTTTTTCA
>CAJVYS010000186.1 GCA_913009875.1 uncultured Gammaproteobacteria bacterium | reverse complement strand
TCTGACGTTTCTGTTTATTTCTTTTTTTTTTTTCAAGCAGAAGACGGCATACGAGATATATCAGTGTGACTGGAGTTCAGACGTGTGCTCTTCCGATCTCCCACAATACCAAAGCTGAATGAATACATGCCCTCCTTCGGCATGAACCGCATTTGTAATCTTCTTCCAGCCGGTGACTTGTTCATCACTGTAAATCCCTGGCGTGCCGGGATAACCAACGCCTTCTGTCGAAACTTGAGAAGCCTCAGTGATAATTAGGCCCGCTGTCGCTCGCTGCTGATAGTAAGTAACGTTTATCTCATGTGGTGCGTTGTGCCCATCAGCTCGGTTGCGTGTCATGGGTGCCATCACCATGCGGTTGGCCAGTTTTATGTCACCCATGGTGATGGGGGAAAACAGATCAGTGCTCATTGATTCTCTCCAGGTTTTTTGTCCGCTTCGAATAGATGCATGCACAACCAATAGATAATAGGGCAATCGTCCTATATTTTGGATAAAATAATACGGATGTCCTATTATGTCAATGCAATTCAGGTGAAATAGTGTCAATAAGGAGCATTTGGCGCTCCTTTGTAAGTAGCATGAGCTGAAAGACTCTATATAGGGAGTAAGCTAATAGAGGGGGTAGGATGTGCGTTACTGCCCTGACCGCGATCCCGATACAGCTCGATCCACAGCAGTGGCCAGTGACGACTGGCTCCTAGGGGAGGGTTTACCGGTCGACGCATAATCCGGGCGGTGAGTGCCTGGCCGCCTTTCGTCCACCGACCGTCAGCATCCCTCGACAAGGGCCTCGCCTTGCCTATGTGTGGGATGGCAACAGCATCCACTGTGAACAAGCCCGCACTCTCCGAATGAGCCGGTCAGTGGCCGGAAAATTGTGCATAACGGACTGCTGTTTCGACCGTTTGGGCAGCTATTATTACGTCTGCCACGTTGAAAGTCGTTTATTCCAATCTGTTTATAGGTGCTTGTTTTTGCGCAAGTTCGACCATGGTCTCGAGTCGCACGAGCCGTTTATCGATTTCGATAGTGCGGTCACTCAGTTTCTCAGTCTGGCCATTGAGACGTTTGACTTCATCAGTCAGCTTGAGAACGTCTATCAAGATATCCTTCCAATCGGCCATTATGCCTTTACCTCTCCGAGAGACTTAAGGGTACTGGCTACTTTCCTGTTCGCCTTCTTGGTGGAGGCAACAGCCTCTTTAAGTTTTTCGTGAACCAATTGCATCAACTCAGGGGCCTCCATGCTGCCAGCCCCGTGGGGGTCATAGGCGTCAATGGCGAGCCTGACGATTTCGGCAGCAGAAGCGCCCCTCGAGCTGGCCAGATTCTCGATTTTCTTAACATTATCCTCGGAAACAAGGTATTGTTTCCTAATAAGATTTGCCTGTGTACGCATATATTCCCCGTCACTTTTTTGCTTTAGCCTACTCCATAATATACGCATACACACCCACATACACAACCTTAAGGCGAAAACATATCCAGGGTTTTTCAACGCGATTGTTACCGTAGCTGCTGCCCAATGGCTGCAAGTCCAGCCATCTGATATCCGCTTGACCGTTCTCCTGGCGTTCTCTATCCTGATCATAAGAGAAAACACCAGGAGAACGGCCATGCTCACCCCCGGCCAGCACAAGACCCTGACCGCCATTCGTCAGTTCATTGCCCGGCACGACTATGCGCCGACCCTGTTGGAGATCGCAGAAATCCTCGGCCTGCGCTCCAAGGGCTCGCTGCATAAGCATGTGCAGGCCTTGGCCGCTGCCGGGTATCTCCGCATCACGTCCGGTCAGGCTCGCGGTCTTCAGCTGACCCGGCAGGCACATGAGCAGTTGCATACCCTGCCCCTTCTAGGCTGCATCGCGGCCGGTCAACCCATCGAGGCAATCCCTGACGAGGACACGCTGAATCTCACCGAATTTCTGCTGGGCCCGGATCGATTCGCGCTCCGTGTGCTAGGCGAATCCATGGTCGATGCCGGCATTCTGGATGGCGACACGGTCATCATCGAGCGGCGTGATACCGCCGCCGATGGCGATATCGTCGTGGCCCTGATCGATAACGGCGAGGCCACCCTCAAGCGCCTGCGCCACCATGGCGACCGCGTCGAACTCATCCCCGCGAACAGCGCCTACCAGACCCAGGTCTATCCCGCTGAGCGGGTACAGATTCAGGGCGTGCTGGTGGGCCAGTTGCGCACCTATCACTGAGTTTCGCTATGCACGGTAAACACTGGCCACGGGCAATCATCCTCGTGGACATGAACGCCTTTTTCGCCGCCATCGAACAGCGGGATCACCCGGAATGGCGCAGCCGCCCGGTGGCCGTCACCAATGGCCGCACCGGCACCTGCATCATCACCAGTTCCTACGAGGCCCGCGCTCATGGCATCAAGACCGGCATGCGTCTCAAAGAAGGGCGTGAGCGATGCCCCGGGCTCATCCAGTGTCCGGCCCGCCCGGGACGCTATGCCGAAATTTCCACGGCCATCATGTCGGCCTTGCGGGACATCACTCCCGATATGGAAGTGTTTTCGGTGGACGAGGCCTTTCTGGATGTCACCCGTTGCCAGCAGTTGCTTGGATCACCAGAACAGATTGCCCGGCTTGCCAAACGCAAGGTGCTCGAGGCCTCCGGCCTGTTGTGTTCGGTGGGAGTCTCCGGTGACAAGACCACCGCCAAGTATGCCGCCAAACTCAACAAGCCCGATGGCCTCACGGTAATCCCACCCTGGGAGGCCATGGCACGCCTGCGGGACGTGCCCGTTACCGATCTGTGCGGCATCAACCGGGGCATCGGTGCCTTTCTGGCGGCACGTGGCGTATTCACCTGCGGTGACATGGCGCAGCTACCCATCGGCGTGCTGGCCCAGCGCTTCGGCAACCCTGGCCGTCGTATCTGGTACATGGCTCAGGGCGCCGACCCAGAGCCACTGCATCCCGACGTGCCACCACCAAAAAGCATCGGCCACGGTAAGGTGATGCCGCCGAATACCCGCGACGCCGAGGTGATTCACACCTACTTACTCCACATGAGCGAAAAGGTGGCGGCACGGCTGCGACGCCATGCGATGGTGGCACGGGAGTTCGCCATTGGCCTGCGCGCACGGGATGGCTGGCTTGGTGCCCGGGCGCAAAGCGCCCTGCCCACCCACGATGGCCAGATCATCATGGCCCTGTGTGCAGAGGTGATCGCAGCCCACTGGCAAGGACAGGGCGTGCATCAGGTACAGGTCACGGCCCTCGATCCCCGCCCGAATCGCGGCCAGCTGGAGTTATTTGGCAACACCGACGCCCGGCGTGAGGCCGCTAACATGGCGATGGATGCAGTCAACAACCGCTACGGTGAATTCACCCTGGCACCCGCACGACTGCTCAACCGCTCCACCATGCCCAACGTCATCTCCCCGGCATGGAAGCCCTTTGGTCATCGCCAGACCATTCAGGTCGTGGCTGCAGACAAGTCGCGGTAAGCGGCATGTGTATTGAGCATCTGGTTTGCGTCCGCTGAATTTGGAGTTTCACGGATTGTTGCAGATCGTGTGTGATAACAAGATGATTTCAGTCTCTGTAGGATGCTGGTGAGCGGTAGCGAACCGCATCGTTCGCGTGTTATCAAGCGCCCGGCACGGGTGATTGTCGGCGTCACCGCTCTCGACTGATGC
>CAJVYS010000185.1 GCA_913009875.1 uncultured Gammaproteobacteria bacterium | reverse complement strand
AAGTGGGTGGTGACCAGCACCGTCACTCCGGCCTCAGCCAGGGCATTGGTGCGCGCCCAGAATTCACGCCGTGCCAATGGATCGACGCCGGAGGTGGGTTCGTCAAGAAACAGGATCTCCGGCTCGTGCATGAGGGCGGCAGCGAAGGACAGGCGCTGCTTGAAGCCTAATGGCAAATCGCGGGCATTGGCCTCGCGGTAGTTGGCCAGCTCGAAGGTATCGATGGCCCACGCCACCCGCTCATCCTGGCGGCGACCGCGCAGGCCGTAGGCGCTGGCGAAGAAGCGCAGGTTCTGGCTCACCGAAAGGTCACCGTAGAGGGAAAACTTCTGCGCCATGTAACCGATATGGCGGCGCGCCTCGGCGCGCGCCGTGTGCAGGTCGTGGCCGGCCACCGACAGCTCACCGCCGCTGGCCGGCAGCAGGCCGCAGAGCGTACGGAAGGTAGTGGTCTTGCCGGCGCCGTTGGCGCCCAGCAGGCCGAAGATTTCGCCGCGGCGCACGCTGAAACTGACGTCGTTGACGGCGATGAAGTCACCGAAGCGGCGCAACAGGTGCTGCACGCGGATCACCTCGTCGTCACCGCGAGCCTCAATGTGCAGGTCCAGGCTGCCGAGGGCCGCGGCGCCGTCGTGGCGGGTCTTGAGGCGGGCCACGAAGGTGTCCTCGAAACGCGGCGCGGCGGGTTTGATGTGTACCTCGTCGAGGTCCGGCAGCAGACTTGCTGCCGAGGGCTCGCCCACCTCATCCATCACCAGGCGCACCGTCTCGCCCTCCACCAGAGCATCAAGCACGCCCGGAGCCTGGCTGAGGCGGGTCTGCAATTGTCGATGAGAAATGCCCGCGGCGCTAACCTGAAATACACGCCCTTCCACCTCGACGCTGAACTGCATCGGCGGCCCCTGGCCCAACAGCTTGCCCTGATGCAGCAACAACACCTCGTCACAGCGCTCCGCCTCGTCGAGATAGGCGGTGCTGAGCAGCACGCTCATGCCCTGCTTTCGCACCTGGCCATAGACGATGGCCCACAGCTCGCGGCGCGATACCGGGTCCACGCCGACGGTGGGTTCATCCAGCAGCAGCAGGCGCGGCGCACGCAGCAGGGCGCAGGCCAGGCCCAGCTTCTGTTTCATGCCGCCGGACAGCCGCCCGGCGAGGCGCGCGGTGAAGGGGGCGAGGCCGGTCATGTGCATCAACTCGTCGTAGCGGGCGGCCCGGCCCTCCGCCGGCAGACCCTGCAGCTCGGCATAGAGATCGAGGTTTTCCTGCACACTGAGGTCTTCGTAGAGACCAAAACGCTGAGGCATGTAGCCCACCGCCGACTGCACCGCCTGCGGATCGGCCACGGCGTCCAGCCCCAGCACGCGGATTTCGCCCAGAGCGGGGCGCAACAGGCCACAGGCGAGGCGCATGAGGGTGGTCTTGCCGGCGCCATCGGGACCGATGAGACCGGTGACGCGGCCGGGGGCGATGTCGAAGCTGACGCCGTCCAGGGCGCACAGGGCATGCTCGCCGCTGGTGAACACCTGGCGGACATTGTGAAAGCTGAGGGCGGCTTGCTCTGTCATGGGAAGTCGATTCCTGTCCCGGGAAAAAAACGCAAAGGACACAGAGGCGCAGAGGGCGCAAAGATTTTTACGCTTTTCTTTGCGTCCTCTGCGTCTTTGCGATCTCTGCGTTTCCAGGAGGACATGAACGAAAAGCCCGTTTAAGGGGCTCCGCAGGGCCGCGGCTGGGTGCCAGCATCCGCCTGATCCAGGTCGATCTCCACGCTCACCGGCATGCCCAGGCGCAGTTCACCGTCGGGGTTGCAGGCGAAGATGCGCACGGAATAAACCAGCCGTGTGCGCAACTCGGGCGTCTGCACCGTTTTGGGAGTGAATTCGGCGGTGGGTGAAACATAGCCCACCCAGCCTTCGTAGCGTTTGTCCGGATAACTGTCGGTGGTGATCCAGGCGGTGGCCCCCAGGCGTACGCGGCCGAGCATGGGCTCGGGCAGATAAGCGCGCGCCCATACCGGATCGAGAAAGGCCAGGGTCAGCACCGGCGACTGGGGGAAGGCCATGTCACCGGGCTCAAGGATGCGATTGCGGATGATGCCGTCGGCGGGGGCGTACAGGCTGGCGTCGCTGAGGCGCTGCCGGGCCTGTTTCAGGGCCGCCTCGCGTGCCACCAGCTGGGCGCGGGCAGCGGCGATGTCTTCCTTGCGCGCGCCGGCCTTGAGCAGGGCAAGGGTGGCCTGCACCGCCTTCACCTGGGCGGCAGCGGCATCGGCCTGCGAGCGGGCCTGTTCCTCGTCCTGCGGCGAGGCCAGTTTCCTCTCCAGCAGCTGCGCCACGCGCCGGTAGCTGTCGTGCGCCGCCTTGGCCTGGGCGCGCGCGGCCTCAAGTTCGGCCTCGGCCTTGCGGATCTCCTCCGGGCGGCTGCCCGCCTCCAGCCGGGCCACTATCTGCCGTTGGGCCTCCACCGCGGCCTGGACCTCGGCCAGCCTTGCCTGCAGAAGCTCCGTGTGCAGGCGGGCCAGCAGCTGCCCCTTGGCAACGCGGTCACCCTCCTGGACGAGGATTTCCGCAATGTGCTCACTGCCATTGAAGGCAAGCTGTGCCTCGCGGATGTCGACGTTGCCATACAGGGCGAGCCGTCCGCCGTCATCACCATCGCCGGGCGACTGCAACCAAAAATAGAGGCCCACCACACCCACCACGGCAATCACTAACACGGCGGAAAAACCCTTTTTCATTTATTCACCCTCAGAAAGTTTACCGGCCAGGTGGTTGCCGGACACGAAGGCAGCCGAACCGTTCTGCCAGAGCATGACACAGGCAGGATGATTATCCAGCGGATCGCGGGTCTTGTTTGCCACCCCTCGCTGGTAGATTGGGATCAGCCAGTGGGTTTCAATGGCTGGCCGGGATACTGGCAGCCTGATGGTCTAGCGGCATTGCCCGGGAACGGTTTGCGGTGATGAAAGATCGTGGATGAGCGCGAGAAGGGTCAGCCACAGCAACGCCGCCGTGGCATTGTGACTGACGACGACACCAAGAGGGGAACCGAGAATGACGATCGCCATGCCCAGCAGAGCCTGCAGGCCGAGCAGCGCAAGCAGGATCATGCCCAGGGTCCGCGGGCGACCGTCCTGTTTCAGCAGCCGATAGCCGAGCCAGGCCAGGAACGACACGACAAGAAGGGCGCCCAGGCGATGCATCACATGGATGGCCACCGTCGCCGCCGGCTCGATGACCACCCGCCCCTGGGAGCTGACCTCGAGGAGCTGGCGCAGCGTGAAGCCCGCGGCGATATTCATCTCTGCACCGCCGCAGAAGGGAAATGACGGGCAGGCCAGGGCGGAAAAATTCGAGCTTACCCAACCGCCAAGGGCGGTTTGCACGACAACCAGGGCCAGACCGAGTAGCGTCCACTTACGCAGCGATTCCGCCGCCACTGAGGCGCCCGCGACCGCCTCCCGGTGACGCTGGGACAACCACAGCCACCAGAGCACGCCCAGCAAGATCGGAAGAGCGTCGTGTAGGGAAAGAGTGTAGATCTCGGTGGTCGCCGTATCATTAAAAAAAAAAAAAAAGAACAAAGTGCAAAGAGAGACTAACAGCAGTAGTCATACGCTCCATGACACTAAATATCACTCCGAGTGAGAAGAGCGTATACCACAAGAACGTCATGTGATGGAATGGTGCAGC
>CAJVYS010000184.1 GCA_913009875.1 uncultured Gammaproteobacteria bacterium | reverse complement strand
AGAGAGAACTGAAAGATGAGGGCGTGTGGTGGACACGAGTATGTAGAGACGTGTACTGTGTGATGAGTTCTATATGTGGTGATGGTAGTTTTGTTTTTTTTTTAATGATACGGCGACCACCGAGATCTACACTCTTTCCCTACACGACGCTCTTCCGATCTCAAACGACGCTGTCGAACAAGAGCAGGTCAGCCACTGGCAGAACCTGTACGACGATACCTACAGCGCCGAGGTCCCGGTCACCGACCCCACTTTCAACATCGTCGGCTGGAATGACAGCTATACCGGCGCAGCGATCCCCGCCGGGGAAATGGCGGATTGGGTCACCGAAACGGTGGCGAAAATCCGCCGCCTCCAGCCGCGCCGCGTGCTGGAGATCGGCTGCGGCACCGGCCTGCTGCTGCTGCGGCTGGCGCCCGATTGCGAGTCCTATATTGGCACGGATTTCTCGGCGGCAGCCATCGAGTTCACCGGCAGGCAGGTCCATGCCGGCCATCTGGACAAGTGCGTGCGACTAAGCTGTTGTGAGGCGACAGGGGCAACCGGAGCGGCCGCCGACGGCGAAGTGTTCGACACCGTCATACTCAATTCGGTGGTCCAGTATTTTCCGAGCGTGCATTATCTCGAGCGGGTGCTCGAACAGGCGCTGACTGTACTCGCCCCCGGCGGTCGTCTGTTCATCGGTGATGTGCGCCACTTCGGCCTGCTGCGCGTCTTTCACACCGACATCGAACTCCACCACTCGCCCAATGAGCCCAACCCGGATGTGTTGCGAAGCGCCGTTGCTAGGCGGCTTGCCCAGGACGGCGAGCTGGCGCTGGACCCGCTGTTCTTCCTCGCCTTCGCCCGTCGCTTCCCACAGGTGCGCAGCGTGGAGTTCCAACTCAAGCGTAGTCCGGGCCACAACGAACTCAACCGGTTCCGCTACGACGTCGTACTACGCTGTGCCGAGACATCCTCTGCCCCCGCGACTGAGGAACTGCCTTGGCAGGCCGACCTCGATCTGGATCGGCTGGGGGATCGTTTGAGTGAAAAGGCACCGGGGCGCCTGGTTCTGCGGCAGGTGCCCAACACACGGATCGCCTCGGCCGCCGTTGCCGCTCGCCTGATGGAAACAGAAGGCACGAGAGGAGCTCGCGAGCTTGTTGAGGTTGCAGAGCGGGCGGCAGACGGCGCCATTGATCCGGGGCTGTGGTCCCAGTGGGCGGCGCAGCGAGGTTATGCCGTGGCGCTGAGCTGGAATCTTGACAGCCGGGAGGGGGGCTATGACGTGCTGCTGGAGCGCTGCGCAGAGAGCAACGACACACCACCAGCACCGGTATTCCCCTTTCATGGCAACCTGCCCCTGCGCGATTGCGCGGACTACGGCAACCAACCCTTGCAGGCCCTGCATCAACGCCACCTGACGCCCAACCTGCAGAGCCACCTGCTCAACCGGCTGCCCGATTACATGCTGCCATCCAGCATCACCTTCCTTGAGACCCTGCCGCTCACGGCCAACGGAAAGATAGACCGGCGGGCCCTGCCGACACCGCACAGCTTGCGTGTTGAGCCCGACAGCGGCCATGTGGCGCCATGTAACACCGTGGAGAGGGCATTGGCCGGTATCTGGGCGGAGACACTGACGGTGGAGCGGGTGGGAATCCACGACAATTTTTTCAGCCATCTCGGCGGCCACTCGCTGCTCGCCACCCAGCTCACGGCACGCATCAACGACGCCTTCCGGGCGCAACTGCCGCTGCAATGGATCTTTGAATCCCCGACCATAGCAGAGTTCGCCGAGGCGATGACCGGGCATCCCGCTCTGGCAGAGCGCCTAGAACGCACGGCCGAGTTGTTGCTCTCCCTGGACCATCTGGTAGCTGCCGAGGAGCTGGAGGCTGTGTTGCAATGACCGCTTCACAGCCCTCCGTGCTGGATGCGCGCAAGCGCGATTTGCTTGATACCCTGCTGGCGCAAGAAGGTATCGCTGTCGATGCCCCGGACACCTTGCCGCGACGGCCGCTGCCCGACCGGGCTCCCCTGTCGTTCGCGCAGCAGCGCCTGTGGTTCCTGAGCCGCTTTAATCCCACCAGTACCGCCTATAACGTGCCACTGGCGATCCCTTTCCCCGGCCCACTGCAGATCGCCGCGCTTGAACAAACCCTGAACGAGCTTGTACAACGGCACGAGGTCCTGCGGACCCGCTTCGAGCTTGATGAGGGCAACCCGGTACAACGTATTGAAGCCAGTGCGACCGTGGTACTGCCGGTGATCAAGGTGAGTCTCCATCCGGGGCAGCAACGTCAGCAGGTGGAGCAGGGGCTGACAGCGGAAGAGGCCACGCGGCCCTTCGACCTGGCCCGCTGCCCGTTGCTGCGCGCCCGCCTGCTACAGTGGGCACCAGACGATCACACCTTGCTGCTCACCTTGCACCACATCGTCACCGATGCCTGGTCCATGGACGTGCTGGCGAGGGAAATGACCGCCCTGTATAGCGCCTTTGCCACCGGCCGGCGTCTGACGCTCCCCGAGTTACGCATTCAGTATGCCGACTTTGCGGCCTGGCAGCGCCAACGCCTGCAGGGCGAGTATCTGCAGACACAGCTCGACTACTGGCGGGAGCATCTTGCCGGCGTTCCCGCGCTTGAACTACCCACCGACCGGCCGCGCCCACCGGTGGCGACCAGCCGCGGCGCCGCACATCGTTTCACTCTCCCGGCGTCGCTGGCGAATTCGTTGCGCGTCCTGGCCCATAGCGAGAACGTCACGCTGTTTATGCTGTTGCTCGCCGTGTTCAAGGTGTTGCTGCACCGCTACAGTGGCCAGGACGACATCATCGTCGGTTCGCCCATCGCCGGTCGTGTCCGCCCTGAACTTGAAGCCCTGATTGGCTTCTTTGTCAACTCGCTGGTACTACGCACGGCACTGGCCGGCAACCCGCCGTTTCGGGAGGTGCTGCAGCGCGTCCGTGATACCGCCCTCGGCGCCTTCGCCCATCAGGAGTTGCCCTTCGAGAAACTGGTCGAAGAACTCCAGCCCGAGCGCGATCTGAGCCGCAATCCATTGTTCCAGGTGATCTTCCAACTGTTACGCGGCACCACAACGGACAACAGAGCGCCCGGCGGCAACGCGGTCATCTGGTCCACCACTTGGCCGGCCTGCTGCCAGTCGCCGCGCGCCTGCGCCTCGTTGAACAGAATCCGCAGGCCATCCACAAGCCACTGTTGCAGTTCGCTGCTGTTGTTGTAAAAAGTAGCCAGAAGCGCGTCTTCGGTTTGACGAACCATTGGGTCGAGTAAAGCTGCCAGGTTTTCTGGTATTTCAATTTGCTGCAAGCCGTAGTTGCCGTCTTCTACCTGCACCGTTTGCTGAAACGGCCGCCACGGTTGGTTGCCACTGCCTTCCAAGCGCAGCGTAAAAAGGCCCGGTTCGGCAAAGGCGTCAATGCCAACCAGGGCAGCGTATCCTGTATCCTGAGGAAAAAATTGTAGAGGCTGATCACCAAATTGGCCAGACGGCCGTCCTTCCAACAAACTTTCTACGTAGATGGAAACGGTATTGCCCGGCTGGATGGGAAACGGCCGTACTGTCACCACCTTCCACGCCCCCGTTAAATATTGGAACGGCTCCTCGCTGGGGATACGCAGCCGCTGTCCGGTAAAGAGGTATGCCGGGAGATCGGAAGAGCACACGTCTGAACTCCAGTCACACTGATATATCTCGTATGCCGTCTTCTGCTTGAAAAAAAAAAAAA
>CAJVYS010000183.1 GCA_913009875.1 uncultured Gammaproteobacteria bacterium | reverse complement strand
GTGTGACTGGAGTTCAGACGTGTGCTCTTCCGATCTTGGGCGGCTATATCGGCCTGGACGGCGGCTCCACCAGCTCCAAGGCGGTGCTGATCGACGCGCAGGGTGAATTGCTGGCCAAGGCCTACCGCCTGTCCCAGGGCAACCCCATCGATGATACCAAGGGCCTGCTGGCCGAACTGCGCGACCAGGTTCGGGCCCGTGGCTGCGACCTCGATGTGCTCGGTTTCGGCGCCACCGGTTATGCCGCCGATGTGCTGGACCAGGCGCTGCAGGCCGATGCCAACATCGTCGAGACCGTGGCCCACATGATGAGCGCGCAGCGCTACTGCGGCGACGACGTGGATGTGATCTGCGACATCGGCGGTCAGGACATCAAGGTGCTGTTCCTGCAGAACGGGGTGATCAAGAGCTTCCGTCTTTCCAACCAGTGTTCCGCCGGCAACGGCATGCTGCTGCAGGCGATGGCCGACCAGTTCGGCGTGGCCTTGCAGGACTTCGCCGAGGTCGCCTTCCAGGCGCGCCTGGCGCCGCGTTTTTCCTACGGCTGCGCGGTATTCCTGGATGCCGACCGGGTCAATTTCCAGAAAGAAGGTTTTTCCCGCGAGGAGATGTTCGCCGGTTTGGCGCAGGTGCTGCCGAAGAACATCTGGCAGTACGTGGTGCAGATCCCGCGGCTGGCCGAACTGGGTCGCAAGTTTGTCCTGCAGGGCGGCACCCAATACAACCTGGCGGCGGTCAAGGCCCAGGTGGACTATATTCGCGCGCGCGTGCCGGGGGCCGAGGTGCGGGTGCATCCACATTGCGGCGAGGCCGGCGCCATCGGCGCCGCCCTGGAGGCGCGGCGACAGGTCGAGCAACGCGGTGAGTCCCGCTTCATCGGTCTGGAGGCGGCGATACACCTCGAATACACCGCCCGCACCGACGCCACCACCCGCTGCGGCTTTTGCGACAACCACTGCGCGCGCACCTTCATCGACACCCGCACCCCGCAAGGCGCCACCAGCCGCTATATCGCCGGGTTTGCCTGCGAGAAGGGCACGGTCGAGTCCAAGCAGGCGGTGGTGACGCTCAACCAGACGCGCAAACGCCTCAAGTCGCGTTACCCGAACCTGGTGGATTACGAAGCTGAGGCGGTATTCCGACACAGCCACCAACCGGCGCCGCTGCCGGCCGCCGGCAGTCCGGTCGACGACGAGGTGGTGAGCCGGGTCTGGTTCGGATGCGGTCCGGTGCGGCGCCGCCCGGTACGCCGGGCCTTTGTGCGCAGCAGCGAGATGGCTTATGCCCGCCGTGCCGAGCTGCGCATCGGCATCCCGCGTGTCCTCAACCACTACATGGTGGCGCCGTTCATGCGCACTTACCTGGAGAGTCTGGGTATCGGCGCACGCAACATCGTGTTCTCCGACGCAAGCTCGGAAGAACTGTGGCGGGAGGGCGGCAAATACGGCTCGGTCGATCCCTGTTTCCCCGCCAAGGTCACGCTGGCCCACATCCATCAGTTGCTGCACGCCAAGCAGGCGCGCCGGCCGCTGGATGCCATCTGGTTTCCCTGCATCACCCATACGGCGAGCTTCCTGTCCCATCTTCTAGGCGCCAGTACCTGCCCGGTGCTGGCCGGCACCCCCGCGGTGGCGAGGGCGGCCTTCACCAAGGAGCGCGACCGGTTCGCCGCCGCCGGCGTGGCCTTCATCGATCGGGCACTCAATTTCGAGTTGCCGACGCTGCTGCGCCAGCAACTGTTCGAGACCTGGGGCCAGCGTCTGGACATCACCCTGGACGAGAACGACTGGGCCTGCGAACAGGGCTGGGCGGCCATGGCCGCCTGCGATCACGATCTGCAGACGCGCGGCCGGGCGCTGCTGGATCAGGCGGTCGATGATAGCCGCCTGGTGCTGTTGATGCTGGGGCGTCCCTACCACGACGATCCGGGTCTCAACCACGAGGTGCTCGAGGAGTTCCAGGCGCTGGGCTACCCGGTGCTGTCGCTGCGCGCCATCCCCAAGGATCCGGCCTGGCTGGAACCGCTGTTCCGGGACGACCTGCGCAGCGGGCGGATTACCGACGTGTTCGATATTCGTGACGTGTGGCCGGAGAACTATTCGGTCAACAGTGCGCAAAAGGTGTGGGCGGCGAAGTTCGCTGCACGTCACCCCCATGTCGCGGTGGTCGACCTGTCGAGTTTCAAGTGCGGCCACGACGCACCCACCTACGGGCTGATCGACAAGATTCTGTCCACCAGCCGCACGCCGTTCCTGGCCCTGCACGACGTGGACGCCAACAAGCCCGGCGGCAGCATCAAGATCCGTGTGCGGACCTTTGCCTATGCCCTGGAGCGCTACTGGCAGCAGTTGGCGGCAGGCGGTGGCAAGGGGGTTACCGTGCCGCGCCATACGGCCAGCGGCTGAGTGAGAAGGCTGAGAATAAGGAGGCACTATGGAAACGATAGCTCAGTGGCACGATCCCAATCCACGGACCTTCAGCAAGGCCCAGCGCGGGCGTACCACCCTGCTGTTCGGGGGCCTGACCGCCATGCACGATGGCTTGATCGAGGCCGCGGTGTCGTCGCTCGGCTACCACCTGCAGGCTTTGCCCTGTCCGGACCGAGAGGCGTTGCAGTGTGGCAAAGAGTTCGGCAACCGCAGTCAGTGCAATCCGACCTATTTCACCGTCGGCAACCTGATCAAACACCTTATTCACCTGCGTGACGTCGAGGGGCTGAGCCGCGAGCAGATCGTCAACGATTATCTGTTCGTCACCGCCGGCGCCTGCGGACCCTGCCGTTTCGGCATGTATGTGACCGAATACCGCAAGGCGCTGCGTGATGCCGGCTTCGAGGGCTTTCGCGTGCTGCTGTTCGAGAACGCCGGCAGCCTGCAACAAAGCGAGGCCGATACCGGCCTGGAGTTGACGACCGGCTTTTTCATCACACTGCTCAAGGCCGCCATGCTCGGCGACGTGGTCAACGCCATGGGCTACCGCATCCGCCCCTATGAGGTCGTGGCGGGCAGCACCGACGCGGCACTGGAGGAATGCCGCAGCCTGTTGTGCGCCGCGTTACGCAAACGCCGCGGACTGCGGCATGCGCTGCGCCAGTGCCACCAACGGCTGGCGGCCGTGCCGGTCAACCGCCTGCAAGCCAAGCCGAAGGTCGCCATCATCGGCGAGTTCTGGGCCATGACCACCGAAGGCGAGGGCAACTACCGCTTGCAGCGCTTTCTTGAGGCTGAGGGTGCCGAATGCGAGGTGCAGGCGGTGGTGAGCTGGGTGCTGTACAGCATCTGGGAGGCCGCCTACGACACCCGCGAACGCATGCTGTTGCGCAGTGAGCGGCCCGGCGGCCGCCGGCGCTGGGAGTTCGCGCCGCTGCGGCAGTTGTTGTTGCTGCGACTGGGCCGCGCCGTCCTGCAACGCTGTTTTTATCGCTACGCACGCCACATCGGTCTGGCCGGCTACCACCTGCCCGATATGGACGAACTGGCCCGTCTCGGCCGCGATTACTACGCCAACGAGCTGCGCGGCGGCGAGGGCCACATGGAGGTCGCCAAGCTGATCCAGGGGGTGACCCAGCACAAGGCGCACCTGACCCTGAGCATCAAGCCGTTCGGCTGCATGCCGTCTTCCGGGGTTTCTGACGGCGTGCAGTCGCTGGTGATCGCGCGCTATCCGGAGGCCAATTTCCTCGCTGTCGAAACCACCGGAGACGGCGGCGTGAACGTACACAGCCCCCGGCAGAAGGCGCTATTCCGGGCGCGCCAGG
>CAJVYS010000182.1 GCA_913009875.1 uncultured Gammaproteobacteria bacterium | reverse complement strand
AAGGCCAACAGAGAATGGTGAGTGTGATTACGTACAGCACGAATTTCATCTTTTTTGTTAAATTGTTATGGATTGTAATAGTTGGTTTTTGTTTTTTTTTTTCAAGCAGAAGACGGCATACGAGATATATCAGTGTGACTGGAGTTCAGACGTGTGCTCTTCCGATCTCCCGGGGATTTACTTCATCGTAGGCACGGGCAGCAGGAACGAGTAGCACCAGAATAATAGCCAGCACAGAATGGCGTACTGTGTTAAACAAACGGTTCATCAGCTGTATCTCCGGGTGGATTGAATTAAAATTCCATGACGAGTAGTGTACCGTAAACCAGGCGCGATGAGGATTGCCGCCAACCAACACCGGCTTATTTTTATCTGACAATTAATGAAACCCCTACTCAACAAATTGGTGGCATGAAAAGACCTCCCACGATCTGGCTTGCACGTCATGGCGAAACTGACTGGAGTGCTGCAGGCAAGCATACCGGCTTGACGGATGTTTCCCTGAATGCCCATGGTCGGAGTCAGGCGCGTGAACTGGGCCGGGGAATTGACCGGATCGGAATCCATTTTGCGGCTGTTTTTACATCACCCCTGGCCCGTGCCAGGGAAACCGCCGGCCTGGCGGGTTTCCCGAACGCGAGAATTATGCCGCAGTTGTGCGAGTGGGACTACGGTGAATTTGAAGGCCGCACTACTGCTGATATCCGCCGGCAGTGGGGTCGGGACTGGGTTACCTGGAACGCCAATATTCATCATGGCGAAACACTGCATCATGTCGGGCAACGAGCAGATAATGCCATTGAACAACTTATCCAGACCGATGGCGATGTGCTGGTGTTCGCCCATGGGCACTTTCTGCGTATTCTCGCTTCGCGCTGGACAGGTTTTCCCGCCGAAGCCGGACAACGTCTTGCCCTGGACACGGGCACGATTTCAAAACTTGGGTATGAACATGAATATCGCGTTATCGCCTTCTGGAATGCCGCCATTACCTGGAGCACTGGCAATATAGCTTAAGGTATTTTCAAATTCCTTTGATGCAGCGGGTAATGATAGCCGGGTTGGTGCAGAACAGATCATCACCGACCAGTTCGATACGCTAGCCGATTGCCTGGTTCAACTGTTTCCAGCCATCACAGTCATCCTGGGCCATGCCATCTTCCAGCAACATCAGCGGACAGCTTTCGCTGAGTTTTTTATAGTAGGCGAACCTACAGATGTTTGTCTATCGCCTTCCTTTACCGGCATCAAGGCTTTTCTCGACCTCCAGCACATGGCGGGTAGTGGCAAGCACTGTGTCCGGATTCAGGCTCATGGAATCAATGCCAATCTCAACCAGGTATTCAGCCATTTCCGGATAGTCGGAAGGAGCCTGGCCACAGAGGCCAGAGTGGCGCTGATTGCGCCGCGCGCCTTCCACCGCCATGCGGATCATTTCTTTTACACCCTCGTCGCGTTCATCGAAATCGAAGGCGACAATTTCCGAATCCCGATCCACGCCCAGGGTGAGCTGGGTGAGATCGTTGGAGCCAATGGAAAAGCCATCAAACAGTTGCGCGAAACGATCGATCAGGATCACGTTGTTGGGGATTTCGCACATCACATAGATTTCCAGCCCATTCTCGCCACGCTTTAATCCATTGTCTGCCATTGCCTGAAGCACCCGTTCGCCTTCACCCACCCGGCGGCAGAAGGGGATCATCAGCTTCACGTTGATCAGTCCCATGTCGTCACGCACTCGTTTCATCGCCGCAGATTCCAGTGCGAAGCCTTCGGCATAGGCGGGATGGGTGTATCGGGCGGCGCCGCGAAAGCCGATCATGGGGTTGTCTTCCTCTGGTTCAAAGCCGCGACCACCCAGCAGGGTAGCGTATTCGTTGGTTTTAAAATCGGACATACGCACTACCACTGGTTTGGGCCAGAAGGCGGCGGCGATGGTGGCTACGCCTTCCGAGAGTTTCTGGATAAAGAATTCCGCGCCGTCCTGATAGCCATGGATTAGCGTTTCAATCGCCCTGCGCTCATTTTTATCCTTTACCCGATCGGGGTGGAGCAGGGCCATCGGGTGAGCCTTGATGTACTCATTGATGATAAATTCCAGTCGCGCCAGGCCAACGCCATCGTTGGGTAAAAAACGGGTGGAGAAGGCCAGATCCGGGTTGCCCAGGTTGATCATAATTTTGGTGTGAGGACGGGGCAGGTCGGACAGATCGGTGCGTTCTACCTCAAAGGGAATTTCACCCTGATAGATCCGACCTTCGTCACCGCCTGCGCAGGAGATGGTGATCATCTCGCTATCAGGAATGCTGTCGGTGGCGTCGCCGCAGCCGACCACGGCGGGGATATTTAATTCTCGCGCAACAATGGCGGCGTGGCAGGTGCGGCCGCCATGATTAGTGACAATGGCGGCAGCCTGTTTCATTACCGGCTCCCAGTCCGGAGTGGTAGTGTTGGCCACCAGTACCTCGCCAGGCTGGAACTCGTGCAGATGGGCAACATCAGAAATATAACGGGCCTTGCCAGTGGCGATGTGGGTGCCGATGGCATAGCCCCGAGCCAGAATTTTGCCGCCACCCTGTAAATGAAACTGTTCAAGGATGGTTCCTTTCTGCTGCGAGGCGACTGTTTCCGGCCGCGCCTGGACCAGATAAAGCTTGCCGTCGAGACCATCTTTGGCCCACTCCATATCCATGGGCTTGGTGTGTCCCGCCTGTTCACTGTAATGCTGTTCGATTTTGATGGCGTAATCGGCCAGTTGCAGCACATCCTCGTCGTCGATGCAGAAACGCAGCCGGTCTGTTTCAGGGGTAGGGACGTTGAGGGTCGCGGCCCGGGTATGGCCGGTGGTGTAGATCATTTTGATTGCCTTGCCGCCCCGATGGCGGCGCAGTACGGCCCGGTGCCCCTGTGCGAAAGTGGGTTTGTGGACATAGAATTCATCGGGTTCCACCGCACCCTGAACCACGTTTTCACCCAGACCGTAACTGCCGGTAATGAAGACCACGTCGCGGAAACCGGTCTCGGTGTCGAGTGAGAACATCACGCCGCTGGCGGCCAGATCGGAACGCACCATTTTCATCACGCCGATGGATAACGCCACTTTAAAATGATCAAAACCCTGATCGATGCGGTAGTGAATCGCGCGATCAGTAAACAGGCTGGCGAAACAACGGCGGCAGGCATCCAGCAATACGGCGTCGCCTGAGACATTGAGATAGGTGTCCTGCTGACCAGCAAAGCTGGCGGTGGGCAGATCTTCGGCGGTGGCGGATGAGCGCACTGCCAGACTGAGCCCCTTGCCATATTCATCATTTAACTGCTGAGCGGCCTGCAGAATTTCCTGCTGCAGATCCTTCGGCAGACCGGCGCTGTAGATGATATCCCGGGCCCTGGCCCCGCGCCGAGCCAGATCATCCATATCGTCCTGGTTTAATCCATCCATGCTTGCACGCAGGGCGTCCCATGCGCCGGCCTGTTCCAGTATGTAGCGATAGGCCTGGGCAGTGATGGCAAAACCGTTTGGAATGCGTACCCCCCTGGGACTCAGCTCCTGATACATTTCGCCCAGAGAGGCATTCTTGCCGCCTACCAGCGACACATCATCTATGTTTAGTTCTCTAAACCAGCGGATATAAGTGGTTTTGTTGGTCATGATGTCGGTCCTTTGAAAATAGTGAAATTAATACCAGTAGCAGGACTATGTTCGTCGATGCGAGGGGAACATAAGCCCGCAGATCGGAAGAGCACACGTCTGAACTCCAGTCACACTGATATATCTCGTATGCCGTCTTCTGCTTG
>CAJVYS010000181.1 GCA_913009875.1 uncultured Gammaproteobacteria bacterium | reverse complement strand
GCTGAGGTTCGAATAAGAAACCTTCTCATTTAGGCATTAACTCCCAGAAATACATGCACTTTTTCTCGATTCTTGCCGTTTTCCCGCTCAAGGTGTACCCATGTAATATATGCATATTATGCTTGAAATACAGTGAAAAGTATGTATAGTGAGGACATGTACATCGATATCGTTCCGAATCGAAAATCCCCGCCCGCCATTTTGCTGCGGGAATCCATTCGCGAAGGCAAAAAAATTGTCAAACGAACCATCGCCAATCTTTCCTCCCTGAGCCTTAAACAAGCGCAACTCATTCGGCAAGTATTAAAAGGCCAATCACTGGTGGCGCCTGAGGCGTGTTTTGATATCGTGAACTCCAAAGCTCACGGTGGCGTTGATGCGGTATTGTTGGCCATGAGAAAACTGGGCTTTAACAACTTACTTGGCAGTCGGCGCTGCACCGAGCGCGACTTGGTGGTGGCCATGGTGGCGTCCAGAATATTGCATCGCGAAAGTAAGTTGGCGTTTTCCCGGAGCTGGGAAAACTCGACCTTAGGGGAATTGCTGGGTACGGAAGGCGCCAGCGAGGATGATCTTTATGCCGCAATGGATTGGCTCTATGAACGCCAGGACACCATCGAGAAAAAACTGGCTAAGCGACACTTAAGCCCAGGTGATCATGTCTTGTATGACTTGTCTTCCAGCTATTTCGAGGGCAAGCAGTGCCCGCTGGGTAAACGCGGCTACAGTCGAGATCAGAAAAAAGGCAAGCTGCAAGTGAATTACGGCCTGTTAACCGATAGAAGAGGTTGTCCGATCTCACTCTCTGTCTTCCCGGGCAATACCGCCGATGCCAGCACCTTTTTACCACAAGTTGAGCGGATACAACATGACTTTGGACTGGAATCGGTCGTCTTGGTTGGGGATCGGGGGATGATTTCAGAAGTCCAGTTGAACGTGTTACGCGAGCGTCCAGGCGTTGATTGGATTACCGCACTCAGGTCCGGTGCGATTCGCAAATTATGTGATGAGAAAGCGATTCAGTTGACGCTATTTGATGAGCGGAATCTATTTGAATTCACGCACGCTGATTTTCCTGGAGAACGGCTCATTGCTTGCCGTAATCCCGAGTTGGCTTACCACCGCAGTCAAACACGCAGTGCGTTACTGGAAGCGAGCAGCGCAGCGCTAACGAAGGTTCGGCGGATGGTGAACAAAGGAACCCTCAAAGGGGCAGCCAAGATTGGCGTGCGAACGGGGCGAGTCATTAATCAATACAAGATGGCGAAACACATCAAGCTCGACATTGCAGAAGCAACATTTAGTTTTGAAATGGATACACAGAGTGTTAGCAGAGAAGCCGAACTCGATGGCATCTATGTGATCCGCAGTTCGTTGAAAACACACAAGCGTACTGCCAACGATATTGTGCTGGATTACAAATCACTCAGCCAGGTAGAACGTGCGTTTCGCTCGATCAAAACAACCGACCTGGAAGTGCGACCGATTTATCACTATGGCGAAAATCGAGTCAGAACCCATTTGTTTATTTGTATGCTGTCTTACTACGTTAAGTGGCACATGATGGAGGCATGGCGCCCGCTGCTTTTTGCCGATGAAGCACAAGACGCAAAAAGAATGCACGATCCTGTTGCCCCGGCAACACGTTCGGATCACGCGCAAGAGAAAGTATGCAGTAAAAAACTAGCCGATGGTTCACCGGCACACAGCTTCCAGTCGCTGCTGAGCAATCTAAAATCGATTGTTCGCAATACCTGCAGACGTCGCGACGCGGAGGTATCAGAGCCCTGTTTTGTCATGGATACCCAGCCAACAGAAAGGCAACAAAAAGCCTACCAGCTATTGAAAAAGATAAAAGCGTAGACAGAACCTTGAACCCTGTTTTAATTTAAGTGAGCTTAAACTGGATTTAAGCAGCGATTGCCACCGGTTTCAATCTGGACTCATATTCAGCCAGCAACATAGGCCTTCCCGTACGGATATAACAAACCAAACTGGCTTTAAGAAAGCGATGGAAGGAAATGCCCCTTAACTGACATGTCATGGTGATCGACTGTATGCAAGCATAGGCTCTGGCACCTTCGGCAGACATGCTGCCACCGGACATCTTCCGCTTCACGACCCCCTTCTTTATGATGTATTCACCGTAGTTGTTGTGGTGGGGCGCGCCTTCATGCTTGATGAAGGTCAGTATATGTTCCTTCTGGCGGCGGACTTTTTTGATCACCTCCTTCAGCGTGTCATTGGGGTTCTTCCATTCC
The DNA here is from genome assembly GCA_913009875.1 of uncultured Gammaproteobacteria bacterium. Classification (GTDB taxonomy): domain Bacteria; phylum Pseudomonadota; class Gammaproteobacteria; order SZUA-152; family SZUA-152; genus DRQN01. Next base: position 1,549 of record CAJVYS010000181.1, on the reverse strand, counting down.
AGCAACGCGTCCAGCCTTTGTTCCAGAGCCTTCAACCGCCGCTGAAAAACCAGCTCGCTCAACCCATCACGCGCCGCTTGCAGTTTCTCACCGTCCCTGATGATCCGCCGCAGCTTCAGGTAGAATTTCATGATGGAACGGTATTGGGGAAAGGCGTCAATGAAGGCGCGTATCTTGCGGAATATGTGCGCCATGCAGGTTTGCCGGTCACAGACAATCTTCGTGTAGGCGTGCCAGCCGTCCACGATCAGGATACCCAAGAACACCTCACCCAGGAGCCGCTCAACGACCGCCCCCCCGCGTGTCTTGTCGGGCCAATAATAGGCACTGCGACCATTGGCGAATATCCATAACCACCACAGCTTGCCCTTGACCCGCCAGCCGGTCTCGTCGGCCCAGATCTTCGCCCCCTGCTTGACGTCGTTTAATATCTCCTCATCAACCGGCTGCAATATGCCGCTCAACCGGATCATGATTCTCGAGATGCCGGCCGTCGACAGCCTCAGTGTCTTGAAGTCGATGAAAAAATCCCTGATCTTCGGAAAGGACAGCGCGCACATCACCCACAAGTAGGCCATCTCTATCATGGCGTTCAGGGCGATGTCCGAACCCGGCAGTGCCTTTTCGGATGTTGACGAGACCATTTTCTTGCAGTGGTCGCACCACTTGGATTCCGTTACCTCTTTGAATACGGTGGGCATCGTAGCGGGCGGGGGAATGTCTTCCACCCACCGTCCGCTGTCCGCTTTGCCTCTCCTGCCGCCCAGGCCATTGCTGCAGCAAGGACATGATGCAAGGGGGATGAAATGTGTCTCGTCAGGCGTGAGGCCGGATTTTCCCAGATTGCCGCAGCCGGTTCTCTTTTTGCGCTTTTTCTTTTGGCCTTTTGTTGTCGGCTTCGGGTTGCCGTCCTTGTCCCATTCCGGTCTCTTCGAGGTCGGTTGGTTGACGTGCTTGTTGATATCCTTGATCTTTTGCTCGGCCTTCTCCTTGTCGATCTCGCCTTGCAATTTGGTGAGTTGTTCGCTCAACTCGGTTATCTGCTGGTCTTTTTCTTCAAGCCGGATGCGCGTGTCCTCGCGTTGTTCAAGGATCATTGCAATGAGTTTGGCCTTGGGCAGGATCGAAAGCCCCGCCTTGTCCGGGCCGGGATTGTCTGCCTTGCCTTTCATGGCGCGGGCTGTCACCTCGTTAATCCGTCTCCACCGCTTCCACCGCCATGATCGCCGCCAACAGGGCAAGCCGTTCCGCGGGGGGTAGTGCCTGGTAATTCCTTGCCCAACGTTCTGCCTTGCGCTTGATGCGCTGGCGGTCGGTGAAGTCTTTTCCCGCGTAGGTGGCCCAGTGCACGCGGTCGATGTCGTAGTTGTACCAGAGTTTCTCCGTGCGCGGGCCGCCCCAGGTCATGGCCTGTAGTTCCACGCAGTTCCAATCTCCCAACATGCCGTCATACAGGGCGGACGGGTAACCGGAGAGGATGACCCGGCACGGCAGGGACTTGAGCAAGTCAAGCAGGTCCAAATGGTCCTGCCTGCTGTACTCATGACGG
>CAJVYS010000180.1 GCA_913009875.1 uncultured Gammaproteobacteria bacterium | reverse complement strand
CGCGCCGAGGGCGGCCATGGAAAGCGCCCCGCTGGCGAGCCAGTGCGCCCGCCACCCGTATCCAGCCTCCGCCAGTTGCGAAACAAGGACGGCGGACAGGGCGATTCCGCCTCCCACGCCGGCGAAGTGCACGGCCGAGAGGCCGGGCCGCCGCGCCGCCGCGCATCACCTGCACCCGGGCGATGCCCGGCAGGGCGGCCAATCGTGGTGCTAGTTGGTACTGGACAAAGGTGCGGGTGGCCACCGGATCGCCGCCGCTCAGGGTATAGGTCGACAGCATGGCCAGCGAGGTGCCGATGTTCTCCAGCTCCGGTGTCGTGCCAGAGGGAAGACTGACAGTCGCCAGCCGGTTACCAACCAGCTGGCGGGCCTGCAACACATCCACGCCCCAGGTGAACTCCACCGTCACCTGGGAAAAGCCCGGCGCCGAGGTGGAGCGCACCCGACGCAGGTTGGTCAGCCCCAACATGGCGTTCTCGATGGGCCGGGTGATCAGCTGCTCCATGTCTTCCGCCGTGCCGGCCGGATAGTGCGTGATGACGTTGATCAGCGGATAGTCCAGGCGTGGGAACAGATCCACCGGCAATCCACGCAGGCTCACCAGTCCACCCAGGCCTAGCAGTAGGCCACCGAGGATAACGGCGATGGGATGGTGAAGGAGCTGTTTGAGCATCTGGCCGACCAGGCTAGTCCACGAACTTGATCAGTTCTTTGAGATCGCGATAAAGCAGTTCGTAGGCACCCTCGGTCACCACTTCGTCACCGGCAGCAAGACCCGAAAGAACCGGTACGCGCCCACTCACAGCCGGGCCAACCTCGACCCGGACGGGTTTGAACCGATCACCGTCCCGAATGACACACCAGGTTTTTCGGTTGCGTGCCACCACGGCCGCCGCGGGCACCCAGGCCACGGGTTGCGGCGCAGCAACATGTTCGACCTCGACCCAGGCACCGTCGCGCAGCAGCCGATCCGGGTTCTCGGCCTGGTAGCGCAACAGCCAGAGACCGCTGTCTGCATCAAACAGCGCGGCGCCATCCAGCGGCTTGAGCAATCCCTGTGCGGCACCGGCATGCCAGCGTGTTTCTCCGCCTTTCCACACCGGCAGCGCCGCCTGGGGAACACCCACTTCCAGATAGATCAGTTTCAGCGACTCCAGTTCGAACACGGGACTGTTCGCATCGACCCGTTCACCCAGGGCAACCTGGCGCTTAGTGACAATGCCGGCGAAGGGGGCTCGCAGACTGCCATAGGCCCGCGCTACGGCCGGCACGCCTTCCCTGTCGATTCGCGCCGCCAGCGTTTTTGCATCACCTTTGAGATGCAGCAGGTCAAGATCGGCGGCCAGCGTCTCCCAGTACATGCGAGCCGTGCCCTGTGCCTGTGCGACGGCCAGCTCACCCGTCACCTGTTCGCGTCGGGTAATGGCATGTTGGGATTCGCTTTCACGCAAAACCTTAAGCCGCTTCTGCGCCAGCCGAACCTCCAGCAACGCCTGCTGCCAGGCGGCCAGATGCTGCCTGAGTAATGGCGCATCGAATCGTGCCAGCTCATCACCCGCCGCCACCCTGGCGCCGGGTTCCACATTCAATGCAACGATGCGCGCGGCAAACGGCAGACCCAGCATTGCCTGCTGGCGGGCACTGACGCGGGCAAATGCCGTCGTGACCGCTTGCCAGTTTCCGGCCTCCGCAACGGCCGTGGCGGGCTCAGTCGCAGTAACCAGCGACGGCAACAGGCAGAGCATGAGCACCATTCGCTTTCGCATGCTTTCAATCTGATAAAACATATAGCTGACCCTTTCCAGACCCCTTTCCAGACCCCTTGCCAAGTAAGCGGCCAGGTGAGATTTTAGCCGATTTCCCGATGTCAGGCAGACACCTGAGTATCACTGCCATCATCATAATTTTCCCTTACCGTTTCGCAAGATTCCAACACCCTGATGTGTCACCCTGCTACTATTTTCATTCCAAGGCCCGGTCTCAGGCTGCGTAGAATACGTAATCGATCGTTAGAAGCGGTCTTGACAAGAGCATGATTGACGAGATCACCCACTTTCTCCTTCCCGCTATCGAGCACCTTCAGAGTGCCGCTTACTGGGTAGCCTTTGTTGCAGCCCTGGTGGAAACGGCATTGGTCGTGGGCCTGCTGATTCCGGGATCGACACTGCTGCTATTCCTGGGCGCCGCATCGGCAAGCGGGCACCTTGATTTTACTACCCTGCTCGGATTCGCCGTTGCGGGCGCCATCATTGGCGATAATCTGAATTATTAATCGTTGCATAAGTTCGTGCGCTCGAATAGCGTCTATTTTTCGGTAATTAGCGCAATATTTATGCCAATACTTATGCGGCGATTAATACTGGCTGGGGAAACGCTACGGCCAGCGCTGGATGCGTAACGGGAACGGGTTTCTGAAACAGGAACACTTCGATAACGCTCGTCGCTTTTTCGACAGGCACGGTGCCCGGAATATTTTCCTGGGCCGGTTTGTGCCCACCATCAAGGAACTGATTCCGTTCGTCGCCGGCACTGTCAATCTGGCAGACGCCGTATGCAACGTCACAAGGCAGGGTTTTCGTGGCTGTTGCAAAGGCTTTCGACGGGATCCACTGGGGAATCCTGCGCACAATCAGCCCCGATCTTGATAAGGCCCGTGACGCTGTTGTTGCCTCACTTAAATCGGCAGAGGTAGTGCGGAATAACCGGCTCTTGCCCTTCGTCAAACCCCTGGTTGGTAAAAGCCTTACGGGAAACCCCTTTTTCAGCCGTGGAGAGATTCAGTTTGTTGTACTGACGACACGAGACAGTGCTTTCAAAATCAGCCACTAACTAGAAATTACCCCTGTCTATTTACGGTTTGGTAAGGCTCAGGACAGCTGTTCGCAAGGTAGACCGGAATACAATGTCTTCTATGCCAATCGGGGCATGAATACAGGAGAAGCATCATGCAAACCTTGAAGACAAGCTTAAAGACAACCCTGATATCCCTTGTAATAGCCGGATCACTGGGAAGCAGTCTCGCTGTACTGGCGGATACCACCAGGGACAAACCCTTCGAAGGTCTGGTGGTAGAGGATGTTGTAGTGATTGAGCAATTACCTACGGAAGCACAAAACGGATCCGTGCGTGTAAAAGACGATGATGATGCGGCGATGATCAGTCAAGCCAAAATCACTGCCCGTGAGGCTGCAAAAATCGCCACGATAGCCTTGCCTGGAAAAGTCAGTGAAATCGAATTGGAAGATGAAGAAAGTTACCTTATCTGGGAAGCAAAAGTTATCGGTGCGAATGGCGATAAAACCGAACTGAAAATCGATGCCGGTAATGGTCGCCTGCTGGCGGCAGATAAAGAAGATGAGGACAGCAGCTAGTGGAAGTTTTGGGAAGACGAAGACCACGGCAAGGATGAATAGCAGAGTCGTGAATGATTCAAGCCTGGTTTAAGCCTGAGGGCGGTGAATACCACCGCCCTTTTCGCTCGATCAATTCATGGAATTAATTCCTTGGAGCCTATTTAAGAATCGTGCACGACGCAATCAGGGAACTGACAACTATTTCCAGGAGACAACCTACATGCCAATAACAACAAATGAGACTGCCAGGCGGCAACCGAAACTCATCGTGTTGACCTTGTTTGTGTTGCTTTCGGGTTGCGCAAGCTATCAGATCGGAAGAGCGTCGTGTAGGGAAAGAGTGTAGATCTCGGTGGTCGCCGTATCATTAAAAAAAAAAACAAGCAATAAAAAAAGAGATCGGAAGAGCGTAGCGTAGTGAAAGAGGTGATAACTGACAGAGTCACGCGATAGACAGTGCTTAAGGAT
>CAJVYS010000179.1 GCA_913009875.1 uncultured Gammaproteobacteria bacterium | reverse complement strand
CAGCACACGGTGGGTCAGCATGATAATAGTCGCATCGCTCTCGCCCACTGGCTCCTTCTGCAGGATGGCCTCGATGCTGATACCGGCATCGCCGAGAATCCGCGTCACGTCAGCCAGTACACCGGGCTTGTCGGCAGCCTGCATACGCAGGTAATAGGCCGTTTCCACCGCCACCATGGGCAAAATCGGCAGATCACTCAGGGCATCGGGCTGGAAGGCCAGATGCGGCACGCGGTTTTCCGGATCGACGGTCAGCGTACGGGTGACATCCACCAGATCCGCCACCACCGCCGAGGCGGTGGGCTCGGCGCCGGCGCCGGCGCCGTAATAGAGGGTCGGACCGACAGCGTCGCCCTTCACCAGCACCGCGTTCATCACGCCGTCGACATTGGCGATGAGGCGACGTTCGGGGATCAGGGTCGGATGCACGCGTAGTTCGACGCCCTTGTCAGTGCGCCGCGCCACGCCCAGGTGCTTGATGCGATAGCCCAGCTCCTCGGCGTAGTTCACATCCTCACGGGTGATGCGCGTGATGCCCTCGGTGAAACAGGCCTCGAACTGCAGCGGGATACCGAAGGCAATGGAAGCGAGGATGGTCAGCTTGTGCGCGGCATCGATGCCTTCTACGTCGAAGGTGGGATCGGCCTCGGCGTAGCCCAGGCGCTGCGCCTCGGCGAGCACGTCGGCGAAGTCGCTGCCGTTATCGCGCATCTCGGTGAGAATAAAGTTGCCGGTACCGTTGATAATACCGGCCAGCCATTCGATACGGTTGGCCGCCAGGCCCTCGCGCACCGCCTTGATAATAGGGATACCGCCAGCCACGGCGGCCTCAAAGGCCACGACCACGCCCTTTTCCTGCGCCCGAGTAAAAATCTCATTACCGTGCTTGGCAATCAACGCCTTGTTGGCGGTGACCACGTGTTTGCCGTTTTCAATCGCTGCCAGCACCAGCTCGCGGGCCAGGCCATCACCACCGATCAGCTCGACGATGATCTGCACCTCAGGATCATTCACCACCGCCAGCGGGTCGGTGGTGAGGGTTATGCCGGTGGTATCGCAAATGCGTTGCTTATTGATGTCACGGGTCGCCGCGTGGGTAATCAACACCCCACGGCCGGCACGACGGGCGATCTCCTCCGCGTTGCGCTTGAGTACATTCACGGTACCGCCGCCGACGGTGCCCATTCCCAACAGTCCTACCTTTACCGGTTCCAACACTGTTCCCCTTTTCGATTCGTGGCGCATCAAGCGCACCTGACTTGGCCAAGCCTTCTAATTTCAACGCAAAGATCGCAAAGGCGCAAAGAACGCCAAGAAACGAATTGAAAAATCCTGTTGCAGAGCATGCCGATGCAACAGAACCCTCTTGCTTTTTGCTTTAAGGAACCCCTGATTAATTTGCCCCTCATGGATTCCGGCCTTCACCGGAATAACGAATTGACCAGACCCTCCTTAACCTCTTCTTTTCCTTTGCGTTCTTTGCGTTCTTTGCGCCTTTGCGATCTTTGCGTTTATATCACCGCTTCCGAAAAAACCTCACTCATCCGCATCGGCACGAAACATGTCGCGGATGCCCCGCAGCGCCTGGCGCGTTCGGTGCTCATTTTCGATCAGGCCGAAGCGCACATGGTCGTCACCATATTCACCGAAACCCACCCCCGGCGATACCGCCACGCGGGCCTCCTGCAGCAGCTTCTTGCTGAACTCCAGCGAGCCGAGATGCTTATACCGTTCAGGAATCGGCGCCCACACGAACATCGTCGCCTTGGGCTTCTCGACCGTCCAGCCGATGGCATTGAGACCGTCGCAGAGCACGTCACGTCGACTGCAGTACATGTCGGCAATCTCTTTCACGCACTCCTGCGGCCCTTCCAGCGCGGTAATGGCCGCCACCTGGATCGGCGTGAACATGCCGTAATCGAGATACGATTTTATCCGCGCCAGCGCCGCTACCAGGGTCGGGTTGCCAACCATAAAGCCGACCCGCCAGCCCGGCATATTGTAACTCTTGGACAGGGTGTAGAACTCCACCGCCACGTCCTTGGCCCCCGGCACTTCGAGAATAGAGGGCGGCTTGTAGCCGTCGAAGACGATGTCGGCATAAGCGATGTCGTGCACCACCCAGATCTCGTGCTCCCTGGCGATGGCCACCACCTTCTCGAAGAATTCCAGCTCCACGCACTGAGTGGTGGGGTTGCCGGGAAAGTTCAGCACCAGCATCTTCGGTTTGGGCCAAGTGTCTTTTATCGCCTTCTCCAGCTCGGAGAAGAAATCCCCGCCCGGTACCAGCGGCACGTGACGAATATCGGCACCGGCAATCACAAAGCCGTAGGGATGAATCGGATATGAGGGATTGGGCACCAGCACCGCATCGCCCGGGCCCACGGTGGCCAGCGCCAGATGCGCCAAGCCTTCCTTGGAGCCGATGGTGACGATAGCCTCGGACTCCGGATCCAGATCCACGCCATAGCGATCCTTGTACCAGTTGCAGATGGCACGACGCAGACGGGGGATACCCCGGGAGACCGAGTAACGGTGTGTGTTACCCCGCTGCGATGCCTCCACCAGCTTATCGACAATATGCTTGGGGGTGGGCTGATCCGGGTTGCCCATGCCGAAATCGACGATATCTTCGCCGCGCGCGCGCGCCTTGGCCTTCAAGTCGTTTACAATATTGAAAACGTAGGGCGGCAGGCGTTTTATTCTTGGAAATTCGTCAAACATGCGTAGAAAGCCAACAATCCGGTGTGCAAAAAAGGCGCAAAGTATACCGCACCCGCCCACCCCTTGACCATGACGCCGCGCATTCGGGAAACGACATGAAATTCAATCAGGAACGGGACTTCACCTCCTACAGCATCCGCGCCTACAGTCCGGGCGCGATCAATATCACCCTGCCGGCCAACCTGGAGGCCGACAAGCCGCAACCGGTGGAGGTCAGAACCCTCACCCGCAGCTGCATCATCAGCCCCAAACAGCTCATCGACGACTGGGCACCCAACAGCCTCGACGAGCTGCTGGCTGAGCACCTGCAAGCCATCGTGGCGCTGGCGCCGGAGGTGGTGTTGCTGGGAACAGGAGAAACGCTGGACTTTCCCGGCGCGGAGATCCTCGCTGAACTGACCTCACGGCAGATCGGCGTGGAAATCATGGACACCGCGGCGGCCTGCCGCACTTACAACATTTTGATGAATGAAGGGCGACAGGTTGTAGCGGGATTGATTAATCCGGCAGAGTAAGGTCTCATTTCACAACGAAGACACGGGGGGGGGCAAAGTGCAGAAAATCAATCAGAGGCTCTCCGGGAACGATATTTCCTTGCCAGCCAGCCAATAATACCGCCAACAAACCAAACCCATTGAATGTACCCGAAACAGAAATAGACAAACCAGACTAACACCGCCAAAAAGACTTCACGTGTCGGCAGCAGACCATAATCCTGCAATAGTCCCATGAACAGGGCACCGAGTATGCCTGCTGGTACCGTCAGAATAAACATGAAGATAGCAATACCCTTTGCAACATCGACACCATCGATGATCACCACGGCAAAAGTGAACAACGAAACGGCTATCCAGAGATACCGGATTATCTTTTTAGGGTTGATTATTCCGGCCATGTCATCCCTGACTCCGGCCAATGAGACAACAACAACCTGCCGGTATCAATGGTGTTTTTCCCGAGTGCCATAGATTTTGATCTGCCATTGGATGAACGTACCGCTCCCACACAGTCAAAACAGCGACTTTCCGTGGCGAGCGGCAATTTCATCGCGGGCATGGCCCGCTCCTTCGCTTCAACATCCTCATGAATGAGGGCCGGAATGTGGTGGCCGGATTGATCAAT
>CAJVYS010000178.1 GCA_913009875.1 uncultured Gammaproteobacteria bacterium | reverse complement strand
CGGCGCTGGAGTTCGGACGTGTGCTTTCCGATCTTATCTTTTGTTTTTTTTTTTTTTTTTAATGATACGGCGACCACCGAGATCTACACTCTTTCCCTACACGACGCTCTTCCGATCTCATCCAGGGTGCGCATCACCACTGGGGCAGGCGAGAAGGCCTCCAGCACCTGGCGATAGATCTGGTACTGCTCTTCCTCGCCGGGAAAGCGATCACGAATCATGAAGGGAAATTCGGTGCGGTACAGGCCGATGCCTTCGGCGCCGCTGCGCCGCGAGGGGCTGACGTCGGCCAGAAGACCGGAGTTGACGTACAGTGGGATGCCCACCTTGTCCGGCGTGATGGCGGGCAGGTCGCGCAGATCGCTGAGTTCCTTCGACAGCTCCTGCTCCTCGCGCAGCAAGTGGCGGAATTCGTCCCGCACCCGGCGCGGCGGGTCGATATAGACGCGCCCCGTATAGCCGTCGGCGATGATCTTACGGCCATCCACCCGGCCCACCGGCAGGTCGCTGACACCCATCACCGCCGCCACCCCCATGGCGCGCGCCAGGATCGCCACGTGGGAAGTGCTGGAGCCACGCACCGAGACCACGCCGGCAAGACGCTTGATAGGCACCTCGGCCAGCATTGAGGCGGTAATTTCCTCGCCGACGAGGATGGTACGGGTCGGGAACTTACGCGGTTCGACCGGCCCCTCGGAGACCAGCTTGGTGAGAATGCGCCGCCCCAGATCGCGCACATCCTCGGCGCGCTCACGCAGGTAGGCGTCCTCCATGGCATCGAAGGCGCGCAAGTGTTCGTTGATGGTGTCGCGCAGCGCGCCCTGTGCCCAGTTGCCCTTACGGACACGAGCAATGGTGTCGCCCACCAGACCGTCACCTTCGAGCATCATCAGATAGGCATCGAACAGGGCGCGATCCTCGGCCGGCAGCACCGATTCCATGCGTACCAGCATGGCCTGGATCTCGGCGCGCACGGCCTCCACGGCCCGCCTGAATTTTTTTATCTCGGCGCGGCTATCCTGCACCTCGCGATCCGGCACGGTGTCAAGATCCGCATCGTGATAACACACGACGACGGTACCCATGGCGACCCCTGCCGCACCCGGCTGCCCCTGCAGGGGTTCGGCGCTGCGTGAGCGGCGCCCCTTGCGCGAGTTCAAACCACTGATGCCGCCACTGGCCTCGGCATGGGCAATAGCCCCGGCCAACTGCGCGGCGATGGTGACCAGGAAGGCGACGCTGTCCTCACCAAAGGGGGCATCGGCGAGGCGCTGCACCACCAGCACCCCCAGCAGCTGACGGTGGTGAATGATGGGCACGCCGAGGAAGGAGTGGAAGCGTTCCTCGCCGGTCTCGGGAAAGTATTCGAAGCGTGGATGGGAAGGGGCATCCGCCAGATTGAGCGGCTCTTCACGCTCGCCGACCAGGCCGATCAGGCCCTGCGCGGCATGCAGGCGCACCGTACCAATGGATTCAGGATTCAGGCCATCGCTGGCCATGAGGACGTTTTCACCCCGCTGCTTGTCCTTGAGATAGACCGAGCAGACCTCCACCCCCATCGCCAGCTTTACGCGGGCGACGATGATCTCCAGCGCCTGATCCAGGTTCTCGGCACTGGTGACTTCCTGAACGATGCGCCGTAGCGTATCCAGCATCCACTAAGTCTCTGTTGATCCCTGATGGGAATATAGTTGACAAGCAAGTAGCCTGAATAAAATAGATATTCAGGACCCGGCAATTCATCAAGATCGAATGGAACGGGGAGGCCGTTGCGGCGCTCCCGGCAACAGGGGCGCCAGTTCCTCCAGCGCCAGACGATAGACATCGCGCTTGAAGGCGACCACCTCTTGCAGGGGTTGCCAGTAGTCCACCCAGCGCCAACCATCGAATTCCGGTATGTCGCCCAGGTCCAGACGCACATCCTGGTCCGGGGCCTGCAAGCGCAGCAGATACCAGATCTGCTTTTGACCGATACACATGGGCTTGCAGTCACGGCGCAAAAAACGCTTCGGCAACCGGTAGCGCAGCCAGCCACGGGTACTGCCGACCACCTCCACCTGATGCGCCTGCAGACCGACCTCCTCGCGCAATTCGCGGTAAAGCGCCTGCAACGGATCTTCGTCGGCCTTGATGCCGCCCTGCGGAAACTGCCACCCCTGTTGACCAATACGGCGCGCCCACAGCACACGCCCATCCGTATTACTCAGGATGATGCCCACATTCGGTCTGTATCCGTCGGCGTCAATCATCGGTCAAATCAACAACTTACTTACTACGATTGGTGATTGTTCCACATCTGTCGCAAGCCACGCAAGCGTGCCAGTGGTCCGTCAAGTATATTGACGGAGTACTTGTTCCTGGCTTGGCGCGCTTTCGTTATCATAGCCGCATTTTTATCATACTGAGAAAACACCGTGAGCCTGGCAATTTTCGACCTCGACAACACCCTGCTGGACGGGGACAGCGACTATCTGTGGGGCCGCTTTCTGGTCGAGCAAAATCTCGTCGATGGCGAATCCTACGAGCGCGAAAACCTGCGCTTCCTGCACGAATACGAGGTCGGCACGCTGGACATCCTCGAATTCCTCGAATTCAGCCTCAAGCCCCTGTCGGAAATGGAGCCCGAGCGGCTGGCCGAACTGCACCGGCAATTCATGGCGGAAAAGATACAGCCCATCATCCTGCCCAAGGCCCTGGCACTGCTCGATAAACACCGCCGGGCCGGCGACACCCTGCTCATCGTCACCGCCACCAACAGCTTCGTCACCCGCCCCATCGCCAGCGCCCTGGGCATCGAACACCTCATCGCCACCGAGCCGGAACAGATCGACGGTCGCTTTACCGGCCGTGTTGCCGGCACCCCCAGCTTCCGCGAAGGCAAGGTCACGCGCCTGACGGAGTGGCTGCAGAAACAGGGCGAAAACCTCGCTGGCAGCGGGTTTTACAGCGATTCGCACAATGACCTGCCACTGCTGGAAATGGTTAAACACCCGGTGGCCGTTGACCCGGATGACACCCTGCACGATCACGCCAGGGCCCGCGGCTGGCCCATCATCAGCCTGAAAGACAGCGAAAGCTGATGCCACGACACGGCAACGCCTTAGTACTCCGTCCAGATAATATTGGCGGAGTACTGGCATTGGGCCTGTTGCTGTCCCTGTTGCCCACGGCAATCCTTGCCGCGCCGGCGGAAAAGGCCGTCAGCGAGCGACCCCGCATCGGCCTGGCGCTCAGCGGCGGCGGCGCCCGCGGCCTGGCCCATGTCGGCGTACTCAAGGTGTTGGAGGAGAACCACATTCCGGTCGACATGATCGCCGGCACCAGTGCCGGGGCCATCATCGCCGGCCTCTATGCCATGGGCCTGTCCGCAGCCGAGATCGAAACAACCATCCTCGGCATCGACTGGAACGACGGCTTCAGCGACGACGCCGAACGCAAGTACCGTTCCTTCCGCCGCAAGCAGGACGACCTGGATATCCTCACCACCCTGCAGGCCGGCATCGACAGCAACGGCGTGCGTCTCCCCAAGGGCCTGCTGCAGGGCCAGCGGCTGGAACTGCTGCTGAAAAGGATCACCAGTGGCGCCGAACGAGTGCACGATTTCGACCGGCTGCCGATCCCCTTCCGCGCCATTGCCACCAATATCGAGACCGGTGAACGCGTCACCCTTGCCGGTGGCGACATGGCGCGCGCCCTGCACGCCAGCATGGCCATTCCCGGGGTCTATGCGCCGGTCGAGATCGATGGCCAGCTACTGGTCGACGGCGGCCTCTCCAGCAACCTCCCCGTCCAGGCGGTGCGCGACATGGGCGCCGACCTCATCATCGCCATCGACATCAGCAGATCGGAAGAGCGTCGTGTAGGGAAAGAGTGTAGATCTCGGTGGTCGCCGTAGCATGAAAAAAAAAAACAAAACAAAAAATATGTCAGCAAAAGACACGAACAGCTGCCGAGACA
>CAJVYS010000177.1 GCA_913009875.1 uncultured Gammaproteobacteria bacterium | reverse complement strand
TTTTTTAATGATCCGGCGACCACCGAGATCTACACTCTTTCCCTACACGACGCTCTTCCGATCTTTGAACCAGATTAGACCCGCTGAACTGATATGAGATGTCGGTTCCCCAGCAGACGGACTTGAGTTGAGTGCAGACGTCGCATTTTGACCCTTAGCGGACATTTGTGCCCGCGCTGGATGGCAGCAATGGGGGGTAAGCGGACTTTCGTTGCGGAAGAAATAGACGGGGTATTCCCCCCATTTTTAATGGGGTCCACTTGTAGAACTACGCGGCCGATTTCAGTTTCATGGCAGGGGTGATCCCGCCGATACCCATGTTGGGGCGGTCATTGTTGTAAGTCCAGAGCCATTGCGTGGCCTGCTCCTGTGTCTCCTGGATTGTTTCAAAGATATTCTGCGCCAGCCATTCGCCTCGAACCGTGCGATTGTAGCGCTCGATATAGGCGTTCTGTTGTGGGTTTCCCGGTTGGATGTATTGGATGCGAATGCCGCGCTTTTCGGCCCAGGCCACCAGCTTGCCGCTGATATACTCCGGGCCGTTGTCCACCCTGATGATCTGCGGCGGCCCGCGCCATTCGATGATCCGGTTCAGGCTGCGCACGACACGTTCGGCAGGCAGCGAGAAATCCACTTCGATGCCCAAACCCTCGCGGTTGAAGTCGTCCAACACGTTCAAAGCGCGAAAGCTGCGGCCGTCGGCCAGCTGATCCGCCATAAAGTCCATGGACCATGTGTGATTGGGCGCATCAGGCACGGCCAAAACCTCCGGCCTGTCCCGTTTCAGGCGTTTTTTGGGCTTGATCCGCAGGTTTAGCTCCAGTTCGCAGTAAATCCGGTAAACACGCTTATGGTTCCAGCCAAAGCCTTTGACGTTGCGCAGATACAGAAAACACAGGCCAAAGCCCCAGGTCCGCCGGTTGCCGGTTAGCCTCACAAGCCATTCGGCGATTTGCGCATTCTCATCGCTCAGCTTGCATTCATAACGATAGCAGGTCTGGCTGATCGAAAACGTCCGGCAGGCCAGCGCAATGCTGAGCTCGTGTTGCGCAACCGCTTTCACGGCCATCTCCTTGCGCTGGGATGGCCTCAATGCTTTTTTCCAAGCGCCTCCTTCAGAAGATCATTTTGCATGCTCATCTCGGCATACATCCGCTTCAGGCGACGGTTTTGTTCCGCCATATCCTTCATCTCTGAAATCAGCGACGCATCCATGCCACCAAATTTCGCCCGCCATTTGTAAAAACTGGCGCTGCTCATCCCGTGTTCGCGGCAGAGTTCAGACACAGGCACGCCGCCTTCCGCCTGCCGTAAAATGCCGATGATCTGCGCGTCGCTGTATCGTGTTGTCTTCATCAAAATCTCCTCAGATAGCTTGCCGAGAAAATTCTACTTGTGAACACCGCTAATTTCAGGGGGGATTACCTGCGCACAAGCCAGGGAAAGCTGCGTCTCTTCGTTGCTATCGATCGCACTTCCAAGTTCGTTTACGTGGAATTGCACGAGCGGGCGGGCAAGATGGTAGCAGCACAATTTCTGCGCAATTTCATCGCCAGATTGCCCTATCGTATCCACACAATTTTGACTGATAATGGTATTCAGTTCACCAATCGCAAGCAGGATACCACGGCATTCGAGCACATCTTCGACCGGGTTTGCCGGGAGAATAATATTGAGCACCGCCTGACAAAAATTGCCCACCCCTGGACCAACGGGCAAGTAGAAAGAATGAACCGGACGCTGAAAGAGGCGACAGTGAAACGCTATCACTACAACACGCACGACCAACTCAAAACCCACCTGTCAGACTTTGTCGACGCATACAATTATGCGCGAAGACTGAAGACACTCAAAGGCCTAACGCCGTTTGAATACATCTGCAAAATCTGGACATCTGAACCGGAGAGGTTCAAGGTAAATCCAACCCATCACAAACTGGGACTAAACACCTAGAGCATGATCATTTTAAGTTGACGCATATCCGGAGTTTCTGCAGTAGTTTGCGCATTCGGCTGAGGAGAAATTATCGAGCAGATCGCCGATGCGTTGCCACAGGTCATCGACATTTCGTTCCCGGGCTTTGCGCAGGAGGTGTTTGAGCTTGGCGAAGACCTGCTCGATGGGGTTCGGATCGGGCGAGTAGGCGGGCAGGAACAGCCGGTGCGCGCCGGCGGCTTTGATGGCGCCTCGCACCGCCCGGCTCTTGTGGCTTCCCAGATTGTCGAGCACGACGATATCGCCGGGTCTGAGCGTCGGCACCAGGAACTGTTCGACGTAGCACCGGAATATTTCACCATTGATCGGCCCGTCGATCACGCATGGGCGTCGATCCGGTCATGGCGCAGGGCGGCGAGGAAGGTGGTGGTGCGCCAGTGCCCACGGGGAACCTTGGCATACAAACCTTGGCCGCGCGGCCCCCAGCCCCGCAAGGGGGCCATGTTGGTTTTGGTCCAGGTCTCGTCAATGAAGACCAGACGGGTTGGGTCAACCTTTGCCTGATGCTTTTTCCATCGGGCCCGCTTGCGCATGATGTCCGGGCGATCCTGCTCAGCAACCACGCGCGCTGGCCCGCCAGGATGATCGGGCGGTGCCCGCCCATTTTCCCGGCCGCAACACTGCCGGTTGCACCTTCGCGCCGGGACCACTTCACCACGCTTGAGACACTGACGCCAAACGTCTCCGCCGCCTGACGGCAGCTCATGCCAGAACGAACCCCCGCTACAACACGTTGTCGTAAATCATATGAATAGGGTCGAGCCATCCCTGCCGGCCTCCTCTCCCGGCAGGAAGCATGAATCACATTCGCAACCCTTCGGGAACCCCAAAACCGATTCAATCAACTCTGATCATGCTCTAGAGCCCGGTTTTGATGGAATCAAAACCCGGCTCTAACCTTTTGTTTTTACGCGTCTTCGGTAAGGAAAAGTGGTATCCACTTTTCCTGAAAACGCTCTAGAGCAGAATCCGTTCACACTGTATCGCTTTGATATCCGCAGGCGGCGAAATAGTTGGTGGCGTTTTGCGGGTTGACGGTTTCGATGGCATTGGCGATGGCCTGATCGAGTTTGTCTTTTGTTCGGGCTGACGCCTTTTTCAGATGCGCCTTGATCTGGGAGAAGGCCTTTTCGATCGGATTGAAGTCGGGTGAATAGGGCGGCAGATACATCAGCCTTGCCCCGGCCCCTTCGATGATCCCGCGCACATCGGCAACCTTGTGGGCGGGCAGGTTGTCCATGATGACCACATCGCCACGCCTCACCTCTTTCAGCAGAACATGGGTCGTGTAGGCGACGAACATTTCGCCATCCATGGCCCCGTCCAGAACCATCGGCGCGGCAATGCCGGACGTGGTCAGCGCGGCGACCAGTGTCGTGGTCTTCCAGTGCCCATGGGGAATGGCGGCCCGGCACCGCTCACCGCGTCTGGAGCGCCCCCTTGTGCGGGCCATCTTGGTGTTGGTGCCACATTCGTCGATAAAGAACAGCCGCTCGATCTCAAGATCCCCCTGGCCCGCAAACCAGGCATGGCGGGCCGCTTTCACATCGTCGCGTTCCTGTTCGCTGGCATGGGCGGTCTTTTTTTAAGCGTATAGTTGTGGCGATCCAGCAGGCGCCAGATTGTCGCCGGGGCGAACACATGGCCCTGATCGGCCAGCCGGGCGGCAATCTCGACCAGGGTCAGGTCGCGCTGCCCGTCGATCCATCCCAGAACCTTGGCCGCATGGGCTTCAGCACGATGGCTGTGCCGGTCCCCGCCAATGGCGTCCGGCTCAATAGAGCCGGTGCGTTTGAAGCGCTGGCACCAGCGCACCGCCGAGGCAATGGAAACATCAAACCTGGCCGCCGCGGCCCGCCGCGACAGGCCACCCCCGACGGCCCCAACAACGCGAAGACGCATATCGTTGGAAAGCGGTGCGACCATCGGTGCCGGCGTCATCATCACCGCACCAACCGTGAAACACAGTTGCAACCCGTTGTGAATCC
>CAJVYS010000176.1 GCA_913009875.1 uncultured Gammaproteobacteria bacterium | reverse complement strand
AATGCGGCAGTTGCCTACATGGACGTAGGTAAGGGGCGTGAGCAGGATGCGGAAGCTTTGTGCAGGGAAGGATCATGTTCTTACCCGGGGAGATCTGCCCGACTTTGCGACCACCGCTGGTGGTAGCCCTATGTGTCAACCTAGTCCCATACAATCACTGTATGAGATAACATAGATTTCAGGGCCATGAAGACAGGATACATAAAGATGTCAAAATCAGCATCAGAACTACCCAACAGCCAGATAATGCCAGAGCCATCATTGGAAAAGCGAACTCGACGTCAATTTACACGTGACTATAAATTACGCATTATTACCGAGGCCGATGCGTGCAAGCATGGGGAGTTGGGGGCCATGCTACGCCGTGAAAAGCTATACAGCAATCAACTGGCTGACTGGCGTCGCGAGTATGCTGAGCATGGTGTTGCAGGGCTCAGTAAAAGTGCACCCGGCCCGACGGCGTCTAAAACACCGGAACAGCGCAAGATCGAGCAGCTTATAAAGGAAAAGGCGGGTTTGGTGCGTAAACTTGAAATAGCGAACGATTGCCTGGAACTCCAAAAAAAAGCCTTGTCGATGCTCGATCGTTTACGCAATGGGAGCGATGTGTGAATACGGTCATTGAACAACGCCCTGATCGCCTGCCGATGAGTATCGCTTGTCAAGCGCTGAGACTCAATCGTAGCAGCGTCTATGCGCGGCGCCATCGTACGAATAACCCCCCTTCCAAGCGATCTCGCAAAGCAACCGTGCAACCCCGGGCACTGAGCGAACAAGAGTGCGCACACGTGATAGAGACACTGCACCGTGACGCCTATCGCGATCAGCCACCGGCTGAGGTTTATCACCGTCTGCTGGAGGAAGATAAATACGTGTGCTCGATCAGCACAATGCATCGCTTACTGCGCAAGCAGGGTGAAAATGGCGAACGACGCCGTCAACGCCCGGCCCAGCATCATGCCATCCCGCGGCTATTGGCGTATGCCCCTAATGAGGTTTGGTCCTGGGATATCACCAAACTGCCTTTGAACCGTCGGGGCATCTATCTGTCATTATACGTTGTACTGGATCTGTTTAGCCGATATGCCGTTGCCTGGATGATCTCGAAAAAAGAGAATAGCGCCTTATCGAAACAGTTAATGAGCGAGGCCATTGCACGCTATCGCATTACACCCGGCCAACTTACCGTACACCAGGATCGTGGCTCACCCATGACCGCTCATGGATACCTGGAGAATATGATGGAACTGGATGTCACATGCAGTCACAGTCGACCGCGGGTGAGTAATGATAATCCGTTTAGCGAAAGTCAGTTCAAAACACAGAAGTATCAGCCCGATTATCCGGGGCGCTTTGATAGCATCTCGCATGCTCGGCAATGGTGCGAGGAATATTTCCAGTGGTATAACTTCAAACATCATCATAGTGGCTTGTCTGGCTTCACACCCGAACAGGTATTTACGGGGCGTAGTCATGAAGTGGCAATGCAAAAACAGAAAACGTTAGATGCACGTTTCAAACAAAATCCGGAGCGTTTTGTTCGAGGTCGCCCCAGTGTTAAGTTGCCACCTGAGTTCGTCGCGATAAACCCTGTTGCTATAGAAAACACGGCCAATGATTCCATGAGTGACCGCGTGAACTTTCCGACACTGACCGCCGCTGGTTACGTGAGCGGTAAATAGATGTTAATTAAAAACTAACTGTCCATATGAGGTTGACACATTCCGCAGGTGGCTATTGCCAGGCACGACAACGGTTGCCGTTGGATATGGTCTCGACATTGGTTCGTTATACGGGCGAACTTATGAATAGCAACATACCTGAACAATGGCGTTGGCACGGCAAGCGAGTTCATTTAATCGACGGAACCACCGTGACCCTGCCAGACACAGCGGCAAACCAGGCCGTTTATCCGCAGCAATCGGTGCAAAAGCCTGGGCTGGGATATCCGATTAGTCGGATAGTGGGAATAATCTGTTTATCGAGTGGTGCGCTATTAAATGCCTCATTAAGCAGTTTTAGTGGTAAGGGCTCGGGTGAACAAAGCTTACTTCGCTCGATGCTCGATACTTTTAGCGCAGGGGATCTCGTTTTGGGAGATGCACTTTTTGGCGACTATTTCCTATTCGCATCATTGCTTGATAGGGGTATTGATGCCGTGTTTGAGCAACTAGGTGCGCGTAAGCGAGTGACGGACTTCCGTAAGGGCAAGCGGCTGGGTTCCAAAGACCACGTAGTAGAATTAACCAAGCCAAAATGCAAACCGGGCTGGATGAGGCAAGAAGATTACGATAGGGCACCGAATTCAATTACCCTCCGCGAGTTAAAGATAAAAGGTAAGATTTTGATAACGACATTGCTTTCATCCAAAGCATTTCCGAGACAGGAACTCGATGCACTTTATAAAAAGCGTTGGCACGTCGAGGTTGATCTACGCAATATAAAAACCACGCTAGGCATGGAAACCTTGAGCTGCAAAACCCCGGACATGATCGAAAAAGAAATGTGGGTATATTTATTAGCATACAATCTGATTCGACTACTGATGGCGCAATCGGCTTTGCTTACGGATAGTCTACCAAGACAATTGAGTTTTAAACATACCGTTCAGCTTTGGTTAGCTTGGTGCCAACAAATGCCAGCCGCCGATATTCAAGCAGACGAAGGGGTATTATTTGTCTTAATAGCACAGAAGACTGTAGGAAACCGACCTGGCCGAATAGAACCAAGAGCAGTAAAAAGAAGGCCTAAACCTTTTCCACTATTGATGGAAACGCGTGAACAAGCGAGAGATAGAGTCAGAATACATGGACATCCTAAAAAGCTTAAAGCTTAACTAAGTGCCATTCGGGTCTGCCCCTGCTGTCTGTGACCCTGCTGTCTGACCCTGTTGTCCTTGGCAATGCAAGCCTGACCCCGTTGTTTGACCCCGTTGTTTGCGTTGTTTGGTTCTGCTTCATGATCGGTGACTTGATTCTCGTGCTATGTCCGGCTCGAATTGGGCGGTAGTTCCGTTATCCATCATGGCAACCCGTACCAAGTGGCCTTACCGGCGCCATGGCGGACAAGCAATTTTTTCTCTACCAGGCGGCGGAAATGGACCTTGAGAGTGTTGCGGCTGACGCCGCCGGTGAGCGTGACCATGTCGCTAAGAGTCACGCGGCCTTTCCCCCTGGCCTGGTCCATGATCTGCACCGAAAACGCGGGCAGCGCGGACAGGATCATCTTCTCGCGCTCGACCTTCTCGGCGAGTCGCCTCTTCTGCTGCTGCAAGGCGCGCAGGAAGAAGAGTAGCCAGGGCTGCCAGTTCGGCTTGTCAGTGTGGATCGTCGACTGCGTCTGGCGCAAGGCGAGGTAATAGCCCTCCTTGCTGTGTTCGACGACGCTCTCCAGGCTGCTATAGGGGACATAGGCATAGCCGGCCTGCAACAGCAGCAAGGTGGTGAGAATGCGGCTCAAGCGGCCGTTGCCGTCCTGGAAAGGATGGATTTCCAGGACGGTGACGATGAAGATAGCGATGGTCAGCAGCGGGTGCAGCCGCTTGACCTCGCACGCCGCGTCCAGCCAGGCGAACAGTTCGGACATGCGACGCGGCGTATCGAAGGGGGTGGCCGTCTGGAAGACAATGCCGATCATCTTGCCGTCGGCGTCGAAGGCGCCAACATTATTCGGCAGCGTCTTGTATACGCCGCGATGCCGCTCATCTTTCTCGCTGTGGGCGAGAAGGTCGCGGTGAAGCTGCCTTACGTGGTTCTCGGTGACGCCGATGTCGGGCCAGGCCGAAAAAACGGTTTCCATGACCTCGGCATAGCCGGCGACTTCTTGCTCATGGCGGCTGGCGAATTTCTTGATCTCCAGCCGTGACAGCAGTTGCTCGACCTCGGGGTCGGTCAGGGCGCTGCCCTCGATGCGGGTTGACGATCCGATGCTCTCGATCGTCGCCACGCGCCGCAGAGCGTTTAACCGTTCGGGTTCAAGCGTTCCAAGGGCGCGCCAT
>CAJVYS010000175.1 GCA_913009875.1 uncultured Gammaproteobacteria bacterium | reverse complement strand
CATCATGTTGCTAACCATGAGTGTAGCAAATTACCTAGACTTCAACATGAAGGGCGATGGAACTGACTGAGATTCGAGGCCGTAGCCTGATGAGATGGTCTCCTCCCCCCTACAAACGGCGTCGCAATGCGCCATGATGGAGATGTAATTACCCACCATCAAAAGAAAGGAGAAGACCATGGACAAAATTACGACGATTGGACTGGATATCGCAAAGACTATATTTCATACGATGTGCTGTGACGCGCGAGGCAAGGTGGTGAAAAAGCGGATGCTCAAGCGTCGTGAAGTCTTGGCATTTTTTGCCCGTCAGGTGCCTTGCCTGATTGGCATGGAAGCCTGCGCGAGTGCCCATTACTGGGCCCGTCAACTGACGGCCCTGGGTCATGAGGTTAAATTAGTGCCCGCGCAGTATGTAAAGGCCTACGTGCGCGGCAACAAAAATGACTATAACGACGCCCTGGCCATCAGTGAAGCCGTCACCCGCCCTCAGATGCGCTTTGTTGCCATAAAGACCCCTGACCAACAAGACGTGCAGGCCCTGCATCGTCTGCGTGATCGCAGCGTGAAAATGCGTACCGGCCTGTGTAATCAGATACGGGGTTTGGTCGGCGAATACGGCCTGGTGTGTGTTAAAGGCGTGCCAGCCCTGCGGCGCCAGATTCCGAGGTGGCTGGAAGATGCCGAAAATGGTTTGAGTGATTTTTTTCGTCGATTATTATCGCAGAGCTACCAGCAGTTACGGATAGTGGATGAAGACATTGAATTTTACACCCGGGAACTGAAACGCTACAGCCAGCAAAATGACGCCTGTCAGCGCCTGCAAACCATCCCCGGCTTTGGCCCCATCGTTGCCAGCGTCTTCCACAGCCACGTGGGTAATGGTGAAGCTTATCGCCGTGGCCGTGACGTATCCGCCTCGATTGGGCTGGTGCCCAGGCAACACAGTAGCGGCGGCAAAGACACGCTGTTGGGGATCAGCAAACGCGGAGACCGCCAGCTACGCAGCCTTCTCGTACACGGCGCCCGCGCCGTTGTCAGTCGCGCGGGAAAAAAGGACGACCCGTTGAGCCGCTGGATCAACAAAATCCGTGCAGAGCGTGGTATCAACAAAGCCACCGTGGCATTGGCAAACAAGCTGGCACGTATCGGCTGGGCGGTGCTGGCGCACAACACCGTTTACAGGCCTGCGCCGCAGGCATGAAGTAGCGCAGGGAGAAACAAGTCCCTGCAAGGAGCCCCCGCCAACGATTGCGAAGATTTTGAATCAGTGATGACACAACAGGTCAGACCGGCGTATTGAAAACCTGCAAAACCCAGAGGCTGTTCGAAGCCGATAGCCTGATTAGGACGATACGCGCGAAGTTCATCGAGGCCAGAGGAATCAATATTTCTCACCAACAGGCCGGATATATGAGAGCAATCCTGTCCCTGACGTCACCCACACAAAATCTTGCAAGACGGGAGGAGACCATATATGGGTTGAGCTTGCGAAACCCGGGATGTTGGTTGGGCGTGAATAGGGGCCGGTTCCGTGCAAAGAAATGAACGTAAGGCCCGACCTGGTTTTTCTCTATGAAGGCTCTGTGAAGGTAAGGCGAGGAGATGGCGTTTTATTTTTCCCGGGTTTCGCAAGCTCAACCCAGGCTACTTGTTGGCCATTTCCCTCGATCTTCGGCCATCCACCCTTCAAGCCTGCAAACTCAGCACTGCTCCCAAGGCAGTCCATGAAAACGCCAGCCGCCCAGTGATGACCGGTGGTGTTCGTCATCCAGCCCGCCCTCGAAGCCTTCCAGCACATTGTAGACATCCGGGAAACCATCCTTGACCAGGGCCTCACCGGCCTCCTGTGAACGTTTGCCGCTGCGGCAGATGAGTAATACCGGGGCGCAATCCTCATCGTGGCAGCTGAGGCCGCCGAGCATTACCTGGCGCACATGGGCGGGGAAATCCGGGTCGACCTTCCAGTCTGGCTCATCGATCCAGGCCACGTGAATGGCACCCTTTGGGTGGCCGACGAAGAGAAATTCCATCGACGAGCGCACGTCGATCATGACGGCGCTGGGATTTTTTTCCAGCAAGTCGTAGGCCTCTTTGGGGGTCAGTGACTTGACTTCGTTCTTGCTCATGGTGGTGTCCTTGGTGATGATTAGTCAGTGCTGTGATGGTTGGCTGCTCGGGCTGCGGAGCGCTTGCGCAGGCGCATCAGTGCGTAGGGCACGCTGATGGTGGCCAGCAGCAGGAAAATGCCCAGTTGCACCAGTCCGGCCAGTTCCGGCATCACCCAGGTCACCAGCCCGGTGGCCAGTGCGGAGAGGGCCAGGGCCAGAAACCAGGCACTGGGCGACAACAGCTCAGCGGCCAGCAGTAGGGTGGCCAGGGCCCACCAGTGCCAGTGGTTGAGGATGTAGAAGACTTCCATCTCGGGGTGCCTTTATTCTGTCGTCGTCCGGCGGGGTTTGCGGGCGGCAATTATACGCTTACCGATAAATTTTTTGGCAGTGCCACGATCCCGCATCGGGTTACACTATGCACCCATGGAAACCTTTGCAACACCCCCCAAATCCTTGTTGCGCCCGGTGGGTTGTGTGATCGCCGATTTTGACATGATCCGAGGGGGGCAGAGGGCGTGATCCGTGGCCGAATTGTCCGCTTCCTGCTCACGGCCACCGCCCGCCTGCCGTTGCCGGTAGCGCAGGGAGTGGGGGCAGCACTGGGCGGGTTGCTGAGCCTGTTCCCCAACGAGACACGACGGGTGGCGAAACGCAATATCGCCCGTTGTTTCCCCGACTGGAGTCCGACGCGGCGCCGCCGCCTGCTGCGGCAAAGCCTGATGCAGACCGGCCGCACCGCGGCCGAAACGGGCATTCTCTGGCTGCGGCCGCTGGAACGGGTGTTGCCGCTGATACGTGAGGTCGAGGGGGAGGGATTGCTGAAACAGGCCATGGCGCATGGCCGCGGTGTCATCATGCTCTCGCCGCATCTGGGGAGCTGGGAAATGACCGGGCTCTACCTGTCGGCCCACTGGGGCATTACCTGCATGTATCGTCCACCCAAGCTGCTGGCGATGAATGAGATGATGCTGCATGGCCGCGAACGCGGCGGCGCGCGCCTGGTGCCCACCGATGCGAGTGGCGTGCGCGTCCTGCTGCGGGCCCTCCGGCAGGGCGAGATGATCGGCATCCTGCCGGATCAGGATCCGGAACGTGACTCCGGCGTATTTGCCCCCTTCTTCGGTCATCCGGCCAACACCATGGTGCTGTTACCCAAGTTGGCGCGAAAATCCGGCGCCACGGTGTTATTCATTTATGCCGAACGTCTGCCGAGGGGGCGCGGCTTCCGTCTGCATATCCGCCCGGCGCCGGACGGCATCGACGACGCCGACCTCGGCCGTGCCGCCGCGAGCCTCAACCAGGGCGTAGAGGCCTGCGTGCGCCAACTGCCGGCGCAGTATCAGTGGGGGTACAAGCGCTTCAAGGGGCAACCCGAGGGCGAGCCGGACTTTTATGCGCGGAATGTGAAAGACGACTAGTACTCTTTCAATACAACAAATAGTGTGGGAGCGGCTTCAGCCGCGAAGAAGTTTGGACTTGTCCTTCGCGGCTGAAGCCGCTCCCACAAAGCAATTACGGACATGGCCTGCGCCTACAACTTGACAGGCTCACGGCGGGTGTTAGCTGCAGCCCTTTGGACGTGGCAGGCCGGCGATCTTGTTGGCCGACTTGATCAGGCCGTAGGGAAACAGGGCGTAGAGGTACTTGCTGTCGCTGCGATCCTTGCCGTAGAGTTTTTTCATGTGCTTGGAAAAGGCGCGCGGTTCGCAGACCTTGCCGTTCTCCTCGAAGAGTTCACGGGCCAGATTGATGATGTCCCAGTGCTCGTCGGTCAGTTCGACCTTCTCGTTGTTGGCGATCTCCGCGGCCACTTCCGGGGTCCACTCGGCAAGGTTTTCCAGCCAGCCGGCCTCGCTCAGTTCGATGGTCTTGCCGTTTGCTTCTACTTGCATCTGCTTGCTCCTGTCCTTGCCGAAATAATGGTTAATATATCAGGTTTTTCTAATAGATCGGAAGAGCACACGTCTGAACTCCAGTCACACTGATATATCTCGTATGCCGTCTTCTGCTTGAAAAAAAAAAAAAACAACTCTAATCTACCCTCTATTCTCTAAC
>CAJVYS010000174.1 GCA_913009875.1 uncultured Gammaproteobacteria bacterium | reverse complement strand
TGACCAAGAAAGAACTGGGCGCCATGGTAGGAGGGAACAAATGGCAGATCGGTGGGAAAGGTCTCGACAACGGCGGGCTGCGGCTGATGATTTTCCTTGAGCCGCGCCAGGGTGACAGCCAGGCGATCATTGTTTACCGGCTTGAGCAGGAAATCGATGGCGTTTCTTTCAAAGGCCTCGATGGCATATTCACCGTGGGCGGTGACAAAGACGATGCGAGGCATGTGGTCCCTGTCCAGCATGGCGAGCATTTCAATGCCGGAGATCTTCGGCATGTTGATATCCAGAAAGACGACATCGGGGCGTTCACGGTTGATATCCCTGACCGCCTCGAAGGCATTGGCGCATGTCCCAATGACGCTGAAGGCGTCATCTCGTTCGATTCTGGCCTTCAGGTCATCGCAGGCGTGAGGCTCGTCATCGACGAGGATGGTTCTGATCATGCGGCTTGTTTTCCCTTGGGCAGACGTATGCTGACTCTCGTCCATTGCTCAGGCTCACACTGGACGTCGACGCCGTAGCTGCTGCCATGGCGCATCTTGATGCGTTCATCAATTTGCAGCCCGAAGCCTTTTGCGTGGTTCGCATCGTACAGCCCGGCGTTGTCTTCCACGATCAAGGTAAAGCCTTGCGCATCTTCGTTACAGCGGATATCGATATGGCCGTCATGGATCAGTTCACTGGTGCCATGCTTTATCGCATTCTCGACGATGGGCTGCAAGGTGAAAACCGGCATTGTCTGCCCGTACAAATGTTCCGGCACATCAACCGTGACATGCAAGCGGCCCTCGAAGCGAGCCTTTTCAATTTCAAGATAGGATTCCACATGCTCGAGTTCATGCTTCAAGGTAGTCGTGTCCGCCGAGGATTCGAGATTCTTGCGAAAGAAATCCGATAAATGCTGCAGCAGATATTTGGCCCGATCGGGCTGACTGCCGGCAATGTGGCCAATGGTCGTCAGCGCATTGTAGAGAAAGTGAGGATTGACCTGTGCGGTCAGCAGCCGGTACTGGTCCTGAATACGCAGCTCGCGCTGCAATTCATATCGCCCCGCCAGAATCCGCCCTGACAACAGGTGGGCGATATCCTCACCCAGCTTGCGGTTGATATTGCGAAACAGTTTGTTTTTCTGCTCATAAAGCTTGATGGCGCCGATGACTTCGTTGACGGCATCATCTCTCAGCGGAATCACCAATGCCGAGCCAAGCTCACAGTCCGGCTTTATCTGGCAGCGATATGAGCGGCTGGTTCCGTCGATGAAAATAACCCTGTTTTTCTCCATGGCGCGCAAGGTATCCCCGGATGAAATGCGCGACCCGGGTTTGTGATGATCTTCGCCGATACCGGAAAAGGCGAGTAACTCCTCCCGGTTGGTAATAGCGACGGCACCAACGTTGGTTTCCTGCCGGATAATCCGGGCCATTTTCCGGCACGCGTCCTGGTTGAACCGGCTGTAAACAATACTTGCTGTCTTATTCGCAATCTGCCATGCCTTGCCGCTGCTGCCGAGGTCATCACAGGCCCGCTTTTGTTCCCTGATCATGTAAATGATCAAGGCCGCACCCGCGGGGTTGGCGATCAGCATAGGCAGGGCGATTTCCCGTTCAATATTCCAGGCCAGCGGAAACTCGCCGGCAAGCGCACCGAACAACAGGATGATAAGTACATGCCCAAGCCCGGCGATCAGCGCCACGATCAAGGCAAGCCGCGGCGAAAAAAGGGTGTTCATTTTTCCTTTGCGGGAAAAATAATGGTGCACGAAACCAGCGAGCATTCCTTCAACAACCGTGGCCGTGGCGCAGGCAGCGTCGATAAAATTTACCGGATCATCAATGGAAGACATGCTGATCACCCGGTGCACACCCCCCGTGATACCCACCAGGATACCGACCAGCGGCCCGCCCAGCAGGCCGCCCAACACGGCGCCGATGGCCCGCGTGTTAGCGATGGCGTCCTCCGACTGGAGAGACATCTCACTGAACGTCGTGCCCAAAATACAAAAACCGGAGAACAGCAGGTAGATGACGGCCTTGTCCGGCAAGGTCAGTGAGTTATTCACCAACGCAGTAAACACGGGCGTCTTGGTGAACAGATAGGCGATGCCGAGAAACACGAGCACATGCTGCAACAGGGGGGCAATGTGTTCGAGAAATAAGATGTCCTGCACTGAGGGGGTTCTCCTTGTATCGCCTGTGAAGAAAGGATTGCACAGTGGGATGAAAAAGAAAAACCACTCACCGGCCCGATATGGCCGCTTAATCGCCTGTACCGCCACTCGGAAAATATTCCTTCTCCCCCGGCCATGCCACGGCATAGCTTGACAGGAAAGGGGGCGGGCGCCCCCCTCAACAAGGGAGAAACACCATGAACAACAGTATCAGCAGATTTCACTTAAGCCTGCTTGGCGCCGTTCTGGCGGCATTCACAACGCCGGCCTTTGCCGCCGGTGGATTCAGCTTTCTGTATGGCAACAAGTCTCTGGACTCAACGGCATGGTGGCCCGTTGAATCGCAGCGGGAAATGGCGTTCTCCTTTGAATACCAGGGTGCCGAGTGGCCCGTCACCCTCCTTACTCGCTATGCCTTTTCGCAGGGATTGGCGAATATCACGGAATCCGGATTCACCCTGAAGGTCAGGGGAACCACGACGGAGATGGGACTGGGACTCAGAAAATACCTGACGGAAAGCCGGGTGCGGCCCTTTATCGAGGCAGGCCTGATATCAGTGAAGGCAGAAATGTCTGCCGAGATTGCGGGTTATTCCGCCTCCAGAGACGACTCAGGCATCGGCCTTTGGGTTGGCGCCGGCGTCAGCGCCCGGCTTGCGGACACCTGGAGCATTGGCCTGCTGGGCCGCATATCCAGCGCAGACGTGACCCTGGCTGGCGTCAGCGGTAACGCTGGCGGCCAGCATGTCTCGGCGTTTATTACACAATATTTTTATTGAATGCCGGCATGGCCATCATTATCATCTTCGTTTTTATTGTCGTGCTGGCAATGAATACAGACATGAATGCCGCCATCCTCTTTTCTCTTGGCATTCTGGCCCTGTATTTTCTGTCTTTTTTCGGCTCTAACGTGAAAAAGAGAAGCCGCTATATCATGGAATACGAATTCCCGGAGTCCATCCAGGAAAAGCTGGCTGAAAGGTATCCCGATTTGGGTGAATACGAAGTTCAGCATGCTCTTTCCGCTTTGAAGAGCTTTTTCATCGTGTGCAATGGCCGAAAGGGGCAGATGATTTCCATGCCATCCCACGTGGTGGATGTCGCGTGGCACGAGTTCATTCTTCATACGCACAAATACAAGGAATTCTGTGATCACGGCCTGGGCGGCTTCCTCCATCATGTGCCTGCAAACGAAATGAAGTCCAGGGATGACATGACCGATGGGCTAGGAAGATGTTGGCGGCTGTCGTGTGACCTGGAAGACCTCGACCATCGATCGCCTTCGCGGTTGCCGCTCCTGTTTGCCATTGATGAGCAATTGCGCATCCCGGATGGATACACCTATACCCTGGATCAGGGTATCAAGGGCCGGTACGGGAACATACCCGAAAATCATGAATTGAGCAGCAGCTGTGCAGGTGGGGGTGGTTGTGGTGGTGGGTGCGGTGGCGGCGGCTGTTGATACGAATCTTTCCTTTCATGCTGCTGGATGACACAGACACCACAGCCTGGGGTGGCATAACGCCTCTTTCTGCTATCCTTGCAGCTCCCAACAAGAAGGCAAAGGCCCTGATTTCCCGATGAAGCACCAAGATCTGCGCGACTTCATCGCGCGACTGGAATCCCGTGGCGAGCTGATCTGCATTAACCACGAGGTCGATCCCAATCTCGAAATGACCGAGATATGTACAGTAGGTTAGAGTGAGTGACGACCCCAACCTGCGTGTTCTTTGTGTAGGAGCGGACCCTTGGGCCGCGAATGATACGGGGAAATATTTCAAGGCCTGGAACCCCTGAAAATGTGGCGCCATTTTCATGGATATTGCATTGCAAGACCCCCATGACCCACGTTTTTGTGACCCAAGCGCGTTTTTGTGATAACTGGACCACGGGTATTCCGATGGGTGCTCTACCATCTGTGCCCTAACCGGATTTAACTCGATATATCGGCTCACCGTCAGTAAATATCTTTCGCTTTCTATCAAGGTCGATTTATATCGCCCCTCCCACAACGTCCCGGTTCTTCCATGCGTTTGGTTCACATAGCGGACAT
>CAJVYS010000173.1 GCA_913009875.1 uncultured Gammaproteobacteria bacterium | reverse complement strand
TGCGTGAAGGCTGGGCCTTCGCCGTCGGTGGGTCTGCGCTCAAACTATACGCGGACATCGATAAAACCCTGCTCGCGCGGCTTTCCACACTGGAGGCGGCCGGTGCATATTCCGTCGCCTATCGGGTCGCCGACATGGCCTCTCTGCCGCTGAATTCCCTGTTGGCGGCCGCCGTTCCCCGGGTTTTCCGCGCCGGAGAGCAAGGGGTTCACCATGCCGGACGCTACGCATTGCGTCTTTTGCCGTTGCCGCTTGCCTATACCGCCGCGATCGGCGGAGTGCTCTATTTTATCGCCGGATGGTTGCCTTGGGTGTTGGGGCAGAGCTTTGCGCCCGCCGTAGAGGCGCTACGCTGGCTTGCCTGGCTGCCGCTAATCAGTCTGCCTCGGCTGTTCCTGCAAACGACCCTGATCGGCGGTGACCGCCAGGGCCTGCTGGCCGCGGTGTTGGGAGTCGGGGCTGCGCTCAATATCCTGCTGAATCTCTGGGCCATCCCCCGTTGGGGCTGGCAGGGCGCGGTGGGGGCGACGTATGCGGCGGAAATCGTCATGAGCGGGATTTTGATTTTGTTGATACCAAGATGGCGTGGAGCCCGTTGAATTATATTTGTCCGATATCATTCACTTATATTCGTCAAGAACGATTCCATAGGATCGGCCCATCGAAAACGGGGCGGAGTCATCGCGCGCCGGCGGATGGTTGCACACGCCCGGTTGAAGTCATTGCACATGATCCTGCGTGGTTGCTTCGATGGGTTGCGAGGGCATCCGGGGCGATATCCGGATAATCAACGCACCCGCGGCAACCCATAGCGCAACAGCATGACGAGCTTACGTGGAAGCAACGTAAAGACGTGCAGATATGATTGCGCCGTGAGACATCGTGACGCCTGTACGCACAGGCGCCGGTTGTACAACGTGCCGCGTTGCGTCCACAGCATCACCCACACGTTCGCGTACACCTCGCGCCATAGGCGCGCATCCCACCGCAATAGGCTGAGGGTGAAGCCTTCGAGGGTCAAGGTTAGCAGGTGCATCGGCAGCAGCAGCCAGAGCAGTGCGCCGGGGGTGCAGATGCTCAGTGTAAAGGTCTTATTACGCTCGCTCAGCCGGCGGCGGCGATAGGTGGTCTCCAGCCCCCCCGCACCAGGGCGGTTGCCGCCGAAGCTGACTCCTTGGCGATGACGGTAGCTGCTTTTGGCGGGCACTTGCACCGGGTGGCCCGCCAGTCTTGCACGGCAGCACAGGTACAAGTCTTCGCCGATGGATTCGAACCATTCCGGGAAGCCCCCGAGTTCGTGCCACAAGGCGCGCGGTATCCACAGGCAGGCGCCGATGACCATGGCGACATCGCGCCGCTGCGGGTTATGGTTGGGAACCGGGTTGTAGAACGGGTCCAACAGACAGCCGCGATCGACCGGCGCGCCGCTTTCCCAGTCGAACTGCGGCAGGCTGAGAATGCCTTTCGGTTGCTGCTGCTCGGCCGCGCGCAGCAAGGTTTCGAGCGCATCGGCGGCAAGTGCGGCGTCGTTGTTGAGTAGCAGCACGAATTCACCACGTGCCTGCGCGACCATGCGATTGTTGGCGATGCAGAAGCCGACATTGGTGTCGCTGGCAATGACTACGGCCCGGGGATGGCGCGTGTGCAGAAGTTGCAGGGAAGAATCGGTGGAGGCATCATCGTGTACGATGATTTCCACGTCCGCGTCGAGCGTTTGAGCCAGTACCGAATCGAGACAGTCGCCGAGTACGGCCGCGCCGTTGTAGTTGGCGATGCAGACCGAGATGCGCGGCTGCACGGCGGTGCTCAGGGCTGGATCGAATCGAGCCATTGCCAGGTTCGCAGCAGGCCTTCCTGCAGGCTGGTGCGGGGCGTCCAGCCCAGTACCCGACGGATGTTTGCACCGTCCAGCAGCACGCGGTTCAGGTCTACCGCGCGTGCCGGGTATATCTCGCGCCGCAGGGGGTGCCCGGCAAGCCGTTCGATCTGAGCGAGCAATCGGTTGAGGCTGGTAGCCCGGCCGCTACAGACGTTGAACACTTGCAAGCCCTTGGGTGGCGGGCGCTGCAGGGCGGCCATGCAGGCGGAGATGAAGTCGTCGATGTAGAGGTAGTCGCGCAGGCTTTCGCCATCGCCCCAGACCGTCATGGCCGCGTCGCGCTTAAGGCAGCTCATCGCGGCGGGGATGACGCCAAAACCGCCGTGCAAGGTCTGCCCCGGCCCGTACACATTGGAGGGACGCAGTACCGTGGACGTGCCGGAATACTGCTGGCAATAGGCCGCGATAAAGTCCTCGGCGGCGGCCTTGCCCGCGGCGTAATACGAGCGCGGATGCGCTGCCAATGATTCACTTGCGGGATGATCCACATCGCCATACAGTGTGCCGCCGGAGGACACGTACAGTAGATGGCGGTCAGACCGAGACTGCAGGGCCTGCAACAGTTTGAGCAGGGGGGCCAGATTGGCGGTCAATTCCAGCAGCGGGTCGGCGCCCGAGTGCGCCGGCGTGGTGCCCGAGGCCAGCCACACAACGGCATCGCAGCTTTGCAGCAGCGTTTCCGCGGGAATATCCGAAGTGACCGTCAGCACGTCGGACTCGTAGTCGCAGTGTCGTTGGTGAACCTGTGCAACCACCCGCGTTCCCGCCAGTGTGAGTGCGCGCACCAAGTGCCTGCCGATGAACCCGGCCGCGCCGACCACGAGCACCTCGTGCATCATGCGACGGTCTCCACGGTGATTTTTCGGTACAGATGCACATAGCGCCCGGCGCAGTCGTCCCAGGTACCGATATTATCGCGTACCCAGTTGCGTGCGGCTGCGCCGATGTCACGGTTTTTTCCAAGATATTCCAATCGGTGCACTGCGTCGGAGAATGTCTCGGGAGTCGAACATAGTAGTCCGGTGCGTTCGTGAGCGAGCAGGTCCGTGTGGGCGGGGAGCCGCGAGGCGATGATGGGGAGCCCGGCGGCCATGGCCTCGAGCATGACTTGCGGACGGCCTTCGCTGTGACGGCTCAGGCTAATGAGGCCATGCGCTTTCGGGAACCAGGTCTGAAGAAGCTGCGCGGGAGTGGCTTGGCCATGGTAGTGCACCCATGGCGGCAGCGCGATTTTCTCCTGCATGGGGCCGAACAGGTGCAGTTCCCGGCCCGGGTTATTGAACAACGGTTCTCCCCAGGTGAATAAAGGGCCGAGTTTCCCGCCGGTAAGTCGTGTGACAACCAGCCAGCACGGCGGTGCATCGGGCTCGAGCCGACGTTCCAGCGTAAACCAGCGCGCATCAATACCGAATGGGACGGCCTGAATGGCGGCGACGCGACCGAATAATTTCCGCAGGGGTTCGGTCATCCAGTCGGCATTTGGGCATATTACTACGGGGCGTTTTCGCATTCGCCATCTCAGAAGCATCGGCATCAATGGAAGTTTGAGTAAACGCATGTCCGTGCCGAGTACGGTGACCAACACCGGAAGCCCGCGGGGTGCCGGAAGCATGGTTTGCAGCCAGTTACAATGCAACAGGTCCAGTTGATCGGCGTGACGGCCATATGCGCGATACAGGTGGCGCAGCAATATCAGGGCGGCCCATCCGCCGCGCAACGGGGTGTTGCGCAAAGCATGGGCGATTCCGCCCGATTGCATCAACTTCGCCAGCCAACGGGCTTCTTCCGGCGTGGTTGCGTCCTGAATGCCGGCGGCTCGCCGTCCGGGTGGGGCCCACAACAAAAGCCGAAGGTCATCGCGGCGGTCGAGTGAATCAGCCAGTTGCCGGATAAACAAGCCGCGCCAATCGTCCATGTCGGCGGGGTAGGAGGTGGCGACCAGGAGCACCCTCAGGGCGGAGCCGGCATCCAGGGTTTTTCCCGTCTCTATCACCGGCCGGCCCCCGGCCGTTCGGTAAGACACCTATCCATGGTTATTTTACGCGCTGGAGGTAGACCAGGTTGGTGATCTGCTCGGAGACCAGCCCGATCAGGAAAATGAGTACGGAGGTTATAAATAGCAGGGCGCTCATGTTGGTGAAGGTGCCGAAATATATGAGAGTGTATAGGTAGCGGCCAAGGCCGAGCAGAAAGAACAGGGCGCTGATCGGCAGGAACAGCTTCAGTGGGGAGTACAGGGTCCCGACTCGGAAGATGACCACGAAGAAACGCAGACTGTCCTGGATTGGGCGAATATGGCTCCGCCCCAGGCGTGTATGGGTGCGGATCGGCACGAACGCCAGCGGATAGCCCGCGCGGCAGAAGGACATGGTGATGGTGGTCGGGTAGGAGAACCCGTTCGGGAGCAGGAACAGGAACTCGCGGAACT
>CAJVYS010000172.1 GCA_913009875.1 uncultured Gammaproteobacteria bacterium | reverse complement strand
GATATATCAGTGTGACTGGAGTTCAGACGTGTGCTCTTCCGATCTATTCACGCCCAACCAACATCCCGGGTTTCGCAAGCTCAACCCAGGCTACCTGCTCCAGCCTCCAGCCTCCAGCCATGCTAAAATAACCGGCCATTTTCCCCAGCCAGCCGGTATTTTCCATGAGCAAGACCCTCGAACAACTCCTCGCCGAGCGCATCGTCATCCTCGACGGCGCCATGGGCACCATGATCCAGCAGTACAAGCTGGACGAGGGCGGCTACCGGGGCGAACGCTTTGCCGACTGGCCCAGCGACCTCAAGGGCAATAACGATCTGTTGACGCTGAGCCAGCCGCAGATCATCCGCGACATCCACAGCGAATATCTGACCGCCGGCGCAGATATCCTCGAAACCAACACCTTCAACGCCAATTCGGTATCCATGGCCGACTACGGCATGGAATCACTGGTCTACGAGATCAACGTGGAGGCGGCACGCCTGGCACGCGAAGCCTGCGATGCCATCGCCACCCCGGACAGCCCGCGCTTCGTCTCCGGCGTGCTCGGCCCCACCAACCGCACCACCTCGCTGTCACCGGACGTCAACCGCCCCGGCTTCCGCAACATCGACTTCGACACCCTGTGCGAATCCTACCTCGAGGCCATCAAGGGCCTGGTGGACGGTGGCTCGGATATCCTCCTGGTCGAGACCATCTTCGACACACTGAATGCCAAGGCCGCCCTGTTCGCCATCGAGGACTACTTCGAGACCTCGGGCAAACGCCTGCCGGTAATGATCTCCGGCACTATTACCGACGCCTCCGGACGCACCCTGTCCGGGCAGACCGCCGAGGCCTTCTGGAATTCCCTGCGTCACATCGAGCCCATCAGCTTCGGCTTCAACTGCGCCCTGGGCGCCGATGAGCTGCGCCAATACGTCGAAGAGGTGGCCGGCATCGCCAACTGCCACATCAACAGCCACCCCAACGCCGGCCTGCCCAATGCCTTCGGTGAATACGATGAGACCCCGGAGCAGATGGCCGCCGAGATCGGTGAATGGGCCGAGAGTGGTTTTATCAACATCATCGGCGGCTGCTGCGGCACCACCCCGGCGCATATCAAGGCCATCGCCGATGCGGTAGGCAAATTCCCGCCACGCAAGGTGCCGGAAGACACCCATCTGACCCGCCTGTCCGGGCTGGAGCCGTTCAACATCGGCCCCGACTCGCTGTTCGTCAACGTCGGCGAACGCAACAACGTCACCGGCTCGGCCAAGTTCAAGCGTCTGATTCTGGAAGAACGCTTCGACGAGGCACTGGACGTGTCGCGCGAACAGGTGGAAAACGGCGCCCACATCATCGACATCAACATGGACGAGGCCATGCTCGACGGCAAGGCGGCGATGATCGACTTCCTCAACCTCATCGCCTCCGAGCCGGACATCGCCCGCGTGCCGGTGATGGTGGATTCCTCCAAGTGGGAGATCATTGAGGCCGGCCTCAAACGCCTGCAAGGCAAGGGCATCGTCAACTCCATCAGCCTCAAAGAGGGTGAAGAAAACTTCCTGCGCCATGCCCGCCTGATCCGCCGCTATGGCGCCGCCACGGTGGTGATGGCCTTCGACGAGGATGGCCAGGCCGACACCTTCGAGCGCAAGGTGGAGATCTGCACCCGTTCCTATAACCTGCTGCTCGAAAAGGTCGGCTTCCCGCCGGAAGACATCATCTTCGACCCCAACATCTTCGCCGTCGCCACCGGCATCGAGGAACACAACAACTACGGCGTGGACTTCATCGAGGCCACGCGCGAGATCAAAAAAAGGCTGCCCCACGCGCTGATCTCCGGCGGCGTGTCCAACGTGTCGTTCTCCTTCCGCGGCAACAACCCGGTGCGCGAGGCCATCCACTCGGTGTTTCTCTACCACGCCGTCCAGGCCGGCATGGACATGGGCATCGTCAATGCCGCCCAGCTGGCGGTGTACGACGACCTCGACGACGACCTGCGTGAACGCGTCGAAGACGTGGTGCTCAACCGCCGCCCGGACGCCACCGACCGCCTGCTGGAGATCGCCGACAAATACCGCGGCGATGCCGTGGGCGGCGCGAAAAAAGAAGACCTCGCCTGGCGCGAATGGCCGGTGGAAAAACGCCTCGAACACGCACTGGTAAAAGGTGTTGATGCCTACGTGGTAGAAGACACCGAAGAGGCCCGCCAGCAATTTGACCGCCCCATTCAGGTCATCGAAGGCCCCTTGATGAGCGGCATGAACGTGGTCGGCGACCTGTTCGGCGAGGGCAAGATGTTCCTACCCCAGGTGGTAAAGTCGGCGCGCGTCATGAAAAAGGCCGTGGCCCACCTGCTGCCCTTTATCGAGGCCGCAAAAGAAGAAGGCGCCCGCGCCGCCGGCAAGATCCTCATGGCCACGGTAAAGGGCGACGTGCACGACATCGGCAAGAACATCGTCGGCGTGGTGCTGCAGTGCAACAACTTCGAGGTCATCGACATCGGCGTGATGGTGCCGGCGCAGAAGATTCTCGATGCCGCGCGCGAGCACGACGTGGACATCATCGGCCTGTCCGGGCTCATTACTCCCTCGCTGGAGGAGATGGCCCACATCGCCAAGGAAATGCAACGCCTGGGTTTCGACATCCCACTGATGATCGGCGGCGCCACCACCTCGCGCGCCCACACTGCGGTAAAGATCGAGCCCGGCTATGAAGGCCCCTGCGTGTGGGTAAAGGATGCCTCACGCGCGGTGGGTGTGGCGCAGAACCTCATCAGCGAAGAATTCCGTGACGGCTTCGTGGAAAAAATCCGCAACGAGTACGAACAGGTACGCATCAATCACGCCGCGCGGCGCAAGAACACCCGCTGGCTCACCCTGCAACAGGCACGCGACAACAAGACCCCCATCGACTGGGACAACTACGTCCCGCCAAAGCCCAGCTTCACCGGCGTCAAGGTGCTCGACGACTACCCGCTGGAAGAATTGGTGGACTACATCGACTGGACGCCCTTCTTCCATGCCTGGGAGATGAAGGGCAGCTTCCCCAAGATCCTCGACGACCCGAAAAAGGGCGAAGAGGCGCGCAAGCTGTTCGACGACGCGCAGAAGATGCTGCGCCAGATCATCGACGAAAAGTGGCTCAAGGCCAGCGCCGTGGTGGGCTTTTTCCCCGCCAATGCGGTCAACCATGACGACATCGAGATTTACGATGTAACGGGTAGTACAAATGCCACGAGGGAGAAAACGTCGGGAGCGGCCGACGACGATACCCGCACCGAGGTGCGCATGGTGCTGCACAACCTACGCCAGCAGGAAGAAAAGCCCGGCAACAAACCCAACCGCTGCCTCACCGATTTCATCGCCCCCAAGGAAAGCGGGCTGAAAGACTACATCGGTGCCTTCGCCGTCACTACCGGCATCGGCATCGACGAGCACATCGCCCGCTTCGAGGCCGATCACGACGACTACCACGCCATCATGCTCAAGGCACTGGCCGACCGTCTCGCCGAGGCCTTTGCCGAGCGCCTGCACGAGCGCGTGCGCAAGGAATTCTGGGGCTATGCCGACGAGGAGGTTCTGGACAAGGAGGCACTGATCAAGGAACGGTACCACGGCATCCGCCCCGCCGCCGGATATCCCGCCTCGCCCGACCACACGGAAAAAGACCTGTTGTGGAAACTGCTGGACGCGGAGAACAACACCGGTATCCACCTCACCGAATCCAAGGCCATGGTGCCCACGGCGGCGGTTAGCGGACTCTATTATTCGCACCCTGATGCCAGTTACTTCGCCGTCGGCAAGGTCAACCAGGACCAGGTCAAAGACTACGCCCGCCGCAAGGGCATGAGCCTGCGCGACACCGAGCGCTGGCTGGCGCCTAATTTAGGTTATACCTCGGAAGAGTAGCAGCGGGCCATGCCCGCGATGCCACCCCTCTTTCATGTGGGAGCGGCTTCAGCCGCGAATGGAGCCAGCCTCGCGGCTGAAGTCACTCCCACAATCATCCGTGATCCGTGGGGTGGGCAGTGCCCACCGATACAGGCTTGCAGTGTTCACGAAAATGGTGGGTAGTGCCCACCCTACACTCTGTCGTTACCATAGATGAATACAGCGCAGTAGATTGATGTAAGGAACGAACCCCAACAGAATTCTGGCATATTGGAATTAACACCCCCCAAGCACACACTCACCATCAACTTCGGAGAACACTTTTTCAATACTTTCGGTCAGCTCTGCATCTTTCCGGGCGTGAGCCGATTTCCCCCTGATTTTCCAGGATCGGTAGCCAAAGCGGCTCACGTTATACACCCGACAAAGCACCTCTAGCGGGTACGCGTCACGTTGCGTATCGATGTACTCAAAGATCTCTTTTTTCGATCCGAACAGTACTGGATGCTTTTTTTAGAATCTCGTGCTCCATGAGCAGTGTTTCATGGGCCTTTTCGATTTTCTTCAGGCGCTTCAGCTCACGGGCCATTTCCGTATCCAGTACACTCTTGT
>CAJVYS010000171.1 GCA_913009875.1 uncultured Gammaproteobacteria bacterium | reverse complement strand
TTCCCTTCTCGACTCTCTTCCGATCTTTATTCTTGTTTTTTTTTTAATGATACGGCGACCACCGAGATCTACACTCTTTCCCTACACGACGCTCTTCCGATCTCATCCTACTGTTGTACAGCGGTTGTCCCGATTTCCTGTTCTGCCTCCGGCCCCCATATCCACCTCAAGTGAAATAGCTGCTCATTGAACGACCGCATTTCGGGCTTTCCACCACGCATAAAAAAACGGGCGATAAACACCCGTTTTTTGTTGGTGATGTAAGGCCAGCCTACTTCACCTCGATCATCTGTACCGTGCCGTCGGGCATGATTTCCGCCATTTGCCCCTTGGGTTCTTCGAGGAAGAAGAGGATGACGAAAAATACAAAGGCCGAGACGATGCCGATGACGAGGAAGAACTGGTCATAATCAACCAATGAATTTACCGTGAGAAACAGCACTGCACCAACGTTGCCGAAGGCGCCGACCATGCCGGCGATCTGTCCGGTCATGCGGCGCTGTACCAGCGGCACCATGGCGTATACGGCGCCGGAGCCGGCCTTGGAGAAGATGCCGGCGACGATGGTGATACCCACCACCATCCATACCGGCCAGCTCTGCTCCACCAGACCCAACACCAGGAAGCTGGCGGTGATGCCGGCGAAGACGATGCCGAGGGTCAGCTTGCGGCCGATCTTGTCGCTGATCCAGCCACCGCCGGGGCGTGCGAACAGATTGATGAAGGGATAGATACCGGCCAGCAGGGCGGCGGTCACCTTGGGGATGTCGAACCATTCGACATAGAACATGGCCAGCATGGAGACCACGGCCAGCTCGGTGCCGAAGGTCACCAGGTAGGCGAAGTCGAGGATCGCCACCTGCTTGAACTTGTAGCGATGCAGGTCGGGTACGGGCTCTTTCAGCACATGGCCGTTGATGTGCCAGATCTTCCACACCTGCAGCAGATAGAGGCCGGCCAGTGCGGCGTAGATCGCATAGGTGGTGACGTCGCCGATCAGCCCCATGTTGGTCGGGGAGAGTTTCCAGGTGAGTAACGCCAAGGCCAGGAACAACGGGATATTCATGAGGATGTAGAGCACCAGGTCGCTGCCGCTGGTGATCTCCATGGCGCCGGTCTTTTTGGGCTTGAAATAGGTCGACCCCTTGGGCGTGTTGCTGACGCGGGTATAGTAGAAAATGCCGTAGAGAATGGCGGCCACGCTGGCGGCGGTGAGCGCAATGCGCCAGCCGTTGTCATCGCCGATATTGGCGGCAATGAAGGGCAGCGTCAGGGCCGCGCCGGCGGAACCGAAGTTGCCCCAGCCGCCGTAGATACCCTGGGCGATGCCGGTCTGCTTGGCGGGGAACCACTCGCCGATCATGCGGATGCCGACCACGAAGCCGGCGCCGATGAAGCCGGAGAGAAAACGCAGGATGGCGAGTGATTCGTAGCTATCGGCCCAGGCAAAGGCGATGCTGATCAGCCCGCCCAGGGTGAGGATGCTGGTGTACATGATGCGCGGGCCAAGCTTGTCCACCAGCATACCGACGATGATGCGTGCGGGGATGGTCATGGCCACGTTGAGGATCAGCAGCACCTTGGCCTGTTGGTCGGTGAGATCCAGGGCCTCTTTGATGAAGGGCATCATGGGGCCGAGACCGAGCCAGACCACGAAGGTCATGAAGAAGGCGAACCAGGTGTAATGCAGGATGCGGATGTTGTCCTGTTTCAGGTCAAAGATGTTGAGTGTCAGCGGCATGGTGGCAGGCCCTTGGAGCAAAGTTGAATATATGCTCGCCTCGCAAGCAGTAATCATGCCATGAACTTAACTTATTGATCAGTATTGATATTTCCTGGGATTGACGATTTTGGCTATGCGAATTGCACTTTCTCGGTGCGCCTGATGGCGGTTGCCCGGGGCATGGCGTCTGTTTGAGTGCGCCGGTTTGTGTGGCGGGAATGTTTTGCGCCATGCCTGATCGCAATGCGTAAGGCGGCAAGAGCGCACTAAAATGGTGCGAAACGCATCTCTGAGGGTTGCTTTCCTCGCCAGTTTTACATGGCTTTGCCCAATGTAAACAGTAGGTTATCCTGGTGGTTTGTTGTTTGGCATGATGTTTGCAAAACAGGCTGCCATATTCAGAGGTGCCCTGGACTCAACGGGGTGCCGCCCCATAAGGAACCCATGACTCAAGCAGAGGTTCCCTAAATGATCGGAGAGCAGTAATGAAAGAAAAACTCGTCCTGATTGGCAACGGCATGGCCGGCGTGCGTACGCTGGAGGAGTTGCTGAAACTTGACCCGGAGATGTACGACATCACGGTCTTTGGCGAGGAGCCCTACGGCAATTACAACCGCATTTTGCTTTCTCCGGTGCTGGCCGGCGAGAAGACTATCGACGACATCATGCTCAACGATCTGCAGTGGTATGAGGACAACGGCATTACCCTGCATAGCAACGAAAAGGTGGTGGAAATTGATCGCCGCGCGCGCAAGCTGATCACCGACACGGGTCGTGAGGAGAGCTATGATCGTCTGCTGCTGGCCACTGGTTCGCATCCTATCATCCTGCCGGTGCCCGGGAACGACCTCGATGGCGTGATCAGTTTCCGTGACATCAAGGACGTGGATGCCATGCTGGCGGCGGCGAAGAATCACAAGCACGCCGTGGTCATCGGCGGTGGTCTGCTGGGTCTGGAGGCCGCCAACGGCCTCAAGCTACAGGGTATGCACGTCAGCGTAGTGCACCTGATGGATACTCTGATGGAGCGGCAGATGGATCCCGTCTCCGGCGGCATGCTCAAGCAGTCGCTGGAACAGCGCGGCCTGAATTTTCTTATGGGGGCCAGCACTGAAGCGGTCCTCGGTGATGGTCAGGTCAAGGGCGTGCGCTTCAAGGGCGGCCTGGAAGTGGCCGCCGATCTGGTGGTGATGGCCGTGGGCATCCGTCCCAACACCGACCTGGCCAAGGACGCCGGTCTGCATTGTGAGCGTGGCGTGGTGGTCAACGATACTCTGCAGACCTTCGATCCACGCATCTATGCCGTCGGCGAATGCGTGCAGCATCGCGGTCAGACCTATGGCTTGGTGGCACCGCTGTTCGAGCAGGCCAAGGTTGCGGCCAATCATCTGGCCAAGATGGGTATCGCCCGCTATGAGGGTTCGATTACCTCCACTAAACTCAAGGTTACCGGTATCGATCTGTTTTCCGCCGGTGATTTCATGGGCGATGACAGTAGCGAAGAAATCGTCATGCAGGACGTGGCGCGTGGCATCTACAAAAAAATCGTCCTCAGCGACAACAAGATTCTCGGTAGCGTGCTTTACGGCGATACCGCAGA
Organism: uncultured Gammaproteobacteria bacterium; assembly: GCA_913009875.1. GTDB lineage: Bacteria > Pseudomonadota > Gammaproteobacteria > SZUA-152 > SZUA-152 > DRQN01. The sequence continues at coordinate 1,358 of CAJVYS010000171.1, read as the reverse complement.
CGGTGCCTGGTACTTCCAGTTAATGCGTGATGGTACCGATGTCAGCGATATCCGCGGCTCCCTGCTGCTGGGTCAGCATCATCTGGGTGATGCCGGTCATGGCGGTACAAATCTGGCCGCCAGTATGGCCGATGATGCCGAGGTCTGCGGCTGCAATGGCGTGAGCAAGGGTGACATCGTTACGGCCATCACCCAGGAAGGCCTGTTTACCCTCGATGAGGTACGCTCCCATACCAAGGCCTCGGCCTCCTGTGGTTCCTGCACCGGTCTGGTGGAGCAGATCCTCGCCCACACTTTGGGCAGTGATTATTCCGAGGCGCCGTCCGCCAAGTCCATGTGCAAATGCACCGGGCACACCCATGACGAGGTACGCGCAGCGATCAAGGCGCAGAAACTCATGAGTATTCGCCAAGTTATCGAGACCCTGGACTGGCACACGCCCGACGGCTGCGCCTCCTGCCGCCCGGCGCTTAATTACTACCTTATCGCCGCCTGGCCCGGCGAGGCACAGGATGACCCACAGTCGCGCTTCATCAACGAGCGTGCCCATGCCAACATTCAGAAAGACGGCACCTATTCCGTGGTGCCACGCATGTGGGGTGGCTTGACCAATCCCAAGGAATTGCGTGCCATCGCTGACGTGGTGGACAAGTTCAAGGTGCCCGAAATGAAAGTCACCGGTGGTCAGCGCATTGACCTGTTCGGCATCAAGAAGGATGACCTGCCCGCCGTCTGGGCCGATCTCAACGCAGCCGGCATGGTTTCCGGCCACGCCTACGGAAAATCTCTGCGCACGGTGAAGACCTGCATTGGCAAGACCTGGTGCCGTTTCGGCACCCAGGATTCCACCGGCCTGGGCGTGAAGCTGGAACAGCTCACCTGGGGTTCGTGGATGCCGCACAAGTTCAAGATCGCCGTTTCCGGTTGCCCACGCAACTGCGCCGAGGCCACTATCAAGGATTTCGGTGTGGTTTGCGTTGATTCCGGCTATGAGCTGCATGTGGGCGGTAATGGGGGTATCACCGTGCGTGTCACCGACTTGTTGGGCAAGGTGGAAACGGAAGAGGAGGTGATGGAATACTGCGCGGCCTTCAGCCAGCTCTACCGCGAAGAGGGGCATTACCTGGAGCGTACCGCGCCCTGGGTGGAGCGTGTCGGCCTCAGCCACATCCAGCAGAACGTGATAGAGAGTGACGAGAGCCAGATCGGAAGAGCGTCGGGTAGGGAAAGAGTGTAGATCTCGGTTGGCTCCGTATCATTAAAAAAAAAAAAAGAAAAAACAAAACAAAAAAAATAAAAAAAAAAAGAGGAAGAAAAAAGGAAACCTGCTCGGTGGGGAGAGGGAGAGGACGAGGAGG
>CAJVYS010000170.1 GCA_913009875.1 uncultured Gammaproteobacteria bacterium | reverse complement strand
ACCACTGGCCAGCGCCATGACCGGGGCCGTGATGCGTAGCCCGGTGACAGTGGCGCCGGTGACCTCCACATTCAGGATCTGCTCAAGCCCCCCGAAGCGAGCCGTCAACCGCGAAGAGCCCACGACCCCGGCACGCACCCGAAACGGGTCACCATTGCTGACGCTGAGCACCGTCGGGTTCGCGGAGGCCCATACCGCCTGTGCCGTGATATCGCGGCGGCTGCCATCGGAATACACCGCCACGGCACTGAAGCGCATCGTGGTACCGCTGGCCAGACGGGGGCTGGCCGGGGAAATCTCCAGATCCGTCAGGGTGGTAGCACTCACCTGCACTGGAATGCTGCCCGTCACCCCGCCCAGACTGGCACTGATGCGCGCCTCGCCCGGCTGCAGGGCCAGTAGTTCGCCGCTCTCGTCGATACGCACGACATCCGCCTGCGCCGACTCCCAGCGCACCGCCGCGCCGAGCGGCTGGGTGGAGCCGTCAGAAAAACCACCCACGGCGCGCAGCCAGAGACGCTCGCCGCTGGCCAGGCTGATCTCCGCCGGCTCGATGGTAATGACCTCGAGGCGCGCCGCCGTAACGCTCAGCGGCGCACTGGCCGAAATCCCGTCGAGCTGGACACGAATGTATGTGTCACCGGCCGCCAGCCCCCGCACCTGCCCGGCTTGACCATCGGCATTGGCGACGGCGGCAATGGCCGGCTCCTCGCTGGACCAGGTCACCTGATCACTCAGCAGTTTCAGGGAACCGTCGGAATAGCGTCCCAGGGCCTGCATCCGCAGACCCATGCCGACGGCCAGGCGCGGCGCCACCGGCTCCAGTTCCAGTGTTTGCAGGGTGGCAGCACTGACCATCAAGACAGCCTGCACCTCAATCCCGTCCAGGGCCGCGCCAACCGTGACCGCACCGGCAGCCAGCGCCGTGGCCAGGCCCTCACTGCCGGCGGCGTTGGCAATGGCCAGCCGGGCATCGTCGCTGCTATGCCAGATGACCTGCGTGGTGAGATCGCGCAAGCTGCCGTCGCTGAAGTGGCCCAGGGCTCGTAGTGGGCGGCTAAGGCCGGCCGGCAGATCCGCATCACCCAGGTCCAGTTCAAGGCGACTCAACACGGCATCGGTGACGCGCACCGGCACCTCGATGCTCAATCCGCCCACATCGGCACGCAGGATGGCGTTGCCGCTGGCGAGGGCGTGCAGCAGGCCGCCGTCAAGACTGGCGACAGCCGGTACATCGATCTGCCAGCTGGCCTGGGCACTGAGATCCTGCTGGCTGCCATCGCTGTAGAGGCCATCGATGCGCGGTGTGACTTCGCTACCGATGGGAAACTCAACACTGGCGGGGGTAACACGCAGGGTGGTGAGATCGGCGTCGCTGACGGTGATATCGATCTGTGTACCAAGGCCACCGAAGCTGGCCTGCAAGACACCGCTGCCAACCGCCAGCGCAGTCAGATGGCCGGTGGAGGAAATGCTGAAGAGGGAAGGATCGAGCGAGAGCCAGGCAACCTGATCGTCCAACGCCTGACGGCTGCCGTCGCTGAACAGACCGAAGACATTGAGCGGACGTTGCGTACCCTTGGCCAGACGCAGCCCAGCGGGTTCGATGTCGAGGCGCTGCAAGGTGGCCGCCGTGACCTCGACGGACACCTCGGCATCCTGCCCGCCAAGACTGGCGAGGATGCGAGTGCGAGCGGCCGACAGGGCATGAATGCGGCCACTCGTGTCCACGCTGAGCACCGTCGCATCGTCGCTGCGCCAGACAACGCTGTCGCTGAGATCGCGCCGGCTGCCATCGCTGTAGAGGCCGGTGGCTTGGAGGTTCAGTTCGGTGCCGATGGCCAGACTGACGGCCGCCGGGCTGAGTTCAAGGCGCTGCAGGCTTGGCGATCCGTCGCCCGGATTCGGCACCGGGGTATCCGAACCGCCACAGGCCGTGAGCAGCAACAGCAGACACAGAACAGCAAGCAGCCGGTAAAGGCTGCACCGGAGGTAATGCTGATCACTGCTGTTTTCCACGCCCTGCCCTCGCTGTCGACACGGGGAGCCGGCCCGGACGACACTGACTTACGCCGATAATACCGTCATTCCGGGCGGAATGACGGTATTTCAAGTCACTTACCGTTCAAGCCATGCCATTCGGAACCGGCTCCCTTCAGGCACACAGCGACGACGGTGCGAAATGTGCCCGGTTCCTAGCCATTTATAGCGGCCCGCCGGGGTTTTCCTTGACCTTACGGGGTGCTGCCGGGCAGTCATTTTGGTGCTTGTGTTACTTTCGGACGAAGGCTGGAAGGGCACGCTACTGCTGCACGACGATGGTGGCGTGAAACACCACGTCGGAGGCGGTAGCGACGGCGACATCCTCCACCACCGCCAGCTCAATGCGGGTATGTTTGACCAGGCGCAGGCTGCCACCCACGCTGAGCTGCAGGGAATCGGCGCTCAGCTGGGTCAATGCGCTGTCTCGATAGATAGCGCCATTGAAATCCAGCTGCACCTTCAGTGACAGACGAGGCAACACCCAGGCACCCGCACCCAGGCTGCCAAACAGGGCACTGCTGCGCTGCAGTTCAGGCAACACATCGCCCTTGTTCATCAGTAGCACGCCCAGGCCACCAAACACCGAGGCCGACGGCCCCAGCCCATAGCCGCCATAGCCGCCATTCAGCCACAGGGCCAGATCCGTGCCGCCGCTGCCGTGCAGTTGCTCGCTGTCGCCGGTAGGGAGTTTCAGACTGGCGCGCAGGGTGAAAGCGGTGTTGTCGTCCGCGCCCGGGCGCAGCAGTTGCCAGCCGCCGGTGAGGCGGACATCGCCCACGCCATCGCTTTCCAACGTTTGGCTGACCCGCGTCTGACCATCACGCACATACTGGTAATTCAGCACATCATCGGGCACGACCGTCCGTCCGCCCTGCGACATGCCGAAGGTATCGTGCCAACCACGGATAAACCCATCCAGCACGCCCCCGCTGTGCGACACATAGGGGATCTGCACCCCCCACTCGAAATTGCGGCCACCGTGACCACTGAAGGCCAGGGTCAGGCGCATGGTCTCACCATCGAGTGCCAGGTACTCGTTGGCGGATTTGCCGACGGTGAAATTGCTGGCGAGATCCGCCTGCAACCGATAGCGCTGCTCACCCGGGTCGAGAATGCGCGCCTCTTCGATGGCCGGCAGACCATAGAGCTGTACCAGCGGGCTCTGGTTGAAGGTAAAGAACGGCGTCACCGGACGTGCCTGTGCATTCAGTGACAACAGCAGGCAGGTGCCGAGAACAACGAAACTAAACAATTTCATGCGTCTGTAAAACCCCATGGCAGGGAGAATCTCCCGGGTTCAGTTTTCCTGCAACCTTTCCTGCAACCTTTCCTGCAACCACTGCCGCGCGCGGGCACAGGCAGCGCGCACCTGCGCGGGCGCGGTACCACCCATGTGATTGCGCGCCGCCACCGAGCCATCGAGGGTCAGCACATCGAACACATCGGTATCGATATGATCGGAAAACGGCTGCAATTGTGCCAGCGTCATGTCGGCCAGATCGCAATCTTCTTTCACACCCAGGGCCACGGCCTTACCCACCACTTCGTGGGCGTCGCGGAAGGGTACGCCCTTGCGCACCAGATAATCGGCCAGATCCGTGGCGGTGGAAAAACCACTGCGCGCCGCCTCGCGCATGTTGTCGCGCCTGGGCGTGATGGCGGGAATCATGTCGGCAAACACGCGCAGGCAGGCACGCAGGGTATCAACGGTGTCGAACAGCGGCTCCTTGTCCTCCTGATTGTCCTTATTGTAGGCCAGCGGCTGGCCCTTCATCAGGGTCAGCAGGGCGACCAGGTGGCCGTTGACACGGCCGGTCTTGCCGCGGATCAGCTCCGGCACATCCGGATTCTTCTTCTGCGGCATGATGCTGGAGCCGGTACAGAAGCTGTCGCCCAGCTCGATGAAATTGAACTGCGCCGAGGCCCAGATCACCAACTCCTCGGAAAAGCGTGACAGGTGCATCATCAACAACGCGGCATCGGCAACGAATTCGATGGCGAAATCGCGGTCGCTCACCGCGTCCAGCGAATTTTCACACACGCCATCGAAGCCCAGCAGCCCGGCGCTGAATTCACGGTCGATGGGGTAGGAAGTGCCGGCCAGGGCGGCGGCGCCCAGAGGCAGCATGTTGAGCCGCGCAGCGCAGTCCGTCAGGCGGCCGTGGTCACGCTTGAGCATCTCGAACCAGGCCAGCAGGTGATGGCCGAAGGTCACCGGTTGGGCGGTCTGCAGGTGGGTGAAGCCGGGCATAATGGTGTCGGCCTCGGCTTCCGCCAAAACCACCAGCGCAGTCTGCAGGCGCGTGAGTTCATTGACGATTGCAGCCAGCTCATCGCGCAGATAGAGACGAATATCGGTGGCCACCTGATCGTTGCGCGAACGGCCGGTGTGCAGTTTCTTGCCCACATCGCCAATCCGCTCGATGAGGCGCGCCTCGATGTTCATGTGCACATCTTCGCGGGCGATGGACCATTCAAACTCACCAGCCTCAATCTCGGCCTTGATGGCCTGCAAACCGTCGATAATGGCATCGCGCTCGACTTCCGTCAGCACACCCACTTTAGCCAGCATGGTGGCATGGGCAATGGAGCCGGCAATATCGTGGGCGTAAAGGCGTTTGTCGAAGGTGACCGAGGCGGTGAAGGCCTCGACGAAGGCATCGGTAGGCTCGCTGAAGCGGCCGCCCCAGGGTTTTTCTACGTGGTTGTTCATTGGTTAAACCCGGCAAAATCAAGAATCCGCGCAGTATAGCCGATATTGACTCCGATCCGCGCCAGGGGGTGTTCTCAATGAATAAGGTCGTACTGTTGCGCCTGAAAAAGCGCCAGGCACCACCAAAAGTAGGCGCCCTGAGGCGACAGTAGGCACTTTTGGTAGACGAGGCATGAGGAGAGACGTTTGCTCATTGCAAATGAACGACGAACAAC
>CAJVYS010000169.1 GCA_913009875.1 uncultured Gammaproteobacteria bacterium | reverse complement strand
TGTTTGTTGTTTTTTTTTTTTTTTCAAGCAGAAGACGGCATACGAGATATATCAGTGTGACTGGAGTTCAGACGTGTGCTCTTCCGATCTGACTTTTGTTGCGAAGCATCGGGCAGCTCGAAATGCTGCACGCTGATCTGCGCGCGATTGCCGAGTTGCTGGAAGAATTCGTTCTCGCGCAGGAACAGCGCATTGGGCGGCAGCAGCGGGCGCGAGACATCGTGCCGGCCCTGCTCGTAGCGTTCCTCGACGTCGGCCCAGAAGGCACTGACCGCCTCGCTCACGCCCTCGGTGGTGACTACCAGTGCGGCGTCCGTCAGGTAGTCGAACAGGGTCTGCGTCTGCTCGAAGAATAACGGCAAGTAGTATTCGATGCCCGGCGGCGTATTGCCCTCGCTGACCTCGTGATAAATAGTGCAGGCCTGCGGGTCGCCCTCGAACTGCGCGCGCCAGGCGCGGCGAAAACGGGTGATGGCCTCGGGGTCGAAGGGGAACTCGCGCGCCGGCAGCAGGCGGATACTGTCCACCTTTTCAATGGAGCGCTGGGTCTCCGGGTCAAAGGTGCGGATACTGTCGATCTCGTCGTCGAACAGCTCGATGCGGTAGGGCAGCGACTGGCCCATGGGGAACAGGTCGAGGATGGCACCGCGCACTGCGAACTCACCGTGTTCGATGACCTGCGACACGCAGCGGTAGCCGCCGCTGTCGAGGCGGGTGCGCATCTCCTGCAGATCCAGGGTCTGGCCCACGTCGAGCAGAAAGCAGTTGGCATCCAAAAAGCCCTTCGGCGCGAGGCGGTGCAGCAGGGTGGCGACGGGAACAATGAGTACGCCGCGGGCCAGCTTCGGCAGCTGTGACAGGGCAGCGAGGCGCTCGGAGATGATGTCCTGATGCGGTGAGAAGACATCGTAGGGCAGGGTCTCCCAGTCCGGGAAGGTCAGCACTGGCAGGTCGCCGGCGAAGAAGCGGATCTCGTATTCCAGGCGTGTCGCCGCCGGGGTGTCCGGGGTGACGACGATCAGTGGCGCACTGGCCCGCTGTGCGGCGCTGGCAATGGCCAGGGCCTCGCTACTGCCATAGAGCTGGCCCCACTGGCTGCGGCGGCCGGGCTGTTTGTCGAGGGGCGGGGCGAGGAGGTCGGTGCGGGATTCGGGCATGGTCACGGCGGGGCCTGGGAAAAAGCCGCATATTATACCTCAGACCGGTGATCAATATATTGAGGATTGCGGATTGAGGAAACCGCTCGTGACACCGCTCCGCGGTGCCACGCATCCCGTGGCGCTCTGCGCCACAGATTGTTCCAGCACCACCCGTCACATCGCAGAACGGTGCAAGGAGAAAAACTTCTTCTGCCTTTGCCCGCCCTGCGCCTTGGCGAGAACAACAATGAGCGGTTTGGCTGCGTGATGGTTGGGGTTCGCTACGCTCACCGCCAACCTACACTATAGGCTCAGCGCCGGCAGGGCCAGGCGTCCTGCAAGGCCTTCATAGCCAGCCGATCCGCTGGTTGGGTGGCCAGTCCGAGATGCTGGCGCGCATAACGCAGGACGATGTGCGCGGCGTCGCGGTAGCGCATGTTCCAGTCGAAGCAATAGAGGTCGAAATTGGCCTGCGAGCCCTTGCCATCGGTGGCCTGTGCAAAACGCAGCTTGGCCAGCTCATTGGCGTGCTGCGCCGCCGCCAGCACGCCGCTGAGATAGGCCATGCAGACGAAAGTGCTGGTCTGTTCCTCTTGCGGCATCTGCTCCATGCCCTTGTCCAACGCGGTGAGGGCCAGATAGCAGCTGGCCGCCAGACTATCGCCGTTGGTGATGGTGTTGGGTGCCGTCCTTGCGGCGAGGGCGAACTGGCTGAGGGCAAGGAACAACAGGCAGGTCAGCGGTTGCAACAGGATTTTCATGGTTTTCGGCGTGGTGACGAGTGCGTGATGTCTGGCTATTGTAATCGCTTTGCCGGGATTGCAGGCAAATTAAAAGGAGCAGTAACTCACCACAGAGGCACGAAGCTCACAGAGGAAGGGGATATCCATCTTGTGCGCATGGCGCACACTACACCTGCTCGTAGCGTGCGCTGTGCGCACGGTGGCACCTGTTCATCTGCACTCACCCGTGTCTTCCCCGCGACGCTTACTTATTCCATCGATAGATATATTCTCTGTGTTCTCCGTGCCTCTGTGGTGAGCTACTAAGGGACAAAGAAAAAGGGACCATGCTCGCACATGATCCCTTGATCGTCTTGATTCGAGTGGTACCGAGGGCCGGAATCGAACCGGCACTCCCGTGAAGGAACCGGATTTTGAATCCGGCGCGTCTACCAGTTCCGCCACCCCGGCACACAGGCGCGCATGATAGCGCCTGCGTCTGTTTGCGGCAAGGCGACGGCAGAGGGTTTTTGCTACACTCGCGCGCCATGCGACGTACCGACTTTCATTTTGATCTGCCCGAGGGACTCATCGCCCAGTATCCCGCCACGGAGCGCACGGCCAGCCGGCTGCTGTGCCTCGACGGCAACAGCGGCGAGCTGGTCGACCGCCAGTTCCGCGACCTGCCGCGGTTGCTGCGCGCGGGCGACCTGCTGGTGTTCAACGATACCCGCGTGATTCCGGCACGTCTGTTTGGCCAAAAAGAAACGGGGGGCAAGGTGGAGGTGCTGGTGGAGCGGGTGCTGGACGACCGGCGCGTGCTGGCCCATGTGCGCGCCAGCAAGTCGCCCAGGGCCGGCAGCCGTTTGACGCTGGAAGGCGGCATCATGGCCGACATGCTGGCGCGGCAGGGCGAGTTGTTCGAGCTGGCGCTGTCCGGCGATGCCGATGAGTCGGCGCTGGACCTGCTCGAGGCCCACGGCCACATGCCGCTGCCACCCTACATCGAGCGTGCCGATGCCAACGACGACCGCGAGCGCTACCAGACTGTCTACGCCGACAAGCGCGGCGCGGTGGCGGCGCCCACCGCTGGCCTGCATTTCGACCGGGTCATGCTCGATACCCTGGCCGCTCAGGGCATCGAGTCCGCCTTCGTCACCCTGCATGTGGGCGCCGGCACCTTCCAGCCGGTGCGCGTGGACGACATCCGCGATCACCACATGCACGCCGAAACCATCGAGGTGAGCGAGTCAGTGGTGGAGGCGGTGGCCCGCACCCGCGCGCGCGGCGGCCGGGTGGTGGCGGTGGGTACTACCAGTGTGCGTTCGCTGGAGAGTGCAGCAAAGAATGCGGCGCATGTGGGCGGTGGCGAGCTGCGCCCCTTCGCCGGTGATACCGACATATTCATCACCCCCGGCTATGAATTCCGCGTGGTGGACGCCTTGCTGACCAACTTCCACCTGCCCGAGTCCACCCTGCTGATGCTGGTGTCGGCCTTCGCCGGTTACGAAAACATGATGGCCGCCTATCGCCATGCGGTGAATGAGCGGTACCGCTTTTTCAGTTATGGCGATGCCATGTTCCTCTCTCGGGCACGCGGATAATGACGGCCCGGCATCTGACCCTGCTGGCGCCCGGCCTGCGGCCGCACGTGGACTGCGGCGCGCTGCCGGAACGTCTGCCGGCGCTGGAGATCCTGCTCAGCCGCGCGGATTACCGCCGCAGTGGACAAACCGGACTAGAGGCCCGCCTGTTTGCGCTGTTCGATGTGCCTACCGAGGCCGGGCAGGATTTGCCCGTGGCCAGCGTTACCTACACCGCCGATACGGGCCGTCCGCCTGCGGGTGCCTGTCTGCGCGCCGACCCGGTGCATCTGGTGCCGGACCGCGACCAGCTGGTGTTGCTGGACAGTGCCGCCCTGGCCTTGCAGGCCGCAGAAAGTCAGCGCCTGATCGCTGAGTTGAATGCCGTCTACGCCGAGGACGGCTGGCGTTTCGAGGCCCCCTGTCCGCAGCGCTGGTACCTGCACCTGCCGGAGATGCCGCGCCTGCGCACCCAGTCACTGGCCGACGTGAGCGGCCAGCCCATCGGGCGCCAACTGCCCCGCGGGGAGCAGGGCAAAGCCTGGCATGGCATCATGAACGAGATACAGATGCTGCTGCACACCAGCAGCGTGAACTTGCAACGTGAGGCCAATGGCCAGCTGACCGTGAGCAGCCTGTGGTTCTGGGGCGGGGGTGCGGTACCGTCGCTGGCATCGCAGCGTTGGACACAGGTGTTGAGCAGTGAGCCCGTTGCCGCCGGGCTGGCCAGACTCGGTGGCGTGGCGCACGGCCCGCTGCCGGAAACCGCGCAGCAGTGGTTATCGCAAGCGGAGCAAACCGGGGAGCACTTGCTGGTGTTGACGCACCTCGACACGGCCCTGAAACAGCAGGGCGGCGAGGCTTGGTGGGTGGCGCTGCAGGACTTCGAACGGCAGTGGGTCGTGCCCTTGCTGACCGCCCTGCGTAGCAAACAGATCGACAGCCTGCAACTCGATGATGGTGCGGGCGCCGTGTATCAGCTGACCCGCCGCAGCCTGCGCCGCTGGTGGCGACGGCGTGTGTCCCTTGCTCAAAGCTGAACTCATCCTGATATCAGCTCCCGGAATACAATGAACGGGCCCGATTCTCGAACAACCGCAGTAATTGGCCATTACCGCATCCCAGTATTATCTCCAATGGCCGTTTTAAAAGACCCGGTTGCACCTCCAGTGTAATTTCGACACTGATTTCACAGTGGTTTTCCGGCAGCGGTGTGAAACGCCACTCGATGACCATCGTGCGGAACGGCGTGTCGGTGCTTGTGATGAGGATGCGGCTGCAGTCTTCGAGCCGTGTTGTGGAGTGAAAACACAGATCCAGGGGGCCCATCTGGAGGTGTTGCTCGACCTCTAACTGTGACTTGTCCGAATGCAATATACGCACCGAAGACCAGCCGGGCAGGAACGCCGGATAGCTTTCGACATCAGCGACCAGTGCGAACAATTGTGTGCATGTGTACGGCAGGCGTTTCGAATCAAAATAATGCATGTTTACGGTCACCCATTGTTAAGGGGGCTTCTATTTTATTAGTCTCAGCTAAAGGTTAAAACCACCGCCTTTAGGCGGTCAGATTTATCAGCCATGTTTGGTGTGTGAGCGTTGAAGTTGGAGAGGGTAGTTGCCTCTCAGGTAGGATGCCGGTGAGCGGAGCGA
>CAJVYS010000168.1 GCA_913009875.1 uncultured Gammaproteobacteria bacterium | reverse complement strand
CGACTGCACACCATGCACACACTAGCAAGACTGCCTTTGACGAAGTAACTATACTTCGACAGCTTTTCCAGTAACACCTTTCTTTTCATTTCTAGTGTATTCATTACAAAAGTCAGTATATTGTTTACAGTAGAGGTATATTATACGTCTACTACATATAACATACTAGGGAATTTATATGAATAATCAAGGCAGTGCAGTAGGATGTGGTGAGCCTGCGAACCGCATCAGTCGAGAAACCTCACCGCGATAGATGCGGTTCATTCTTCACCGCATCCTACTGTGTAATCAGAAAATTGCCATCACTGTGCAAGTTGGAAACATGCCTACTTCTTCTTGAGGCCATCCAGGCTGGCGCGAGCCAGCCCGTAGGATGCGGTGAGCCTGCGAACCGCATCAATCGCGTCACTCCCCACCCAGGGCCACAGGGGCAGGTCTTTGATTTATGATAATGGAAGCACTATTCTTTCTTGAGGGAAATAGGGGGCAGACTCGAATTGATAGGCAAGTAAAGATCAGTAAATTGATTAATTCGAGCTTGCCCCCCCGTTTTGACCCCGCTTTAAAACAAACCCCGCTCCGGCCTTCCGGTGATTGCTGGCGTCATGTGTAAAACGAACATGAACTATTTTTATGAATGTTGATCCTGATAAAAATCCCCTGGACAAACTTCCACCTATTCTTAAGAAGGATTTAGACGAAAATCTATGTACATGTAATGATGTTCTTAAGATAGATATTATCAATGCTATCGTAAATGGGGCTAAAACAGTGGAAGAAGTTCAAAAACAAACCTACGCTACAGATGGAATCGGCTGTTGCAAAAGACAGATACAGCAGTTGATTGAGTGTCTTTGCGCCCCAGAAACGAAAAAATAATAATCTTTCGCATTCATAGAAAGCCCGTAGGATGCAGTGAGCCTGCGAACCGCATCAATCGCGTATCACTCCCCACCCTGTACAACCTCGTCAGGCCCACCCGCCCAATCCAGCGGAACACCGCCCACCGCCCCGCCGCACATACGCATGAAAACTTGAGTGCGGCCAATCCTTGACCCGCTTTACCAACCCATGTTTGACCGGATTCCAGTGGATATAATCAACGTGTCGCTGGTAATCCAGATCATCCCTGATCTGATGCTCCCAAAACCGACGCTGCCAAATTCCCCGTTCACCTCTCTTCACCCGGCTTTCGGAACGTCTTTCACCAGCCGGGATGCCGCGTGAGAACCCTGTCTTTATCAGGGCCCACCGCGTCTTGTAATCCGCGTTACCGGGTGGCAGCGTCCAGATGCAATGCAAGTGATCCGGCAGGACAACCATGGCATCGATTTGAAAGGGATGACCGCTTTTCACCTTGCGGAATGCCTGCCGCAATAAATCGATGTGATTTACCAGCAATTGATTGCCATGGCGTTCGGCGCAATTGACGGTGAAAAACCAGGTCGCGCCTTTGGTTTTTGCTCGGCGGTAGTTAGTCATGTTTCCGGTTGGCGTGGGATTTGGTCATGTTCGCGATTGATGCGGTTCATTCTTCACCGCATCCTACAGCGTAGCCAGATAATTCCCATCACCGCGAAAAACGGAAGCCGCCTACATCTTCTTTAGGCCGTTCAGGCTGGCTCGAGCCAGCCGTTCGATGTCGTCGAGACGCACACCGGCCTCTTGCAGGAATTCCTGCTCCAGCGATTCAGGATCGGCCCAGTACTGGCCAGTGAGGTGGCAGCGTTTGGCGAGTTTGTGCAGGCCGAGGTCTTCGAGCTGGAAGGAGAGTTCGGTCCACAGCAGGGAGAGTTCGCGTTCGCGGTCGAGGGATTTGTCGTCACCTTCGCGCAGGCTGCGCATGTACACGGTGGTCTCGCGCACGGCCTTGATGACGTCGCGCAGGGCCTGTTTCGAGGCCTGCTTGCGGGCTTCGCCGGCGCGGCTGAGGTTGCTCAGCCACTTTTTCAGGTGAGACAACAGGGCCAGCCAGTCGGCCACAGACAATTCGATGCCACTCATAGGCCGTTTGTAACACAGTTCAGCGCTGTCAGACACGGGGGATTTTTTTCTCGCTGCCGCGCTCTGCGGTGTAACGCGGGAAGTCGGTGAATTCGGCCGTGAATGAAGCACCTCGCGGCAAGCTGATGAAGTCTCGTATTGGAGCGGGGTCTTGGCCCGCGATAGTTTTCTCACCCTTGGCATCGCGGCCCAGGGATCCGCTCCTACGGGCAATATCATTATTTTGCTGCAGACCCAACTCGGGGAGATTGACGTGACGCCACAGAGCGGTGTCACGAGCCGTTGCAACAGGTCCACAAAAAAGACCGGGGACTCACGTCGCCCGGTCTTTTTCGCACGTGCCTGCAATCAGTCGAAGGGATTATGCAGGACGATGGTTTCGTTGCGATCCGGCCCGGTGGAGATGATGGCGATGGGGGTCTCGGTGATTTCCTCGATGCGCTTGAGGTAGGCGCGTGCATTGGCCGGCAGCTCGTCGTATTTCTTTACACCCACGGTGGATTCACTCCAGCCCGGCATCTCTTCGTAGACCGGCTTGCAATCGGCAAAGGCCTCGGCGCCCACCGGCGGGGTCAAGCGGTCTTCACCGCTGCAGGTATAGCCCACGCAAATACGGATGGTCTCCAGGCCATCAAGCACGTCAAGCTTGGTGATGCACAGGCCGGTGATGCTGTTGATCTGGTTGGAACGGCGCAGGGACACGGCATCGAACCAGCCACAGCGGCGCGCACGCCCGGTGGTGGAGCCGAACTCGTTACCCTGTTTGGCCAGGTGCTCACCCACCGAATCCAGCAATCCTTCACCGTCGTACAGCTCGGTCGGGAACGGCCCGGAACCGACACGGGTGGTGTAGGCCTTGGTGATGCCGAGAATATAATCGAAGGCCGCAGGCCCCACGCCACTGCCGGTGGCGGCGCCGCCGGCGGTGGTGTTGGACGAGGTCACGTAGGGATAGGTACCGTGGTCGATGTCCAATAGGGCGCCCTGGGCACCCTCGAAGAGGATGCTCTCACCACGCTTTTGCGTCTGATACAGCAGCTCCGGCACATCCGCCACCATGGGCTTGATGCGCTCACCGAGGGTCAGAGCCTCATCCAGTACCTGCAGGAAGTCCACCGGCTCGGCCTTGTAATAGTGCTGCAAGACGAAGTTGTGATAGTCCAGCACCTCGCCCAGCTTGGCGGCAAAGCGCTCACGGTGGAACAGGTCGCCGAGTCGCAGACCACGACGCGAGACCTTGTCTTCGTAGGCCGGGCCGATGCCGCGCCCGGTGGTGCCGATGGCGGCCTTGCCGCGGGCATGTTCGCGGGCCTGATCGAGGGCAATGTGGTAGGGCAGGATCAGCGGGCAGGCCTCGGAGATGCGCAAACGCTCGGTGGCGGGGATGCCACGCGCCTCCAGCATCTCGATCTCTTCGATCAACGCGGCCGGTGACACCACCACGCCATTGCCGATCAGGCAGGTGACACCCTCGCGCAGAATGCCGGACGGAATCAGGTGCAGGACGGTCTTTTCACCGTCGATGACCAGGGTGTGACCGGCATTGTGGCCGCCCTGAAAACGCGTCACCGCATGGGCCTGTTCGGTGAGCAGATCGACGACCTTGCCCTTGCCTTCGTCACCCCATTGGGTGCCGATCACTACCACGTTCTTACCCATGACTACTGCTCACCTTTTACATTCAAATTCTGCATCAACCACCGGCCGTCGACGGCCACGAGAATACGCTCGCAACCGGCCTCAGTTGCCCCCCCCGACTGCCCCGGAAGGCCGGCCACCACCCGCTCGCCGCTGGTGCGCAGGGCAACGACCTTTTCCGCCAGGCTGGCTTGCAGGGCAGTATCCTCGCATGCCGGGGCGAAAACACCACCGTTGGCCGCAGGCTCCACGTCCGCCAGCCTCATCAGGCCGTTGAGGTCGGCACTAAAACCGGTGGCGGGACGCGAACGGCCGAACACACGGCCAATATCGTCATAACGCCCGCCCTGGGCAATGGCACGCCCCTGCCCCGGCACATAGGCGGCAAACACCACGCCGGTGTGGTAATGGTAGCCGCGCAACTCGGCAAGGTCGAAATGCAGCGCTACGTCAGGGCGTTGCCGGCCGACGAATTCCGCCAGCCCATCGAGCTGATCCAGAGCCGCGACAATGGCCGCATCATCGCCCAGACACTGCCGGGCTTGAGCCAGGATCTCGACACCACCGTTGAGCCAGGCCAGCTCTTTCAGGCTGGCGCCGATGTCGTCGGCCAGATTCCATTCACCCAGCAGGGCGTTGATCTCCGGCACGGCCTTGCGCTGCAGGGCGTCGAACAACTGCGACTCCTGCGCCTCACTAAGACCGGCGGCGACACTCAGGGCGCGGAAGATGCCCACGTGGCCCAGGTCAATAAAGACCTCGTCCACGCCCGCCGTATGCAGGGTCTCCAGCATCAGGCAGAGCATTTCGCTGTCGCTCTCCACGCCTGCGTGACCGTACAACTCGGCGCCGATCTGGGTGAAACTGCGTGAACCACCGAGGCCATCGCCGCGGGTATTCAGCACCGTGCCGTGATAACACAGGCGCACCGGCCCCGCGCGGTCGGCGAGACGATGGGCGTCGATGCGCGCCACCTGCGGCGTCATATCGGCACGCACGCCCAACAGACGGCCACTGGCCTGATCGGTCAGTTTGAAGGTCTGGATGTCGAGATCGTTGCCAGTGCCGGTGAGCAGGGAGTCGAGATATTCCACCAGTGGCGGCATCACCAGTTCGTAGCCCCAGCGCTGAAACAGATCCAGCAACTTGCGGCGCAGCCGATCCAGCTCTGCGGCCTGTGGCGGCAGCAGTTCCTCAATACCTTCCGGCAGCAGCCAGCGGTCATTATTCATAATGACTATTCACAGTTACTATTCATCGCTAACTTCTAACCATGTACAGGAAAAAAAGCCCGGCAAGCATACTGAGCAAGCCCATTATGCGCAGCTTGCGGTCATCCATTTCCAGCATGGTACTCAAGGCTTTGCGATAACCGCCTGGGGTCAGGAAGGGCAGCAACCCCTCAATCACCAGCACGAGCGCGAGCGCGCTAAATAAATCCTGCCACATCCGAACGGCCTGTTGAGACGAAAGAACAATTGATTTTCGGCAAACAGCAAAGCCCGCCGGAACATGAAATCCCGGCGGGCAAGGTGTTATTTAAAGTACTTGAAGAACTCCGAGTCCGGCTCGATAACCAGAATGTCGTCGCGACTGTTGAAGGTCGACTTATAGGCATTCAAGCTGCGATACAAGGAATAGAACTCAATGTCCTTGCCGTAGGTCTTGGCGTAGATATCCGTGGCCTTGGCATCGCCCTCACCACGCAGTATCTCGGAATCACGATAGGCGTCGGCAATAAGAACCGTGCGAGATCGGAAGAGCGTCGTGTAGGGAAAGAGTGTAGATCTCGGTGGTCGCCGTATCATTAAAAAAAAAAAAAAACATAATAAAAGAGAAA
>CAJVYS010000167.1 GCA_913009875.1 uncultured Gammaproteobacteria bacterium | reverse complement strand
CACGTCCTCGCCAACAGGTGTGAAGGTGGCGGGATTGGAATCCGCTGCGTGACAGCCCGCGCAAATCTGGACGCCGTTGTTATAGTGGCGTTGACGCAAACCCGCACTCGGCATCGATCCACCCAAGCCTGTACCGGCATCATCTTCCACGCGGCCATGGCAGCTGGAGCAGGTAACTCCGCTGCTTGAGGTATCGAGGGTTACCGAGGCGAAACTGCTGCCGCTATGGCAATCGCTGCAGCCCAGGCTAAAGCGTGAGACATGCCCGTCCATCAGGTTTTGCCCCCAGTTTGCGGGGTCGTCTGTGGTGATGGATGAGTAATTCCCGCCCTTGAATCCACCGTGGCAATTTTGGCAGCCGGCGGACCAGGTTGTGTACGCAAAGGTCGCTGGCGCCCAAAGGGAAAAGCTGCCGATCACCAGGCCCAATAGAGCCAATGAGCACACCGATGCCACCTTCCTCTTCAAGGCCCGTGTCGTATTCGTGCCGGCAAGCCACATGCCGGCGAGAACATGCACCTTGCGTGCAGCTGTTCCCATGGATTTATTCTTGTGCATTTCCTTTCTCCTTGCATTATTGAGTTTAAGTAAAACACCGCTGTGTGCTAACGAGGCTCTCTCTCTCAGAGAAATGGAACAACAAGATGGAACAATAGCGTCGCGTAATGCGTTTGTATTAATGCTGTGCATCACTATTCGGTCAGTCTGTTACGTAACCAACCGTATCTCACTCCACACAGCAACCTTAGTCCACATAATGTGTGCTGCAAGGGGTCAGGTCTTAACTTTATACAACTGTAGAATAGATACGACACAACTTGAAATAGTAGTTCCAGTGTATTCATCAACTCATCATGGAAGGTTTTGATTATGCCGCGCCCGCTTCGCATTGATTATCCAGGGGCCTTGCATCATGTGATGCACTGGAGCCCGGCTCATCGTCCGGTTTTCCCCACGCCCTGCCATCGTTCGCAATTTCTGGATTTACTCAGGGAAATTCATCACGATTTTGCGGTTGATGTGTATGCCTTCTGCCTGATGGATGACGGCTATCAGTTGCTGATTCGTACACCCAGGGCCAACCTGAGTCGCGCCATGCGGCACCTGAACGGTGTTTACACCCAGGCGCACAACCGCTTGCAGGGCACGGATGGCCCCTTGTTCCGTGGACGCTTCAAGTCCGTTGTTGTGGACGGTGACATCTATCTGGGGCGAATGACGCGCTACATTCATCGAAAGCCGGTGGATACCGGGCTGGTGCAGTTTGCGGAGGATTATCCCTATTCCAGCTATCCGGCATATCTCGGTGATGTTGCTGCTCCGGATTGGCTGCAGGTGGATGAGACACTGGCATTGTTCGGCAGCCAATATCGGCAGGAACGCTACCGTTGTTTTGTGGATGCCGGTGTGGATGAGGAGTTGCAGCGCTTTTATGCGGGAGGGCGGGTGAGCCCTGTGTTGGGTGCACGTTCTTTTTGTGAATGCATTGGCCGGTTGGGGGGATGCGATGGCGTCGAATCGATACCCGCCGTGATAAACGAGACAGACCGGCTGGATATGGATTCGATCGTTACGGGCACGGCACGGTTCTTCGCTGTTGATGAACACAGTCTGCGATTCGGCCAGCGCGGCAAAAGGAATTTGCCGCGCGCCATCGCTATGGCGTTGTGCCACCAAGCGGGTGGATATTCGCTGGAGGAAGTGGCAGGGGTATTTGGCGTGAGCTCATTGGCGGCCGTGTCCCTTGCAATTTACCGCCTCAAGGCAAGGCTGAAGGACGCCCCCGGTCTGGCTCGTGATATGGAGATGCTGAGGGAAAGATTATTCTAGCAGACTGATTCTAGCAGGCTGCAATAATTGAAAGGGAGAGCTTGCTGTACCACTTGTCGCGTAATGAAATAGAGATGTTTTACTATCGCTAACCGCGGGCATGGCCTGCTCTACGGAGTGCTATTCTCTTCTCCGTCCGTTGTCTGCCGGGCGTAATAGGCGGCGACGGCCTTAATTTCCAACAGGCTCAACACATCGGCCATGGCGTGCATGGTCTGGCTGGTGCGGGTGCCGTCCTGATATTCCTGCATGGCGATGATCAGGTAGGTTTCTGATTGTCCGGCCAGGCGTGGGTTGCCGGGTTTGGTGCTGAAGCCGCGTTCACCGTGGCAGCGGTCGCAGCGTTCCTTGATGAGAAATTGTGGCGATTCCGGTGGCCAGGTTTCTGAACGTTGTGGAGGTTGGGCGGAGTAGTAGGCGGTGAGGTCGCGGATCTCGTCCTTGCTGAGGGCCTGGGCGGGGGCTTGCATCTTGTCATTTTTTCGCATGCCGCTGGCATAGGCCAGCGTGGCCTGGGTGAGATATCGGGGGTCTTGCCCAGCCAGGCTGGGGGTGAAGGGGTCTGTGCTGATGCCACCTTCGCCGTGGCACATGGCGCAGGACTTGCTGAGTTGCTGGCCAGTGGCGGGATCGCCGTCGGCGGTATTGTGCTGTTTCCCGGGTTCCTGCATGGCGTAGTAGAAGCTGACCTTTTCGATATCGGTGTCGCTGAAGTGGGAGACCAGTTTGCGCATCAGGTCGTGCTGACGGGTGCCTTGCTGGTAGGCCTTGGTGGCGGCGACCAGATATTTTTCGTGTAGCCCGATGAGACTGGGGGCGCCGGACTTGCGGCTATTGCCGTGGCAGCTGTTGCAGGAGGCGGCGATCTTCGCGCCGTCGGCCAGCGGGTCGAAGGTGCCACTGTCGGTGGGGTCTTCGCTGAGTGGTGTCTCCGGCCGTTGGTGTGCGTAGTAGGCGGCGATGTTGGCAATGGTTTTGTTGCTCAGGTGGCCGACGGGTTCCTGCATCAGCGCTTCTTTGCGCCGCCCGTCACGATAGTCTTTGGTGGCCTTGATCAGGTATTCCATGGGCTGGCCGGCAAGGTTGGGCATGTAGGGGTTGAGGCTATTGCCGTCATAGCCGTGGCAGCCGGCACAGGTGGTGGCTGCGGCCTTGCCGGCTGCCGGGTCGGCCTTGTGATGGCGAGAGGGGGGAGCCATTTTCGGTGTACGGGTGGCGTAGTAGGCGGCGAGGTTGTGGATGTCGCGCTGGTTGGTGGATGCCTTGAACAGCTTCATGATGCCGTGCTGGCGTTTGCCGTTGAAATAGCTTTCCATGGCGGGGATGAAATATTCCAGGGACATACCGGCGAGGCGGGGAACCACATCTGAACGCGCGGCGTTGCCTTCGGGGCCATGGCAGGAGTTGCAGCGCGCGGCGAGCTTTGCCCCGGCGGCGATGGTTTGCTTGTCCTGCAGGGTGAGTTTGGACTTTGTGCCCCGCACGGCGCCGCGCCAAGGGGTGTCCAGTTGTGCGTAGTAGGCGGAGACATCGGCCAGTTTGTCGGGGCCGAGGGCATCGACGATGGCTTTCATCTTGTCGTGCTTTCGTGAGCCGTCGGCGTAAGCCAGCATGGAACGGATCAGGTAGTCCTGCTCCAGTCCGGCAATGAAGGGGGAGCCGCTCTGGGCCAGCACGCCGTCCATGCCATGGCATTTGGCGCAGCCTGCGGCGAGGGCCTTGCCGGCTTCGATATCACCAACCAGCGCCGGTTGCTCGATGGCCTCAGGGGGGACTGGAGCGGGCTCGGTGGTGGTGGCGTCTTCGCCGCCCTCACAGGCCGCGAGCAGCCAGGCGAGGATGATAATAATACCGTATCGCCAGATCATGATGCGTGCACTTTAGTCGTACTGGTGACGGACGATGTCGCTGGCGGTCACGGCCTCTTCAGGCAGTTTGAAGAACCACATCTGATACAGGGAGATGATGAACTGCACGCCGAAGCTCGCGCCCATAAAGGCGCCGCTGATGATCAGCATCCAGGCGTAGGGTTCGTACACCTTGGTGATGTACCAGGAAGAGATGTCCAGGGCGATGGCGACGAAAGGGGTGGTGACGATGGCGATCTTCAGCCACTCGCGCTTCAGGTAAGCGTGACTGAAGATGGTGCTGACAATGAAGAAAATGAAGGTCAGCCCGAACAGGTGAATGTGCGAGACGCGCACCAGGGTGTAGATGTCTACGCCGGTGTCCTGTTCAGCCGTCAGTTTGACGTTTTCGTAGCCTTCCAGGCTGGGGAGATGAGGATTTCGGTTGTTGTGGCAGGCTACGCAGCGTTTCTTGAAAATGGCGGCGGTCGTGCTTTTGTATTCCTCTTCGCTCGCGCCGCGACGCACCCAGTCGATGATTTTCAGATTTTCATCCGCTGGCAGCATGTTCGACATGGGGCCCATCAAGGCCGATTCCAGATGAGTACTGCTCTTGCTGCCGCTGTAGGCGATGACCAGGTCTTCCACCGACAGCATGGGGTCGCCGTCCCGCCCGGCGTGGGACTCAAACACGTACAGACTGGCAAAGGCGTAGCCGAGGCCGAGGATCAGCAGGGTACCGGTGTAGACCACGCGCTGCACCAAGGGGAGTTCCGTGAAGGGAATAAAAAATCGCCAGCTCATGACCTGTTACCTCGGGCCGTGAATGCCCCACCGTTGTCGGAATTTACAGGGGAGGTTATGGGGGCATGAATGTATATTTGCTGAACGGCCCGCTCGGTCTTTGTAGGCACGTATGTGCCTGCAGTCTGTCTGGTATGGCGCCCGTGGCCGGATTGCCGGCTTACTGTTTGCGCAGTTTTATCAGCGCTTCTTTCTGTTCGGGGGTCATCCAGAGGGTAAAGAGGGTGCCCGACAATGACATGCCAAAACGCACCTTTATTTTGCCGTAATCCCGGGTGAGGATGAAGCCGTCTTCAAAGTTTGGACTGGCCAGTTCGATTTTTTGGTTTTCACAGAGGAACAGTCCAACCTTGCCGCTTATCGGTTTTACCATCCGTGAGCCTTCCAGTACGCCATCATAGGTGAAGTTAGTGATGCCACACCTTACGTCACGCGGGCCCAGCATTTGATAATTATCCCCCGCGGGGGCCGCCATCGTGGGACCGCCAAGCACGGATACGAGGATGAAGGAGGTGACGAGAAGGCCGTGCCATAGGGTATTCATGCGTGATCTGATCTCCAACAACTGAAACGACATTGCCCGCCGCAGCGAGGGACGGCGGCCGGGAACAAGCGGGGACTCTGCAGAGACATCCCTATTAGTACCATACACCAGAAGACCGCAGGATTTGAAAATAATCGGCAGAGTGTAGGGTGGGCATTGCCCACCATTTCCGCGAGCATTGGAAACCTGCATCGGTGGGCGGTGCCCACCCTACGGATCAAGGTTGGGGTGAACGTTTTTTGTGAACCCCAACATGCCAGAGCGGTAATTTACTTCCAGCCCCACTGCTGTCCCGTTAACTCCGCATCGAGATCGGAAGAGCACACGTCTGAACTCCAGTCACACTGATATATCTCGTATGCCGTCTTCTGCTTGAAAAAAAAAACAAAAAGAAAAATAAAGATAATAAAAAAAAAATAACATATAAATACAACACACCACATATTGAAACAAAACCCATA
>CAJVYS010000166.1 GCA_913009875.1 uncultured Gammaproteobacteria bacterium | reverse complement strand
CTGGGTGCTTCCAAAATAAATCAACGCGGTTCTATATCAGATCCAGTCCGCTAGTGCAACAAATCATCCTGAATTTGTGGTTTTTGTTATGACATAAATATAGTGGATAAGTTCTATGTACTTGAAATAAAAGAAGTTGACGAATAAATAGCCAAAAGACTTGCTGTCCCTATGTGCGAATCCGGATCACTCAGGTATGCTAGCCGTTTTTGCGAAAACATAGGTGAAAAAGTGAAGCTCGAAGCACTGATATTTGATGTCGATGGTACCCTTGCCGACACCGAACGAGATGGTCATAGGGTGGCGTTTAATCAGGCCTTTACGGGCGCCGGACTGGATTGGGATTGGACCGTAGAATTGTATGAAAAACTCCTCGCAGTTACCGGTGGTAAGGAGCGCATGCGCTACTACCTTGATGAGTTTAACCATGATTTTCAGCGTCCAGCCGATCTGGATGACTTCATCGCCGGGCTGCACAAAATGTGGTCGTGCCAGGGATGTGTTACGCAAACTGGCCGATGAGATAGGAGGTGGTGCGATCGAGTGGCGCGACGTCAACATTCTGGAAGAACTGGATTACGCCGTGGCGTTGGGAGTCTTATCAACGCCGGCAATCGCCATTGACGACGAACTGGTATACACCGGTCTGCCTTCGAAGAAAAAATTGCGCGCGGAACTCGAGTCCCGACTGGAGGGCAACGGAGACCGCTCATGACGCTAATGTTACTGGTAACGGCCTCTGCTCTTGGCCTGCTGGCGTTTTTCGAACCCTGCACCATCGCCACCAACACCCTGTTTTCGGCACACGCGAACCGGGCGAACCGCGCCGATTGCTGCCAACGGCTGCTGGCGGTTTGGCTGACCCGCAGCGCTTTGCTGGTTGCTTTGCTGGTGCTTTCCGTATGGACGACCAACGCCCCGGCGTGGGGTCCTTTCCTGCCCAGCGTTATCCTGACCGCGCTTGCCGTGGTTTACATAGTCTCGCGGTTCACTTATGTCCCGGTGCCGCATCTGGAATTCTTTCGCCTGCTGCCGGGCGGTGCCCGCCTGCCCTTTGCCATCAAGCTGGGGCTCACCCTGCCGGCCTGCACCCTGCCGCTTGTCATCGTCGTCATCGGCATGGCCATCACAGCCGATTCGGCTGCCCTGGCGGCACTGGCAGGATTGCTGTTCGCTAGTCTGTTTACACTCCCAACCGCCATCGCCTCCTTCACCGGTGTAGACGATGACGCCCGTGAACTGTTGAACCGGGCGGGCAAGGGAAGCCCTTATTTAACAGCCGTATTGCTTGTCGGCGCGGCACTGTATTTATTGATTCCATCACTCAACATCAATAGCGACACACTGAAAGCTGCCTTGACGCAGGCAAGCTGGGTCGGTATCGGCATTGCCTTTCTGACCGGATTCGTCTTCAGCTTTAACCCGGTATCGTTTGCCTCCATTCCGGTAATGCTGGCCTATGTTACCCGCGCCCATGAGGAGCGACGCGCGGTGATGATGGGCGGCGCCTTTGTGGCGGGAATGCTGGTAACCCATGCTGTGCTGGGTGTGGCCGCGGCTTTGGGTGGTAGCTGGGTACAAGGCGTGATGGGAAGGGAGTGGGGGCTTTTTCTGGGACCCTTGCTTATTGTGATGGGGCTGATGTGGTCGGGTCTGTTGAATATTCGCCTGCCATGGTTTGGCGTAAAAGGCCGACCCGTCACCGGTGTGTGGGGCGCCTTTCTGCTCGGCATCCCCTTTTCGGTCGCCGTTTGTCCCTTCTGTACACCCGCATTGCTGGTCACATTGACCGCCAGCGCGGCCATCGGCTCGGTACCATTTGGGCTTGCGTTGCTGCTCGCCTTTGCTGCCGGACGTAGCATACCTGTTATGTTGGGCGCGTGGAGCATGGGCTGGCTCGACTCCCTGCACATGCTCACGCGTCACCAGAAGACGCTGGAAATCGTTGCCGGCATGACACTCGCGGCTACCGGCCTGTACTTGCTCAACGAATATTTCTTTTTTGTAGAATACTAACCCGCTTGAATTCGCGGGCCCGGTACCGCGCCGCGAGAACCCGCATGAGGTATGCTATTACCATGAAGGAATACCGCATTGGCGATGTCGCAAACGAGCTCGGCCTCAGTGCCGACACTCTGCGCTACTATGAAAAAATCGGCCTGTTGCCAGGTGTGGCTCGTTCCGACTCTGGCATACGCTTTTATCAGGAGAAAGACCTGTCTCGATTAAAATTCATCAAACGTGCACAAAAGATGAATTTCACTCTGGCCGAGATCGGGGGCCTCCTAAAGATGCGCGAAGACCCGCAACATGCTCGCGATGAAGTCCGCCAACTTGCTGCCAGCAAACTGGCCGATGTGGAATCGCACCTGGACGAACTCAACAAACTGCGCACTGAATTGCAGTTATTGTTAAATCTCTGCCGTGGCAGTGAAGATGGCTGCCCGATTATCGACAATATCGACCAGGAAGGCAGCCCATAGGCGAGTGGTGCTGCATCATGCCTTTGGCAGCGTAACTCCCGTTTGGCCCTGATACTTTCCGCCCCGATCGCCATAGGATGTCTCGCACACTTCGTCCGATTCAAAAAACAGCATTTGCGCCACGCCTTCGTTGGCATAGATCTTTGCCGGCAACGGCGTGGTATTGGAGAACTCCAGCGTAACGTGGCCCTCCCACTCCGGCTCCAGCGGCGTGACATTGACGATGATGCCGCAACGGGCATAAGTTGATTTCCCCAGGCATACTGTCAGAATATTCCGTGGTATGCGGAAATATTCAACCGTGCGTGCCAAAGCAAACGAATTGGGTGGGATAATACAGACATCGGATTTAATATCGACAAAACTGCTGGCGTCAAAATTTTTGGGATCAACAATGGCAGAATTGATGTTGGTAAAGATCTTAAAATCTTCAGCACAACGAACATCATAGCCGTAACTTGACGTACCATAGGAAATGACCCGTTCATCACCGTGGCTTCTGATCTGGCTATCCTGGAAGGGTTCGATCATGCCATGCTCATGCGCCATATGGCGTATCCATCGATCTGATTTTATACTCATATAATTATCCGGTCAGATTGTAAAAAGGGATTGGCCTGCGACACTGTCAGGTATTCTGAATAACGATATCTGGGAAGCGTGAGCTGAAATCCTTGGCCTGTAAGGATAACTTTGCTGCTAGTTTGCGTGCTATTTCGCGATAGGACTGTGCCACCGAGCCTTCAGGATTAGCAACCACTGAAGGGTTTCCTTCGTCTACATCCTGCCTGATGGCCATGTCCAATGGCAATGCGCCCAGCAACTCGATTTCATATTCCTCTGCCATTCGCTGCCCACCACCTACACCGAAAATGTGCTCTTCATGGCCACATTGACTGCAGATGTGTATGCTCATGTTCTCGATCACTCCCAGTACTGGCACATCACCCTTTTCAAACATCTTTACTGCCTTGCGGGCATCTAGCAGCGCAATATCCTGGGGTGTTGTCACGATTACAGCCCCGCTGACCGGAATTTTCTGGGCTAGGGTCAGCTGAGTGTCACCTGTACCAGGTGGAAGATCGATTACCAGGTAATCCATTTCCTGCCAGTTGGTGTCACTCAGCAATTGCGTCAGTGCCGTCGTCACCATGGGACCACGCCAGATCATCGGTGTGTCTTCCTCGATCAGGTAACCAATGGACATGGACTGGATGCCGTGGCCCATCAGTGGCTCCAGCGACTTGCCGTCCTTGGATTCCGGCTTGTCGGAGACGCCCAGCATGCGCGGCTGGCTGGGACCGTAGATGTCGGCGTCCAGAATACCCACGGTGGCGCCCTCGGCGGCCAGCGCCAGGGCCAGGTTGACGGCGGTGGTGGACTTGCCCACGCCGCCCTTGCCGGAGGCGATGGCGATGATGTTCTTCACACCAGGGATGGGCTTGACGCCCTTCTGCACCGTGTGCGGCTCGATCTTGCTGCTGATGTTGATGACAGCCTCATCGACACCGTCGATGGCCTCCGCCAGTTCCTTCAGCTTGGCGGCCAGTTCATCCTGATAGCCCTTGGCGGGATAACCCAGCACCACGTCCACGGTGACCTTGCCACCGTCGATGGCGACATTTTTGATGCTCTTCGTGCTCAGCAGATCCTGTTGCAGATTGGGATCGATGAATGGCTTGATGGCGGACTCAACCTGTTCGCGGGTGACGTCGCTCATAATGGGGACTCCTTGGGCTGACCGGTATCGTTTCGCCCCACAGAACGCTTTCCGGGGCTATAATGGAGCGGCGAGTTTACACAATTCAGGGGCGTATCGTAATATTACCTTTTGTATAAGCCGCCATTCCGGCTTCCCTGCCTACACACCACCCCCTGAGCATTCAACAATCCCATGAGCACCGCTTCCGATACGCCCACACCTGCCCGCCCCCCGCGCAGAAAAATCCTTGTCACCAGCGCCCTGCCTTACGCCAACGGCGCCATCCACCTGGGCCATATGGTGGAGCACATCCAGACCGACATCTGGGTGCGGTTTCAGAAGATGCGCGGCCACCAGTGCCTCTACGTATGCGCCGACGACGCCCATGGCACGCCTATCATGCTGCGCGCCGAGCGTGAGGGCATCACGCCGGAGACGCTTATTGCACGGGTGAAGGAAGAACACCAGGCCGACTTCGCCGACTTCGGCATCGACTTTGACAACTACCACTCGACCCACTCGGAAGAAAACCGCGAACTGGCGGAAAGTATTTATCTACGCCTGAAAGAGGCCGGCCATATCGCCGTGCGCACCATCAAGCAGGCCTATGATCCGGTCAAGGAGATGTTCCTGCCCGACCGTTTCCTCAAGGGCGAATGCCCGCGTTGCGGCGCCAGGGATCAGTACGGCGACAACTGCGAGGTGTGCGGCGCCACCTATTCCACCGCCGAACTGAAAAACCCGGTGTCCGTGGTCTCCGGCACCACGCCCATCGAGAAAGAATCCGAGCACTACTTCTTCAAGCTGCCCGACTTCGAGGCCATGCTGCGTGAATGGACCCGCGGTGGACATCTGCAGCCCGAGGTGGCCAACAAGCTCGACGAGTGGTTCGAGGCGGGTCTGCAGGAATGGGACATCTCCCGCGACGCGCCCTACTTCGGCTTCAAAATCCCCGGCACCGAGGACCTTCCCGGTAACGAAAAGTACTTCTATGTCTGGCTGGACGCGCCCATGGGCTACTTCGCCAGCTTCAAGAACCTCTGCGCACAACGCGACGACCTGGACTTTGACGACTTCCTGGGCAAGGACAGCGACGCCGAGCTGTACCACTTCATCGGCAAGGAGATCGGAAGAGCGTCGTGTAGGGAAAGAGTGTAGATCTCGGTGGTCGCCGTATCATTAAAAAAAAAAAAAAAAACGAAATAACACCAATAGTGCATCACCCACCGTACAGTAGTTTACTTCTGTACACTCATCCCCTAATACAGTGGTGCTTCTTCGTCACTCCTTGGTCATCCATCGTGTCATCT
>CAJVYS010000165.1 GCA_913009875.1 uncultured Gammaproteobacteria bacterium | reverse complement strand
CCTCATGACCTGTGCCCCGACTTCGCTGACGACCACGACCTCACCGGCGGATTGCTTCACGGCGATGCCTTCATCACCAATTTGACGAAAACGCACATCGCTGTTGAGCCGAGGTACGCTATCTAGTGCCAGAACGAAAACTCCGGTTTCCACACCAATCTGCCTTACAAAATGAACGGATATTTATTTTCTACGCTATCGGCTACGCAACTCAGGAGAAGTGAACAGTTTTTGATCAGTCGCGCTGCAAGTGACGATATTCAGGCGCAACTCTCCTGTGTGGCGACCCTGCGAACGTCATTTTGGGTCGTCCCTGGTTAAGCGACAAGCTTGTCTCTGTGCCGTTTTCGTTTTGCCTGCTGCTGGATTTTCTTCTGCAATTCGGCACCCAGCTTCTGAACGTTCCTGGCAACCACCGCCAGAGCCACATAGCGTTTAAAGCCGTTCAGCCCATGGTCCAGACAGCGATCCAATCCATGAACTTCCAACGCATTGATTCCTGACTCAACGGCCGAGTGTTGGCGCCGACGGGTTTTAAAGGCTGCGCTGTTTTGCCTCTCTTGTTCGATTTTGTTGCATCGACCTTTCTTCGGTAACACCAGCCGATCGAGTTTTTTTGCCAATTCGATCTGGTTTGCCGGTGAGTGGAAGCCTTTGTCAAAACTACACACCCGCAGATTCGGATAGCGGGCCTGAGTTTCAGCGATCAGGTCTATGGCGATTTGATCGTCGGTTTGTTTTTCCATCACCTGATGATGCAACAGGTAGCCCCGGGTGTCTTCTACGATGCAGACTTTAATGCCCAATTCGACGGGTACCCCTGCTTTACCTTTGCTGATCCATTCGGTGTGTGGCTGAAAAATGGAAAAGACCTTTTCTTCATGCGCTATGGTTTCACCGTGAATCACCCGGCGTTCAATTTGATCCATCTGACGCTGCGCATGATGGATATAGGTCTGTATTTCCAGGGCTTTTGCCATGGCCGTCAAACCCATATCAACAACCTCGGTGGCCAATGTCTGCCGGCTTTTGCGGATAAATTGTCGGGCCATCTCCAGGTAATCCCGGTGCGCTTTTACAATCTCTGCCCGGCGGTTTGCTTTTTTGACCCCATCCCTGAAGAAAGATCGTTTCATCTGTTGAGTCTTGCGATGGGCTTTTTTGACTTGCCGCGCGTTATAACCACTTTGTCTCCAGCCACCAATGCCGGTCATCCTGGCATAGTCGGCCGTCAGCATGATGGTCTTTCTCAGCGCATCCAGTAGTAAATTAATATCGGTCGGATAATGCACATTCGTTTCAACCACAAAAGAATCGCAGCGTGCTGCCAGCGATTCTTTTTTTTTGAGCTGATGCCCGGCTTGTACCACCACCTGATTGATCTCATCCAGTATCTCAGGGGTAAACAGCTGCACATTATCCTTGAGTGTTTGCAGATGATAGGTCAGATCATCATCCGTGAAACCATGGCCCAACATTTGTCGAATGGTTTTATGATTATTCACCAATTCCTGGAGTCGGTCATAATCACAATTCAAGTTCAGACGCAGTGAACCCATGACGAATATCTTCCACAAGGCCATGCCGGGACGCCCCATTTCCGGATTGATCGTTTGCGGCGTCAGCCGGGCAAGCACTGCAAATATCTCTGCTCTGAGCGTCTTTTCGGTATACAAATATTGCAAGCCGCGAAGCAGCTGCGGAATATCATCACGAGAACGGGGATCAAGACGTATGTTGGCAATATCGATTTCGCCTAACTGCATTTGAAGTTTCGTTGCTGAACGCATCGTGTCTGGCCGAAGTTTGGGTGAAAAGAATCGTCGATGGCCTTATTATCTCATTTGTGCGCCGCTAACGCTGCAACTTCGGCAGACTTTTCAGTGGTTTTGTCCGTGTTTTCAAGTACTTATTTGTTTCCGGTCAGGCACTAATTATTACCCCCTTGATGCCAATCGAGTCAGGGCACAAGCGGCGTGTTGCGACGGTGGATCACTCTGATATACGCGGGTTGGGTACCGCCTGACATCACTTCGTCGCGGAGCTGCCTGCCTCTATCCACGAGGGTCATTCCCAAGAGGGAGAGCCTTATAGGAAATACGAGGGTTCTCCAGACCGGCCCCTCATGCCCTGACTCGATTGGCATCATTGCATTGAACATACTGTGTCGCGTTGTGGGTTCGCTCGGTGGTTAGGCGCGTGTTGCCTGTCGATTGGTTTTGCCCATCACCTCACAGACGATCGCCCAGATGAAGCCCGACAGCTCTCTGGCAATCGCCGTGGTCACCTGTTGTTTGATTTTGCCCTTCGCCAAGAGGTGACGATAGCGTTGGCACAACCGTCTTTGGGCCTTCCAGGAAATGGCTTGCACCGCCTCACTGGCCTTGCTGGCTTTGCGCTGCAGATGAGCCGTCTTGCGGGCGGGGAAACGATAACACCAGGCACTTTCCACCAAAATCCTGCGGACGTGACCATTGCCGGTCTTGGTAATCGCCCCACGCCGTCGACGCGAACCACTGGAGTGCTCACTGGGCACAAGCCCCAGGAAGGCCATCAGCTGGCGCGGCGAATCAAACCGGCTGATATCCCCGAGTTCGGCCATCACCGTCATCGCGCTCACCAGACCCACCCCGCGCAACGCCATCAGCGCCTCGACCACGGGGGCCAAGGACCAGCCCGCCAACGCGCTGTCCATCTGCTCTTCCAGCGCCGTGACCCGTGCCTGGGCCTGCTTGACTGTATCGAGATATTCGGTCAACACAATCTGTTGGATCGGTGAGTCGAACTTCAGCTCGGCCAACCACCGAAAATGCGCCTGCGTCCATTTCTTGCGGGTGCCCGAATAGACACGCCCATGCCGCAACAAGAACGCGCCCAACCGCTGGCGGGCCTTGACGTCAATGGCCTTCATGTCTTCGCGCGCTCGGGTCAAATCCCGGATCGCCTCCTGCTCTTCACCGGGCACCCACACCGGTGTCAGCTCGCCGGCGCGGTATAACCGCGCCAGCGCCAGCGCATCACGCCGGTCGGTCTTGACCCGATCCCCCGGTTTTTTCGGCACCAGCGACGGTGCCACCACCTCACACCCATGGCCCAAGGCGCTGATCTGCCGCTGGATCCCGTAGCCACACGGGCCCGCTTCATAACAGAACGCGACGAGTTCCCCATCGGGGCTCAGTCGCTGCACCAACTTAGCGACGGCCTTTGGCGTATTGCGGATCTCCCCGCGTCCCTCAGGCGCCGAGCGCCCCGGATACGCCACCGCCACGGCGATCGTCTCTTTGTGTACATCTAAACCCACGTATGCATTAAACTTGCTCATAACCTTTCCTCCTCAATGGTGGCTCTGTGTCTCAGGAAACCCTACGTCCTCAGCATAACCCTCGTTACTTGAGGACGGACAGGTCAATACATAATGTCTATCCTTCGGACGTGACACTCGCAGCGCGACAGCGACGTGCAACGCATCGTTACTGGCATGCCGGCCGCCCAAATGGTGGCGCTGGTGATCATCTTCATTGAGGCGTCAATGGGCGTTCTGGTGATGGAAACCATGGGCATCACCGACCTGATCCCGTTGGCGCGCAACTTGTCCGATGACAAGAAACTTGCAGAATGTTACATTATACCGTATAGTGTAATAAGTCTCTTGAGAAGAATAGTCCATTGTGAGGGAGAATTGAGTTGATCGTTGGCTTTGGCAACAAGGCGGCGAGGGATATTTGGGAAAAGGAGGCGTCCAGGGTGTTGCCGAAAGCCTTATGGATACGGGCGAAGGCCCTGATGACGATTATGCATTACACGTCCACGCTTGATGATTTAAAAATCCAAGGTCAACCGCCCAATATAAGATTGCACAAGCTGAAGGGTGACCGAAAAGGAGTGTGGAGCGTTACCGTTGAACTCCCATGGTGCATCACGTTCAAATATAAAGATGCTGAATTTTCTGATGTTCGCGTAGAGAATTATCACAAAGGATAAGGCCATGATTAAAAATACAAAGCCATTACACCCCGGCACAGTGTTAGGTGAAATTTACATGGCCGAGATGGGGCTGAACCAAACCCAGTTGGCGGAAAAATGCGATTGCTCACCCAGGAAGGTCAATGAAATCATCAACGGTAAACGCGGTATTTCGCCTCAATTCGCCATTGTCCTGGAAAAGGTGCTTGGCACCAGCGCTGAAATGTGGGCCAGAATGCAGGCGGAATTTGACCTGTGGGAGGCGCGGAAAAAAGCGGCGTGACGCAGTCGGGTGGGCGATGTCTACCGACACTTTTTATGTCAGGATATGAAAATATCCTGGTTGCTACTCACGGGTATCGAACAAAGTGACTCTTTACGCCACAACGTTTTGCTGCTTTAGCCAGCTTGTCATCTGCAGTGGCTAGCGGACGTGACTCTCGCAGCGCGACAGCGACGTGCAACGCATCCAAGGTGCGCAAGGGTGTATTGAAACGGCCCAAGAGTTCCACCGCCGACTCGTAGTCGGTTGCTTCCAACGCCAATACTTCGTAGTAACCCCCCTGGACATGTTCCTGGAATAGGTCCGCGATTTTTCTTGCATCCTGCTTCGACAGTTCACGCTCTCTGACTTTCCGGGAAATCGCGGACATCATCTCAGCCTCAGTCAGCCAGCTGATCGATACTCCCTCTTGTTTTACGAGAAACGCTTGGGCCTTGTCGGACCCCGCTTCCGGGCAGTAATACGCGGTAAGCAGGCTGGTGTCGGCATAAGTGTTCAATACCGAGCATCCTCCCGGTCTTTCAGCAAACTTTCCGTTAACCTGCCGCGCGCCTTGATGGAGGTTCTAAACTCTGACAAATCCGGCAAGACATGCCGGGGCTGGCCCTTGCCTGCCACCACGAACCGGACCGCGGACTTGCCGCGCCGAGTCACTACGACATCCTCGCCATGTTCCGCGCGGTCCAGTAGCTCGCTGAACCGTCGACGGGCTTCTTTCACGTTGATCTTCATATCTCTATCTTGCTGTAATGTAGCGGTGTACATATAAGTGTACACTTTTGTTTCATGTACGTAACGCAGAATTAAATACGGTAAATACTGGGACACCCACCGTTCGCCGCAATGGACACGGGCACGGCCAAGAATGGTGGGTGTCCCAGTATTTGAATCGACTGATGAAATGAAGTGCCTCCTGCAATAAGGACCGGGGACGATGTCCCCTACACTTACGTTGCCATGGAGCACGTCACCTTTCGGCCCCGCCTTCGGCGGGGCTTGTTTTTGGACGCCGCTCGATCCGCTGCGGTCCATCGCCCCGCTCCCGTGCCCGGCGCAGTTCTTCGCGCACCGGTTCGGCAAGCGTACGCTGGCGACCCAGCAGGTAGCCCACGGCCAGCAACCCGCCGGCGAGCGCCACGCGCAGCAACCAGCCCATCAGGTCAACCTCCCGGAAGGCGCGGCGGGCACGTCCGCATCGCCCGTCTCCATCTCGGCAAAGCGCACCGCCAGCACCTCCCGGGGGTGAGCCTTGCCCGCCTCGTCCTTAGTCACCAGCAGCAGCTTCTGGGCCTCGGCCAGCCCAGCGGGAATGACCATCCGCCCCCCCGGGCGCAATTGGCTGAGCAGCATCGGCGGGATCAGGTCCGGCGCGGCCGCCGCGATAATCTTGTCGAAGGGGGCGCCCTCCGGCCAGCCCAGGTAGCCGTTGCCCGTGCGCAGCGTCACAT
>CAJVYS010000164.1 GCA_913009875.1 uncultured Gammaproteobacteria bacterium | reverse complement strand
GTAGTGGGCGTGACAAGACCTCTTTTTTTTTAATGATACGGCGACCACCGAGATCTACTCTCTTTCCCTGCACGCCGCTCTTCCGATCTCCACAGGTGTATCTCTCGACCCAGGAGTAGGAGCGGACCCCCGGGCCGCGATGGTTTTCTCACCCTTGGCATCGCGGCCCAAGGGTCTGCTCCTACAAGTGCGCTAGCTACCAACGACGTCCCTTTCCGGCCTCCCCAGCAGGGCCGAACCCTGGCGGCTGCCCCGCCGTCGCAACTCCGCCTCGATACCATTCAGCACCCGCCACCTCCCGCTGCACCACTCGGGTGCCAGCAGAATAGACGGTGATGCGGTGCCGGTCAGGCGGTGAAACACCACTTCGGGAGGGGTCAGCTCCACCAGATCCACCACCGTCTCGATGTATTGATCCATCTCCCACGGCCGGTATTCGCCACGCCGCCACTCATTGGCGAGGCGGGTTCCCTTGACCACGTGCAAGGCGTGAAACTTGAGCCCGTCCACGCCCTCCGCCAGCACCCGCTCCAGGCTGGCGCGGGCATGTCCGGCATCCTCCCCCGGCAGGCCGAGGATGAGGTGGGTGCAGACCCGCAGGCCACGGCGGCGGGCGGCGTGCAGGGTGTCGTGGTATTCGGCATAGCCGTGGCCGCGATTGACCCGCAGCAGGCTGTGGTCGAAGCTGGACTGCAGGCCCAGTTCCAGCCAGATCTCCTTACCCCGGGCCTGGTAGCCGGCCAGCAGATCCAGCACCGCCGGTTCCACGCAATCGGGCCGTGTGCCAATTGCGAGGCCGATCACGCCCGGCTCGGCCAGGGCCTGCTCATACTGGGCCTTGAGCCGCTCCAACTCACCATAGGTGTTGGTGTAGGCTTGAAAATAGGCGAGAAACTTGCGCGCCCCGGTGCGCTTGGCGATCACCGTGCGCCCGGCGGCAATCTGCTCGGCGATGGGCGCCGGCTGGCGGCCGTTGGGACTGAAGGAACTGTTGTTGCAGAAGGTGCAGCCGCCGCGCCCCTTGCTGCCATCGCGGTTGGGGCAGGTGAAACTGGCGTCGATGGAGACCTTGTGCACCCGCTCGCCATGGCGGGCCAGCAGGGTCTGGCCGAGGGTGGTGACGTAATCCGAGAGTGCCATGCGTACCTAGCCCGTAGGCCCCCGACGTAGGAGCGGACCCTTGGGCCGCGATGACCAGGCCGGAAAAACCTTCGCGGCCCAAGGGTCCGCTCCTACACCAGAACCGAATCCCCTCCCTGTAGGAGCGGCTTCAGCCGCGAATACCACTGTGGATGAAAAAACCTTCGCGGCCCAAGGGTCCGCTCCTACACCGGAGCCGAATCCCCTCCCTGTAGGAGCGGCTTCAGCCGCGAATACCACTGTGGATGAAAAAACCTTCGCGGCCCAAGGGTCCGCTCCTACACCGGAGCCGGAAAGCCCCTCTGTGGGAGCGGCTTCAGCCGCGAAGGTTTTTTTGCCTGCGGCATTCGCGGCTGAAGCCGCTCCCACAGGCTGGTGGTGCATCGAATAAATCATCAACCCACCACATCCAGCACCCGGCGGCGGAAGCCTACACCCAGCTCGGAGGCAATCTGCTCACAAGCGCCGATATCCACGCCCTCAAGGCCATCGATGGCGGTGAGTGTAACCGCCATGCCCTGCTCCCCGGCCTGCCGGGCGAAGTCCTGCATGGCCTGAAAGGCGCCGGCCTGCTTGGGCCGGCAGTGGCGCTCGTAAAGCACTTCATCCTGGGTATTCATGGAAATGGACACCGCATCCACCACCTCGGCCAGCTCGGGCGAGACGTCACGGCCGTGCACCAGATTAGCCAGGCCGTCGGTATTGAGACGGATGCGCTTGCCCTGCGCCTTCAGTGCCCGCGCCACGTCCAGCAACACCGGCAGATTCAGCGTCGGCTCGCCCAGGCCGCAAAAGACGATCTCCCGGTCGTCACCGGGATCGCCAATGGCCGCCAGCACCTCGTCGGCCTGCGGTTCGCGGGTCAGCAGCAGGTCGATATTCTGCACCTCCCAGCTGCCGTTGAACTTCGGGCAGAAGGCGCAACGCAGGGTGCAATGATAGGTGATGTTGAGATAACAGCTGCCGTGCAAACGGTAGGCGAGGTGTTCCTCGTGCTGCCGCTGGCGGCGAGTGGAAACGGGCATGTGGTCAATTACCGGTAATCATCAAGCGCAGAGTGTAAGGGGCGCATGCCCCGGGTTATTTGATGTCGATCAAGGCCCGCCGTGCGTGACTCTGACGTCTGCCTGTTTCGGCGACGCCATCGACACGCCGGCCCGCCACCACCACACCCGCAGGCCTAGCAGGATCACCAGAACCGAGGCATAAATGGCGGGCGGCAGATAATCGGCCTTCACCAACCACAGATAATGTACCACCGCAAAGATGGCGACAAGGTATATCAGCCGGTGCAACCGCCCCCAGCGGCGGCCGAGGCGACGCATCATGGCCTTGGTCGAGGTAACGGCCAAGGGGATCAGCAGCACGAAGGCGCTGAAGCCGATGGTGATATAGGGCCGTTTGGCAATGTCCTTAACAATTTCGCTCCAGTCGAAAAACTGATCCAGTACCAGGTAGGTGAGGAAATGCAGGCAGGCATAGAAAAAGGCGAACAGGCCCAGCATGCGCCGCAGCCGCAACGCCCATGTCCAGCCCAGCAGGCGGCGCGCAGGGGTGATCGTCAGGGTCAGCAGCAAAAAACGTAGCGTCCAGTCACCCATGCGGTGGGTGATAGTCTCGATGGGATTGGCGCCCAGTGCGTCATGGAAGCCATCCCACAGCAGCAGGGCCAGGGGCAGCAGGCAGGCGAGGAAGAGGGTGGGCTTGAGATATCGCATGTTCAACTAAAACATCCCGTATAAACATCCCGTAGGAGCGGCCCCTCAGGCCGCGATGGTTTTTCCGCCCAGGTCATCGCGGCCTGAGGGGCCGCTCCTACAGGGTTTTGATTATCTGGCTCACAACCACACAGCATCCCATAACGGATAGTCGCCAATCCGCTTGACCAGACCAGCGCGCAGTGGATTGGCAGCCACGTAACGGGCAACAGCCTCCACATCTTCCTCCCGCCGCAAGGCATGGTCATGAAATCCTCGTTGCCAAACTCGCCCCTGCTGATGCGACTGAGCGTTGATACGGCGGGCACTCCAGGATTTAACATTACGCACCACACGCTCAAGTCCCGCATCGTCATCGAGTTGTACCAGCCAATGGAGATGATCCGGCATCACGACAAAGGCCAGGGTAGATACGCGTCCCTGCTCCGCCATGAGCGACCTGACCACGGCCCGGCCGCATTGCCAATCCGCAAATACGGGTTTGCGGTCATGGGTGATGGTGGTTACCAAATAGACTTGTCCCGATATTGAAACGCGGCCCTTACGCAAATCCCGTCCATGGGGTTTGTTGAACATAGTGATCTCCTCAATTCTTCACACTGTAGGAGCGGACCCTTGGGCCGCGAATGCCTCGGGTGGAAAAAAAACCTCGCGGCCCAAGGGTCCGCTCCTACAAGATATCATCAAAAATTCCGTCGCAGATCCATGCCCGCATACAGCCCTGCCACCTCGTCGGCGTAGCCGTTAAACATCAATGTCTTGCGCTTGAGAAACTCGCCGATGCGGCGTTCCTTGGCCTGGCTCCAGCGTGGATGGTCCAGCGTCGGGTTCACATTGGCGTAAAACCCGTATTCCGAAGGCCCGGCCAGCGCCCAGGTCGTCTTCGGCATCGTCTCGGTAAAACGAATCTTGACGATGGACTTGATACTCTTGAAGCCATACTTCCACGGCACCACGAGGCGAATCGGCGCACCATTCTGGTTCGGCAGCACCTCGCCATAAAGCCCCACGGCCAGCATCGTCAATGGGTGCATGGCCTCATCCATGCGCAGGCCCTCTACATAAGGCCAATCCAGCACCGCACGCCTTTGTCCGGGCATCTGTTCGGGGTCGTACAAGGTAGTGAATTCCACAAACTTCGCCCGCGACGTGGGCTTGAATTGCTTGATGAGATCCGCCAGCGGAATCCCCACCCACGGAATCACCATCGACCAGGCCTCCACGCAGCGCAGACGGTAGATGCGCTCTTCCAGCTGAGAGGACTTGATCAGGTCTTCGAGATGGTAATCGGCCGGCTTCTCCATCTCCCCCTCCACGCGTACCGTCCACGGCTCGGTCTGCAGGGTGTGGGCACTTTTGGCCGGATCCTCCTTGCTGGTGCCGAACTCATAGAAATTGTTGTAACGGGTGATGTCCTTGAGAGAGTTGGGTGACTCATCGGTGGAAAGCTGCGGATTCCTGCGGTAGTCCAGCTTGCGTCCAGCTGCTGCCTCAGTGGGCATGAGCAGCCCCGAAGCCCCGGCTGCAAAGGCCAGCGCCGCACCAGAGGTCGCCTGCAAAAAACGGCGCCGGTCACGATAGACCGAAGGCTCGGTAATCTCGTGGGACTTGATGTCTGTCGGATGCTTGATCAACATTTCGTGTTCTCCATTTCCCGCACGTACTCTTAGTTTGGAAGAGAAGTCAGAGGCTTGCCCCAAAAACTACCCCAAGCCCCCGCCATCCCCTACAATAACCAAAACCTCCTGTAGGAGCGGCCCCTCAGGCCGCGATAACATAGCCAGCCACTCCGTACAGGCCCTCAGTAAGCTACAGCTACAGCTACAGACCATCATCACCCGCAAATATCACAAAATTATCGCACTCCCCAGAGGCCCCAACCCCATGCGATCCCACTTTCACCAACTTTTAGCCGTATTCCTCCTAGCCCTTTCCCTGAATGCCCTCGCCCAGGAACCGGCCCCCAGCTTCACTCTGCCAACTCTACCGAACAACGGTGAGATCAGCCTCGCCGCCCTCAAGGGCCGGGTCGTCTACCTGGATTTCTGGGCCACCTGGTGCCCGCCGTGCAGAAAATCGTTCCCATGGATGGATGAAATGCAGACACAATACGGCGATGACGGACTCACCATCGTGGCCATCAGCATCGACCGCAATCGGGAACTGACGGAGAGATTCATCCAGCAAATGGAGCCCGGCTTCACCATCGCCCACGACCCCCAGGGTGCCGTATCAAAGAAGTACAAGGTCAGCGCTATGCCCACCAGCTACCTCATCGACCGCAAGGGCAATATCGTCAGCACCCACATCGGGTTTCGGGAAAGTGACAAGGCCGGGCTGGAAAGGAAAATCGAGGATTTACTGAATTAGCACCAGGAACCGTGAGTCTCCCACCTCTATCGACCTCATTCTGGAAGGAGAAGTCGGGCTTATTATTAACCCGGCAACCTAATATGTCGTGTTCAGCCGCCGCGTGCCTGTCTTTTTCAATCTATTGCCAGGAACGATCATCGGAAAGATTTCAGAGGTAGAAACAGGCGCGTATCATTGGACGCGAGGCGAGAGAACCCGTAATGCCTGTAAAAGGTTTCCGCCTTATCATTTTTGGCATCCACAACCATTGCATAAATGGCAATTTCTTCGCTTACTGCCAGTGTTCGTTTGATAGCGTTTACAAGGAGCATTCCGCCGACTCCCTGACCTTGCATGGAAGCGCTCACTGCGCAGCGGAATCGCATTTTGCGCCCTTGACCTTCCACCTGAATCCGTGGGTTCATGACGGCACATAGCACAAGCTCTTGATTCCACAGCGGTTCAAAAAATGCCCGCTTAACCGATGGGTGAAGAGATCGGAAGAGCACACGTCTGAA
>CAJVYS010000163.1 GCA_913009875.1 uncultured Gammaproteobacteria bacterium | reverse complement strand
ACAGTGTGTCGTTCTCTTTTTTTTTTAATGCTACGGCGACCACCGAGATCTACACTCTTTCCCTACACGACGCTCTTCCGATCTAGTGCTTTTCTTTGAACGATTGGCTGCCAACCGTTTTATTTATACAGGTATAAGTAATTTCAAATTAGCTTTTTGAGTAACATTGTGTTTCTCCTGACGGGTGAAAAATTGGATTTCAACATGCGATTAGTCTAGCATATTCAATTGCTTAAGGCTTAACTTACTGGCATTGAGTCTGACCCCAATGCCAGACCCCAATGCCACACTAGCGGTGTTTTTTTACACGACGCCAATTAATCGTGGATTAATGCTTCCATACAATCGAATCTTAGATGACACCACCTGACTAAATGCATGGCCAAACCGGGCGCTGGAAAGTCCATCGGGTTCATGATCTCGTCGCCCAAGTTTTTACTCAAGCCTGCCCCCCGTCATCGTGCGTCACCGTGGTATAGAATATTGAATGGCTCGACTTAAACCTATATCTTTACCCTGGAATAATAGCCAAAAGGAGATTGGAATGGCGGAAATACTTATTAGTGGTCAGACGTACAACGAGCGGCAGTTTAATCTGATGTGTGGCGGATCCCTCAAAGAAATGCAATGCAGCGGACGAAACAGCGTTATGTGGCCTTATGTACCGTACCCTACACGATAGGCCAGACAACGCGCGAAGAGACCCGCATTATCGACACCCTGAACTGCGGCAATACACAAAACATGTATAAACTGTCTTCCACTGTAGGACAAGACAACGTTGTGGGTGTCAGTAGCGCAATGGTGATGCTGCACGATACCGCCGCCGCTGTGGCAGGCTCAACGACCGCTGTTCACGCCGCCCGCAGCAACGGGTTTGTGGTCGCCGTGCAGCGTACCAAGATGCCTTGCTGGCTTATCGAGACGTGGCACGCCCTCAGGGCGCATCCGGCTCTGCTCAAACCACTGCGGGGCAGGCGATTCACGCGGCGTTCGAGAATATGCAAAAAAGGTTTCAACATGAATTAAGAATAACGGCACTTTCGCAAAACACACAGTCACTCAAGGGCACCCCACTGACCAACCGCACCCGCGCCAAGAATATCGCCCGCAGTAGCCGCAGCATCGAAAAACTGCAACTGGTCTCGACAGTCCAGGCCAGTGCAGTCGGCCAGTTCAGTAAATATGGGAAGGCGTTGGGCAACGGTTTAGTGCTTGTCGATGTGGGTAGCCGTATCAGTAATGTGCACAACAGTTATCAAAGCGGATGGCGACTGGGAGCGGGAATTGTTTATTGAGTCGAGTAGTTTTGCGGCAAGCGGGATAATGGGCTTAATTGCCGCGAAAGCGGGCACCGCAGCGTTGACATTTTTTGTTGTAGCGACGCCCATTGGCTGGGTAGGCCTTATTGTTACAACGGCGGCGCTGTCGATGGGAACGAATCACTTGGTTAAAGAAAATAGTAGTGGTTGGTATGACAAAATTATGGAACGGGTAAATTCCAGGTGAGCTTGCTTTCTACTCTCTTAGCGATCCCGGCAGCTGTAGGATTTATCTCATGTATTTTATTTGTCATTTTTGGCCAAATTACTGTGCGTAAGCTAAGGAAAAACCCGGCAACCAAGCAGGCATTAGGCATTGAGTTCGCAAGTGGCTGGGATATTCTTAATGTGGCCCAAGCATTAACTCTACCGAAAGCAGTTGCTCAAAGAATCAGGCGCAACTCCATGTCCATGGGGCTGGGGTTTGAGGCCGATCCTGATTTATTGTACAAATACACAACGTTGTTTGACCGAGTGCTGGCGCGTGTGTTTTATATACTGTTTGCCTTGTCTGGGTCGGGGTTTGCTATATTAGTGATACTTAACTGGATAGGGGTTTTCGACTGAAACAAGCAGTGTAGAACAAGCCCCTGACCAACACCTCTCTTACCACCCACGCCACAAAGTTGAATATAGTCTCAATGGTTCGTCCGGGCTGGTAGGGCGCGTGGAGCGCACCTTACACACTGTGCAAAGACATCCGTCCGGGCAGCAGGCTGATGCCGGAAAATGCCACGCAGGAGATGAAAGTCCCGCTATTGCCTAATGCATGTCCTGAGAAATCCTCCGTATCCTCTTGGCTTTCTGTGAAATAATACCGCCTCTCCGCGCTATCTACCACTCCAGATCCTCCAGAATTTGCCGAAAAATCCTCCGGATTGTGCTAGGATTCCCTGCCTGTTTCGTCTCAAAAATGCGTTTTCGTTCCACCTCTGCCAAGGACGCAGCGCACTGAACAAGGACAACGCCATGACCCCGCACTGCCTGACAACACGTTTTACCCACCTTCCGATGCTGCTTCTGGCACTGCTTGCCCTGGTTCTGCAAGGCTGTGGTGATGGGGTTCGCATACTGCCTC
The DNA here is from genome assembly GCA_913009875.1 of uncultured Gammaproteobacteria bacterium. GTDB lineage: Bacteria > Pseudomonadota > Gammaproteobacteria > SZUA-152 > SZUA-152 > DRQN01. The sequence continues at coordinate 3,362 of CAJVYS010000163.1, read as the reverse complement.
CCTCCGATGCCGATCCAACCGGGTATTACACCAATACCGGGTATGCCCAAGTCATGATGGCCGATAATACGACGCCACGGACTGATATCACCGATTTGCAAGGCATGGTGTATGACGGGCAGTTAATGATGCTGAGTGATTCGAAAAATGTGACCTATGTCGGTACGTTCACGGTGAGTGGCAATGATATCAGTGGTACCGTCACCGTCTACGAAGAAGACAAGATGACACAGCAAAACGTCCCTCTGACAGGCATGATCACCGCTGGTTCGAAGGTCACCGGCACCCTGGGTGGAACCGGCGTAGCCAATGGCACCTTCCAACTGAACTACGCGCAGGATAATGGGCCAGTGGATATGGATACGGTAATTAGAGACCTAAGATGGCGACCAGTGGTCAGCCCAGCCATTCCTAATCTCAATCTAAAGAGCGGCGCCACACCTGCGCCTGCGACGAATATTAGCGCTGGTGGATCTGGCAGCAATATTTTTGATAATTGTGGTTTTAATGGTCGAATGGAACCCATCGCAGGCACGCATCTTTATACGGTTTCAGTCACCATGAAGCGTTGTGCGAATGCGGATATCCTGGTCGAGCCGGTCTATACGGGCCTAGCCAGTGTGCGCAGTGAGGCGAGCAGCAATGATCGACTGATCCTGGTTCTGACCAATGGGGCTTATGATTTCAGCGGTGAATATAAAGAGTGTCTGGTAATAGGATGCTAGGCACAACACAGACCGGGGAAGGCCGATGACGTACAAGAAAACGCATAGAAAGCGTGTTGTGATGGCATGGGGCCACGGGGTGTTTTCTACGCTGCTGCTGGTCAGTGCCACGGCTCTGCCGCCGGCGGTTGCCGGCCCGGCAGGGGGCGAAGTGGTCGGGGGTACCGGTTCCATTGCCCATTCCGGCACAACGACCACCATCAACCAATCCACTCAAAATATGGCCATCGACTGGCAGAGTTATAACGTCAATGTAAATGAGCGTGTGCAGTACCTTCAGCCTAACGCCTCTTCTATCTCTCTAAACCGTATCCTGAGTCAAAGCGGCTCCACCATTGCCGGGCGTATTGATGCCAATGGCCAAGTCATCCTCGTTAATCCCAATGGCATCTTCTTTACACCCACCTCCATTGTGAATGTTGGTGGCATTATCGCTTCAGGTTTGAATATTCAGCCGAACGATTTCATGAATGGCCGTTATATCTTTGATGAAATTTTAGGAACTGATGGAACGGTTATCAACAGCGGCATGATCAATGCCTCGCTGGGTGGTAGCATTGCACTCATTGGTAAACAGGTTAAAAACGACGGACTCATTGTTGCCAACTTAGGCTCAGTCACGCTGGCCGCCGGTAAACAAGCGGTACTGACCTTCGATCAAGGAGGTCTGTTGGGCGTTCGCGTCAGCAAAGAAATTCTGCAAGAAGAACTCGGTGTTGACTTTGCTGTGATCAACAGTGGTGACATCCAGGCCGAAGGTGGCCGTGTGTTACTCACTGCCAGTACCAGCCAGGATGTTTTCTCCCAGGCGGTGAACAGCGGCGGCATCGAACAGGCCACCAGCGTCGTGGTGCATGAAGATGGCAGCTTTACCCTGGGCGGCGGTGCCGATGTGATCAATACCGGCAGCATCGATACTTCTACGATTTCAAACAATCAAGATGCTGGCCGTATTGTTTTGCTGGGTGAAAACATCACCAGCAGCGGCGAGTTACGTGCCGATGCGGCCAGTGGCAACGGTGGCGGGATCGAACTGCATGCGCAAGACACCACGTTACTCACGGGCGACAGTGTAACCTCCGCACGCTCGGAACGTGACGGCCGGGGCGGTACCGTCAAGGTGCTGGGCGACAATGCCGGTTTGTTTGACCGGTCTGTCGTCGATGCATCGGGCGCAAATGGCGGTGGGAGGGTCTTCATCGGTGGTGATCAGGAAGGTAATAATGCATTAATCCCCAATGCTGAATTTATCTACCTGTCAGAAGAGAGCCAGGTATTTGCCGATGCACTGGATAACGGTGATGGTGGCAGGCTCATCACCTTTGCATCCGATACGGCGTGGATCTACGGCGATCTGTTTGCCCGGGGCGGTATAGATGGAGGGGATGGTGGGTTTATCGAAACCTCCGGCTTAATCGGCTTTCAGATCGTGGGTGCCCCCGATGCGTCATCGTATCAGGGCGAGGCCGGCACCTGGTTGATTGACCCCTACAATATTACCATTACCGGTAACAGCAGTAATGATAATAATTCTCTTGATGGCGATGGCAATGTTGTTTTTGTTTCAGACGGGGCTGGGGATGCAGAAATCTTTGTTGATGACATAACGGATGCCTTAAATACCGCCAATGTCATTATCCGGACACGGGGAGAGTCCGGGACGGGTAGTAATGGTGACATCACCTTTGATAGCAACGGCGATCTTGATTACAACGACACGGGGACAACACGCACGCTGACGCTGGATGCTGCCGGTGACATCACCTTTGAGGCAGGCAGTGAAATTTTTGATGGAGATTCAAACACTCAAGACAGCTTGAATATTGTACTGCTGGCCGATGGCGCAGTGACCCTGGAAGGGGCGGCTGCAGGCTATGTGCCACCTCTCGCTGCGGCGTCGATCACGACACAAGGTGGCTCGTTTACGGTCGGCGCTGAGACGACCCCGGTCGCCAGTTTCACCAACAACGGCGTCGTTGCAACCACCGGCGCTCAAAACCAAACTGGCGGCGCTATCACCATTTATACGTCAGGCACATTGACCTCAACCGGATTTACGGCAAATGGGGGAGCAGCAGGCAGCAATACCCTAGGCCAGGCGGCGGGCGCGATAACGCTGGATGCGGGAACGGGCATCACCCTTACAGGGCCTGTTACAGCGACAGGCAGTCCGGGCGACCATGGTTATGGCAGTGGTGCCGGCGGAACCGTGCTGATGACCTCCGACACCGGCGCCATCGACATTCAAGCGGGCATTGATACCTCCGGCGGCAATGGCGATGGTGATAATGGTAATGATCCCGCCAGCGGTGGCGATGCGGGCATTGTCAGCCTACAGGCAGATAGTGGTGCCGTTAGTGTCGACGTAATCACTGCGAATGGCGGTAATTCGGCCGGTAATGATAACGATGCCAGTCGTCGTGCGGGTCACGGTGGCGCAATCACTCTTAGCGGTAGCGGGATCACACTCACCAACAACCTCTCTTCCATCGGTGGTACGGACAGTGAAACCAATGCCGGCAATGGCGCAGCCATCACCCTCAACGGCCCGGTGACCCTGGCAAACAACATCATCCTTGATGCCCGTGGTGCAACCCGCGGCGACATCAATTTCAATGACACGCTGGATGGAACAAC
>CAJVYS010000162.1 GCA_913009875.1 uncultured Gammaproteobacteria bacterium | reverse complement strand
TTCCCTGCCCGACGCTCTTCCGATCTAGAAACAGGATAACGATGGCGAAGCTGGAATAGATCGCCGTGTATTTGGTGGAACCGACAACAAAGGCGGTAAAACCCCAGCTGGCGACCTGCCACAGCAGACCCGCCACGGCGCCGCCCACCAGGGCGCTGGACACCCGCACGCGGGTATTGGGGATGATCAGATAGGTCACGGTAAAGGCGCCACTGACCAGCAACCAGGGAAGCAGCTTGCTGAAGGCGACATACAGACCGCCCAGCGGCGCCACCGTCAGCAGCTCCTTGACCAGCGAATGGCTCATCACCGTCGCCGTCACACTCATGGCAACGAACACCAGTAACGGCCCCAGCAGCACCACGCTGAGATAGCCGCTGATCCGCTGCATCAGCGGGCGCAACGTCGACACCCGCCAGATGAAATTGAACGCCCCCTCGATTTTCTGGATGGTCGAGACCACCGTATAGATCAGCATCGCCAGGCCCGCCGCGCCCAGCACGCCGACGCCGATATTCTCCACGAACTGCACCAGTTGCCGGGCCAGTTCCACGCCCTTCTCACCCAGTGGCTCCAGCAGCGAGACCAGCGCCGGCTCCAGCTGGTTGTGCACGCCAAAGGCCTTGAACATGGAAAAGGCCAGCGCCAGCAGGGGCACCAGCGACAACAGCGTGGTGTAGACCAGACTGGTGGCACGCAGGCTCAGCTGTCCGGCGGCAAGATCCCGCCCCACCGCCACGGCAATGCGCGTCGCCTTTAACAGGGCCGCCTTGCCCTTCGGCAGGGCCTGGATATCGGTATCCCACAGCAGACCCAGCAGGCGCCGTTTCAACGCGGAAAGACTGACACGGCTCATAAACCACCCCGCAGCAAACTGACGGAGTATTGCATTGTAGGAGCGGCTTTAGCCGCGAATGACTTGCGACCAGAGCTATCGCGGCTAATGCCTAAAGGGCACGATGAACCACCCCTACAACAACGCCGCAGCAAAAGCAGGCGCTGCAGGCGAGCAACGGGGGATCCAATCCAGAGAGATTTAAGTGGCCTTGGGTTCATTCGTGAAGTCACACCTCCAGCTGTAAGGTTTCATGATCCTGCAAGGCCTCCATCGCCGCCACCGCCTGCTGCCATTCCACACTGGCCTGTAATTCCTCACGTGTCATGCCGTGGCGCTCGTGCAGACGCGCCAAGCGCAAATGTGACACCGGATCATCGTGCACGCCAAGACCATCCAATAGACGCGCCGCATCCTGCGGATGATTACACACCAGCACCATATCGCAGCCGGCTGCCAGCGCCGCCTCGCCGCGCGCCACGATGTCACCCATCACATGTGCACCCTGCATGCTCAGGTCGTCACTGAAGATCACCCCCTGAAAACCCAGCCGGTCACGCAGCACATCCTTCAACCAGCGCGACGAAAAACAGGCCGGACGCTCATCCACCGCCGCATACACCACGTGCGCCGGCATCACCGCCGCCATGCCGGCACGGATCAGGCGACCGAAGGGACGCAGATCCTCGGCCTCGATATCGGCGAAAGCGCGCTCATCCACCGGCAGATCCAGGTGCGAATCCGGCGCCACCGCACCGTGACCGGGAAAGTGCTTGCCCGTGGCCGGCATGCCCGCACGGCGCATGCCGGTGACATAGGCCTGGGCCAGATCGCCGACCTTGTCCGGATGCGAATGAAAGGCGCGGTCACCGATCACCTCGCTAACACCACGGTCGAGATCCAGCACCGGGGCAAAACTGAAATCGATACCCACCGTGCGCAGCTCACTGGCCATCAGCCAGCCGCCCAGCTCCGCCAGACGCTTGCCGCGTTTGCTATCCTGCTCGTAAATCCGCCCGTAGATCCGCGCCGGCGGCAGCGCCGTAAACCCATGGCGAAAGCGCTGCACCCGCCCACCCTCGTGATCCACCGACACCAGCAGATGCGGGGAACGCAGGGCATGGATCTCCGCCACCAACTGTTGTAACTGCTGCGGAGATTCGTAGTTTCGACTGAACAGGATAACTCCACCCACCAGCGGATGCGTAAGCATCTCGCGCTCTTCGGGTGTCATTTCGAGTCCGAGCAAGTCCAACATTACGGGGCCAAGCGACATGGTTCATTCCTGTAGGGTTTAGGCTATATTCTCAGAATCGAAGCAGGCCGTCACCGACCGCGGCCCACCAGCAACCAACACCACCCGCAAGGACCACAGCATGCCCAGCAACAAATCCGCCGCCCTGGACAAGATCGTCGCCGACGCCCACCGCAACAAAGATCAGCGTGAAAAGGGCTATCGCGAAAGGGCCCTGAAGATGTACCCCTGGATCTGCGGCCGCTGCCAGCGCGAATTCACCCGCACCAACCTGCAGGAACTCACCGTCCACCACCGCAACCACGACCACGATGACAACCCCGAAAACGGCAGCAACTGGGAACTGCTGTGTCTCTACTGCCATGACAACGAACACCAGCGCCAGCTCGAAGCTGGCAACAGCGGCGGTGAAAAAAAGCAAACAGACAGCGCCACCCACAACCCCTTCGCCGCACTGGGTGATCTGTTGAAAAAATGAAAAATGATTTTCACCACAGAGGCACGGAGGATACAGAGAAAAGACTGTAGCCTGGGTTGAGCCTGCGAAACCCGGGAGTTTATTGCGAAACCCTCCCCCCGGGTTTCACAGGCTACTTGCCGTGCTATGCTTGGTAGCAAAAGGTGCAACCTTTCGTGGAGACTAAATGATGAGAACGACCACCATGGGCGTCAAACTGGATGCAGAAGCGCGTGAGCGGCTCAAGCAACTGGGCACCGCCAAAGACCGAACCCCTCACTGGCTGATGAAAAAAGCCATCCTGGAGTACCTGGAAAGGGAAGAGGCCTACGAGCGTGAAAAACAGGAAGACCTGCAGCGCTGGCAGCAATATCAAGACACGAACGAGCATCTGAGCCAGGAAGAGATGAAAACCCGTCTCAAGCATCTCGCTGACCGGGCCCGCATGAAGGCTGCTGGATGAAGGTACGCTGGCTGCCGGAGGCCTGGCAAGACACTCAGCGTCTGTATGACTTTCTGCTCGACCAGGATCCCAGTGCCGCCGGTCGCGCCATGGACGCCCTATTGGGCGGCGCCGACAGGCTGGCGAAAATGCCCGAGATCGGCAGGCCGATGGGTGACGACACGGGCCGACGAGAACTCTACCTCCCCTTTGGGATGGGGGCCTACGTTCTCCGCTATAAGATTGATCGCGAAAACGTGGTCATCATCCGCGTGTGGCATAGCCGTGAACACCGATGACGCAGCCAGCAGGCTGGGAATTGAGTACCGCCCACCGCCAGGATTTTAATCAACTCACTTTGAGTGGGCGGTGCCCATCCTACAAAAAAACAAATAATGATTTGTGCCACAGAGGCACGGAGGACGCAGAGAAAACCGTATTCAAAGCCGACAAGGCATGGGGATCACAGTAGGTTGGGGTGAACGTTTTTTGTGAACCCCAACGTTCACGCCACCAAAATCATTCAATTCGAGCAATTGAAGTTATTGCTTGATGCGCCGGAGTTGTTGGGGTTCGTTCCTCACCCCAACCTACCAGGCTGTTGAAAAAATGAAAAATGATTTTCACCACAGAGGCACGGAGGATACAGAGAAAAGACTGTAGCCTGGGTTGAGCCTGCGAAACCCGGGAGTTTATTGCGTCGCTCCCCGGGTTTCGCAAGCTCAACCCAGGCTACTTGCTGATTACGCCTTATCGGGCGGCGAGAGAATATAAATGATGACCCCAACGGAAAAAACGAGGATACCGACCCCCATTATTGGCTGGCCTGGTAGAGACCCGTCCGAGAAAGCATTAACGAGAAAGCCGATGAGAAATAACAAGCATCCTAACGAGATACCGAAAATAGATATTTTTCTATAAGACATTCGCAGTTTTCCGATTAAATTCATTCAAGCTTGATTTTGCATTCGTATACATCACATGCAAAACACACGAGTAACACAGGCCAAGAGTCTGTCAGTCCAAAGCAGGCAGGTAAAGTAGACATGTTGCTTGTACTCACACGCAACTCGACCATTCCACCCTAAAAAATAACACCCTACCTCACCCGCCGCACATCCAACCGATCCCGCAACCGATCGCCCAACAGATTCACTGCCAACACCACCAGTGCCAGCGCCACACCTGGCACCATCACCATGTGCGGGGCGACCAGCAAATAACGTGCCCCATCACGGATCATCGCCCCCCACGAGGCGGCCGGTGGCTGCACACCAAGACCCAGAAACGATAACCCGGCCTCGGCGATGACCACGCCGGCGATGCCGAAGCTGGCCTCGACGATGAGCGGGGCGAGAATCAGCGGCAACAGGTGGCAACGCAGAATCCGCACCGGCCCCGCGCCCAGCACCAGGGCGGCCTGCACGTGCTCGCGATGTTTGAGGCTCAGCACCTGGGCGCGGGCCAGGCGCGCATAGCCCACCCAGCCCACCACGGACAGCGCCAGCACCACATTGTCGATGCCGGGGCCGAGGATGCCGGCCAGGGCGATGGCGAGCAGGATGCCGGGGAAGGCGAGGAAGATGTCGATGATGCGCACAGTGACCAGGTCCCACACGCCGCCGAGATAGGCGCTGGTGGCGCCGATCACGGTACCCAGCAGGGCGGAAATGGTGACTACCCAGACGGCAACCAGAAACGAGGTCTGCGCGCCACTGATCACCCGCGCCGCCAGTGAGCGGCCGAGGTCGTCGTAGCCCAGCAGGGCATCGGCGCCCGGTGGGGCCAGTATCTGCGGCAGGTGAATCACGTCGGGTGAAAGCGGCAGCCACGGGCCGAGCAGCGCGGCCAGCGCCCACAGCACCACCACCGCCAGTGGCAGCCACAGGCCGAGCAGTCGCGCCATCACTGGCCGCCCCCCACGCGTATGCGCGGATCGGCAACGGCATAGGCCACGTCGGTGAGGGTGTTGACGGCGACGTAGGTGAGGCTGATGAGCAGCACGCAGGCCTGCACCAGCGGGTAGTCGCGGCGCTGGATGGCCTCGATCACCAGTTGACCGAGGCCGGGCCAGGAGAACACCACTTCGGTGATCACCGCGCCGCCCAGCAAGGCGCCCAGTTGCAGGCCCAGCAGGGTGATCACTGGCAACAGGGCGTTACGCAGGGCGTGTTTCCAGATCACCGCGCGCGGGCTGAGGCCCTTGGCGCGGGCGGTGCGGATGTAGTCTTCGTTGAGCACTTCCAGCAGGGTGGCGCGCAGCATGCGCGAGAGGATGGCGGCCAGCGCGGTGCCGAGGGTCAGCGCCGGCAGCACCAGTGAGCCCGGCCCCTCGCGGCCACTGACCGGGAACCAGCCCAGCCACAGAGAGAAGCCCAGGATCAGCAGCGGACCGAGCAGGAAATTGGGGATGGCCACACCGCCGAGGGACACGCCCATGGCGAGATGATCCCACACCGAGTCCTTGCGCACCGCAGACAGCACGCCCAGCGGGAAGGCGATCAGCACCGCCACCACCAGTGCCGCCAGCGACAGCTCCAGGGTGGCCGGCAGGCGCTCCAGCAGGATGTCACTGATGGGGCGTTTGGAGTGCAGGGAGGTACCGAGGTCGAAGTGCAGCAGGCCGTTGAGATAGTTCAGAAACTGCACGCCGATGGGCTGGTTCAGGCCCAGGGCCTGACGCAGGGCCTCGCGGTCGGCCGGGCGCGCCGATTCACCCAGCATGACTTCCACCGGGTCGCCCGGCACCAGATGGATCAAGAAGAACACCAGGCACAACACACCAAAGATGACGATGGCGGCACTGAAAAGACGAGCCAACAGATAGTGCAAAAGGGAGGACAGATCGGAAGAGCGTCGTGTAGGGAAAGAGTGTAGATCTCGGTGGGCGCCGGATCATTAAAAAAAAAAAAAAAAAAACAAGAACCAAAAGAC
>CAJVYS010000161.1 GCA_913009875.1 uncultured Gammaproteobacteria bacterium | reverse complement strand
TTCGTATTTGTTTTTTTTTTTCAAGCAGAAGACGGCATACGAGGTATATCAGTGTGACTGGAGTTCAGACGTGTGCTCTTCCGATCTCCTATCAATTCGGTTTAATGACTGGGGTTGGACTTTTGGTGGCATTTCTATTTGACATCTTTTTGTTGCCTGCATTGCTATCCTTAGCGATTCGGCGCAAGCGCCTCGCCGCAGTGCCTTTACGGCAGGAACGCTAATGTGAAGATGAAAACCGGCGAGCGATGGCATAGTCGATACTTGCTTTGCCGGCGCCGGTCAAGATCAGGGGTAATAACAGAACCATATAGATAAGGGGTAGCTTGAAACCATTGGCGCAGACATTGTAGCCGTTGTCTGCATGAACGCTCATCCAGGCGACAATATCGACCAGCAATAATGCAATAGCGCCAACACGGGTCACTAATCCCAATAACAAACAGCCCGCTGCGATTACCTCAGTCCAAGCGACGAATAACCAACTGAAATCCGCCGGCAAGGTGTTAAACGGATAGGGAAAATCAAGGTAGATGCCGCGAAACCAGTTGTCGCCCTCAAGCTTTTGCAGTCCAGACACACCAAACTCATAGGCCAGAAGTAGCCGAATACCGAGCTGCGGAATAAACGAGCCAAGACTGTTCAGTGCCGAAAGTGTACCTGTATATATGTTCAATAAAGTATTCATCATTATTATCACCGCCGTTCTGACGGCTCCTGGTTTTGCTAAGTCAGTGAAATAGTCCCCTAGCGTAGCCGGGGGGGGGATCCCCAAAGGTTTGACTTGACTGCGGCCACCGTGAATCCATCAATACTAACTTAATGGACTACTGGTACTAGCGGTGAGAAGAATAATCACACCCCGCGGAACAGGCTATTGCGAAATAACCTGCGTGGTGTTTCCTGCACGGTACTCACTGGGTGGCTTGCCCGTCCAGCGTTTGAAGGCGCGGGAGAAGTTGCTGACTTCAGCGAAGCCGAGCAGATAGGTGATCTCTCCCATGCTCAGGCGCGAGCTACGGATGTGCGTGATGGCCAGCTCCCGCCGGGTGTCATTGAGTATCTCACTGTAATGGGTGCCGGCTTCGTGCAGGCGGCGTTGCAGGCTGCGGGGGCTGATGTTCAGTGCCTGGGCGATGGAATCCTGTGTGGCCTTTCCGGAGGGCAGTTGCTCGGTGAGGTGTTTCCTGACCTGCATGACGATGTCGCTGTCGTCCGACTGGGTCAGGTAGTCTGTGATGATTTCATCATTGGCACGTGCCACGTCGGCATTGGCGGTGGGCAACGGCTTTTGCATCATCTCCTTGTCGAAGTGCATGACATAGACCGGGGCCGAAAAGGACAGGGGGGCACGAAACAGTTCGTGAAACTCCCCCATGCAGGGCTGTGGCGGCTCCGGCCGGCAAAACTCGATATGCAGCGGGTTAAAGTCGTTTCCATAAATGGAACGGCACATGGTTACCAGTACGGCAAAGGCTGCATCGTGGCCTTCGTAAGGATAAAAGAGGTTTTCATGCAACGGGTGGATCTCAAAGCGAAAATCCTCATCCGTTTCCCCGAATCGGTATTCCTCGCGATCCGTAATAATGCGGGAATAACGAATCAGGCGTTCAAAGGCTTCTTCCAGTGTCGTGCTTGCCATCCAGGCAAAACCCAGGGCGTGCAGGGTGGTCGGGTGAAAGTGGCTGGCGACCTCAAGTCCGATGCAGGGATCCTGCAATGTCTCTTTCACCCGGTGCCAAAGGCGCTTTATGGCATGGCCAGGATAGCGGGCGTTGGGTTCTTGCAACAGTGCGGGATCCAGCCCGGACTGTGTAAAGAAATCATCGGCATCCAGCCCCCGGGAGTCGAGAGTCTTCCACAGTAAAAGAGCCGTGGAAGTCAAGGATGAGGCTTTCGGTTTCATCGCAGATCCGTTGCTATTCTTGTTTTAGTGGCTCAGGGATAACAGATTGGCGCACAGAGCCAATAAAAATAGCATAGCGGAGGCGGTTTTACGAAACAAGTCGTGGTCAAATAACAGCAGACACAATGGACGGTAGCTCGGAGCCCTTTGTTGCCATGATCGAACGTATTGGCACGCAGTCACAGGATGCTGGATTGTCTCGGCGACCTGTCATTGGTCGGGGTGCCGGTCCTCGGCCACTACTATGCCTACAAACCCGGCCATGAGCTGAACCGCCGGCTGATGCAGAAACTCTTCGAGGCCCGTGACACCTGGTCCTATATTACGGTGAACGAATTCAATGCCCTGATAGGGCGGGGCGGGCAGGGCATGAAGCCACCCCGGCAGCGCGTGAGTGAGGTGCTCCGGCAGCAGGCTGCGTGCTGACATCCACAATCAATGTTGCCCTGGCGGCGGGATGGTTATCCCTGTCTCTCCCTCTGCCACCGCCGCCAGGGCCCGGGCGTGGAAGATCCACACTCTACAATAGGAACTTGGTAGGGTGGGCACGTTTTGTGTGCCCACGCGGTTGATTCACATTTCTCGTGGGCATGGAAAGCCTGCCCACCCTTCTACTGTTTAGATCCCACTGTGAGGGATCACATTGCGGCCATTCGCCAACAGGCGCAGCAGGAACTTCATCGGCTGCCGGTCCCAGGGTGTGAAGCGGTGCAGCTGGAAGGGGTCCGTGTGGCGGGTGGAGACACCCCACGTGGTGCTCACCGCGGCCTTGAAACCCAGTGACTTCAGCAGTTCGGCATGCTCCGGCAGGTAATCCTGGCCGGGCTTGCCGTTGGGGTAGGCGAACAGGCGCACGGGCGCATCCAGCAGGTCTTCCAGATATTGTTTGCCGTTTACGATTTCCGCGCGGGCCTCGTCCGCGCTGCAGTTGGCCAGGATGGGGTGATTGACCGTGTGGCCGCCGATTTCCATGCCGGCGTCGGCCAGCGCCTTTACCTGCTCGCGCCGCATCATCAGGTCGTCTGGCACCATTGATCCGCTGATTTTCTGGACGCGCTTCGAGGTCTCTTCGCGCTCGTCGAGGGGACGGTATTTAGTCTGACCGATGATGGCCTCGATGGCCTGTTTGCGTTCGGCAAGGGTAGTGGTGGAGTGCACGCCCATCGTCAGCGCGCTCAGATCCAGCGTCTTGCCCTCGAAGGCGCTCACGGATTCGATGATGCGGTCGTTCCACATCAGGCCGCCGTCGAGGAAGCCGGTGGCGATGAAGAAGGTGGCGGTGAGGCCGTGTTTTCGCAGGATGGGCAGGGCGATGTCGTGGTTGTCGGCGTAGCCGTCGTCGAAGGTGATGCACAGGGCGCGCGGCGGGAGCCGCCCGTTGCGCAGGTGTTCGACGGCCTCGCCCAGCGGCAGCACGTTGAAGTGGCGAGCAGCCAGGGCCATCTGCCAGTCGAAGGCGGCCGCGTCGGGGTCGCCGCCGAGCAGCCGGTCCGGTTGCGGGAACACGCGGTGGTAAAGGAGGATGGAAAGAACCGGTTCGCCTGATGACAGACCCAAGAGTCGGCTGGCCAGGCGAGTGGGGAAGTGGCGGATGAGCAGGGGAAGTGTCATGGCGATGCCTTTGTCGTCCGTTTGGCCGTGTCGTTGCGCTTCAGTGTTCGGGTGCGCCAAGCTCTTGCAGCAGAGTATCGATGGCGGCGATACGCGCCGTGGCGTCCGGGAAATCGCCGATAACGCGCAGCTTGTCCTGCCCATCCATCCGATAGATGTTCGATTGTGTCTGGATCAGGCGGATAATCTTCATCGGGTCGATATTGGGCTCGGCAACAAAGTGCACCCGGCCGACACTGTCGCCCATCTCGATCTTGCGGATGCCCAGCGGCGTGGCACGCAGCTTGAGTTCGGTCACGTGAAATAGATTCTTCGCCTGATCCGGCAGCAGGCCGAAGCGGTCGATCATCTCCACCTGCAGTTCACGCAACTCTTCGGCATTTTCCGCACTGGCGATGCGCTTGTACTGGATCAGACGGGTGTGTACATCGGGCAGATAATCGTCGGGCAACAGGGCGGGGATGCCCAGATCGATCTCGGCGCCATGATCCAGCGGCCGATCCAGCTCCGGCTGACGGCCGGACTTCAGCGCCTCCACGGCGCGATCCAGCAGCTCCATATAAAGGGTGAAGCCGATTTCCTGCATGTGACCGCTCTGGCCCTCGCCGAGCAGTTCGCCGGCGCCACGGATCTCCAGATCGTGGGTGGCCAGGGTGAAACCGGCGCCCAGATCGGTGATGGACTCGATGGCCTCGAGGCGTTTCACCGCATCGGCGGTCATCACATTGCGCGGCGGCACCACCAGGTAGGCATAGGCCTGATGGTGCGAGCGGCCGACACGTCCGCGCAGCTGATACAGCTGGGCGAGACCGAAACGGTCGGCGCGGTTGATGATGATGGTGTTGGCGTTGGGGATGTCGATACCGGTCTCGATGATGGTGGTGCACACCAGCACATTGAAACGATGGTGGTAGAAATCCGCCATCACCCGTTCCAGGTCGCGCTCGCGCATTTGTCCGTGGGCCACCGCCACGCGCGCCTCGGGAACCAGCGCCTCGATTTCGCGCGCCTGTTTTTCGATGGTCTCCACCTTATTGTGCAGGAAGAACAGCTGTCCGCCACGGCGGATCTCACGCAGGCAGGCCTCCTTGACCACGGTCTCGTTCCACTGGCTGACGAAGGTCTTCACCGCCAGCCGCCGCGCCGGCGCGGTGGCGATGATGGACATGTCGCGGATGCCGGACAGGGACATGTTGAGGGTGCGTGGGATGGGCGTGGCGGTGAGGGTCAGCACATCCACCTCCGAGCGCAGGGCCTTGAACTTGTCCTTCTGCCGCACGCCGAAGCGGTGCTCCTCGTCGATGATCACCAGCCCCAGCTGCTTGTACTTGATGTCGCCGTGGATCAGTTTGTGAGTGCCAATGATGATGTCTACATTGCCGCTTTCCAGTCCCTCCAGGACCGCCGTTTGTTCCTTCTTGGAACGGAAGCGCGATACCGATTCGATACGCACCGGCCAGTCGGCGAAGCGGTCGCGGAAGTTCTCATAATGCTGCTGCGTCAGCAGGGTGGTGGGCACCAGCATCGCCACCTGCTTGCCGTCCTGCACGGCGATGAAGGCGGCGCGCATGGCGACCTCGGTCTTGCCGAAACCGACGTCGCCGCACACCAGCCGATCCATGGGTTTGTCGGAGCGCATGTCGGTCAGCACGCCGCTGATGGCTTCCTGCTGATCCGGCGTTTCCTCGAAGGGAAAGGCCGCGACGAAGGCGGCGTACTGGTTGTCGTCGAGGTGATAGATATGGCCCTTGCGTGCCTCGCGCTGGGCATAGATGGACAGCAGCTCGGCGGCCACGTCGCGCACTTTTTCGCGCGCCTTGCGTTTGGCCTTTTCCCACCGGCCGCTGCCCAGCTTGTGCAGGGGCGCGGTTTCCGGTGAGGCGCCGCTGTAGCGGCTGATGAGATGCAGGTGGCTGACCGGCACATACAGCTTGTCGCCGCCGGCGTATTCCAGGGTGAGGAATTCCTGTTCCACGGCCCCCAGCGCCAGTTTTTGTAGTCCCAAATAGCGGCCTACGCCATTGTCTTCGTGCACCACCGGGGAGCCGACTTCCAGTTCAACCAGGTTTTTGATGACCTGATCGGCGTCGCGGGTCTTGCGCTGGCGGCGGCGCTGCTGCAACACCTGTTCGCCGAACAGCTGTGGCTCGGCGATGACGGCCAGCGGTGGCTGCGTCAGCAGCAGGCCCTCTTCCAGCGCGGCGACGGTGATGGCCAACGGCATCCCGCCCTCGACGAATTCGGCCCAGCTGCTCACTGCGGTGGGGTGCAGATCGCAGCCGCGCAGCAGTTCCAGCAGGGTTTCGCGGCGGCCAGTGGACTCGGCACAGAACAGCACGCGGCCGTCGAACTCATCGAGAAAGGCCACCATCTTTGCGCTGGGCTGCTAGATCGGAAGAGCACACGTCTGAACCCCAGTCACACTGATATATCTCGTATGCCGTCTTCTGCTCTAAAAAAAAAAAAAAAAAAACGTGCACGTC
>CAJVYS010000160.1 GCA_913009875.1 uncultured Gammaproteobacteria bacterium | reverse complement strand
GAACGAAGCATGACAGAGTGTGTATAACACAGCATGTGCGATAACAATCTATGTATTCCAATTTTTTTAGTTTTTTTTTATTTTTTTTTATTTCAAAAATTATATTATTTTTGTTTTTTTTTTTTAATGATACGGCGACCACCGAGATCTACACTCTTTCCCTACACGACGCTCTCCGATCTGAAGCACTGACAGCAATATGAAAAAACTGTTTCAATTTCTGAGCCAGAAATGGATTATCAGCATTATTGGCATTATTGCACTGGTTGTGCTGATCTGGTTTGGTGGCCCCTATCTGGGTATTGCAGAAAGCAAGCCCCTCGCCAGCCCGTTCAATCGCCTGCTGGCCATCCTGATCCTTATCGTTATCTGGGGCGCCAACAACTTTCGCCTCAGAATCAAGGCCACCCGGGCAAACGACCAGATGATCGATACACTGGTTGCCGCCCCGGAACCCCCTCAGGAGACAGCGGCCGACGTCTCCGCCGAGGAAGTGGCTATCCTCAAACAACGCTTTGAAGAAGCCACCCAACATTTAAAGCAAACCAGCCTCAAAGATCGTCTGTTCGGCAAGCAATATCTCTACGACTTGCCGTGGTACATCATCATCGGTCCGCCCGGCTGCGGCAAAACAACCCTACTGGAAAATTCCGGTCTGGAATTCCCCCTCGCCCGCTATCAGGATGAAAAGAAGGTCAGCGGCATCGGTGGAACACGCAACTGTGACTGGTGGTTCACCGATGACGCCGTCCTTCTGGATACCGCCGGGCGCTATACCACGCAGGATAGCGATGCCACCGCAGACAGCGGCGCCTGGCTCGGGTTTCTTGACCTGTTACGCAAGCACCGCCCGCGCCGCCCACTCAACGGCGTTATTGTCGCCCTCAGTGCCGAAGAGCTGTTAACGAGTTCGGAACAGGAAAGGGAACTTCACGCGCAAACCATTCGCCGGCGGATTCAGGAGCTGTACACACAACTGGGCATCGAGCTGCCCGTCTATTTCCTTGTCACCAAGATCGATCTGATGGCAGGGTTCACCGAATTTTTTGATGACCTGAACATCGAAGAACGCGCCCAGGTCTGGGGAACCACCTTTTCTCAGAATGATTCACGCCGGAGCCACGACCTGAGCGCACTGTTCGCCACTGAGTTCGACGCCCTGCTGGAAAAACTCAATGCCCGTGAATTGTGGCGTATCTACCAGGAACGCGACCAAAATCGCCGCAGGCTGATTCATGGTTTTTCCCTGCAAATGGCCGGGCTAAAACCAGTGCTCGAATCCTTCATCCAGAAAACCTTCAACCCCAGCCGCTTCGAAAATAACCCCTGGCTGCGCGGTGTCTATTTCACCAGCGGCACCCAGCAGGGCAGCCCCATCGACCGGGTCATGAATGTCCTGGCGGGCTCTTTCGGCCTGAGTCTACAGGCATTGCCGGCCTATCGGGGCCGGCCCCGCAGTTACTTTATTAACCGTTTCTTTCGCGACATCCTGTTTCAAGAGACCGAGCTGGCCGGCGCCAATATCCGCTATGAGCGGCAACGTCTCTGGCTACAGCGCGGCGCCTATGCCGGCGCGCTCATTCTGACAATCGTGGTCATCTTTTTCTGGGCCACCAGCTTTACCCGCAATGAACTCTGGATGGACAAGATCGAGGCCAGCGTTGAAAATTACCAGCAGATTGCCAGCAACCTTCCCCCCCGACCCAGCCCGCGCGATATCCTGCAGGCACTTCAGGCGGCCAAGGAAATCACCCTGGTTTACAACGCAGGCAGTAAGACGCCCTGGTTCATGGGCATGGGCCTGTACCAGGGTTACAAACTCGGCGATGCCGCCGAGCGCGCCTATAACCGGGCGCTACAACAGTTCTTGATTCCAAACATCAAGACACGCCTTGAAGACGAAATGGGCAGGGAGCGCAGAGACCCGGAGGAATTACGCCAGCTACTGAGTATCTACATGATGCTCATCAGCCCGGACACCCTGGATGCCAGAACCTTCCGCCCCTGGGTGGAAGCCGGCTGGCAGCGTCAACTCAACGAACAAAGTGAAATCCGTGATCGTTTGCTCGGCCACCTGGATACACTGCTGCTCACCAAGCTGCCACCGCAGACACCGAACCAGCAACTGATCGCCAGAGCGCAACGGGTCGTCTGCGAACTCCCGCTCACGCGCCAGATCTACGCCCGCCTCAAGCAGCAGGCCAGCGCAAACGTCGACGACTACGACTTTACCCGCCTGGGCAAACAAATCACAAAAGTCCTCGTCAGCAAGGGCGACAAAAAAATAAGCGTCCCCGGCTTTTACACCTTCACCGGCTACCATGAGATCCTCGATGCGGAAGGAACCAATACCGCCAAGCTGACCATCGCAGAAAACCGCCGCATCTGTGAAGACAAACAGGATGAGCTTGCCACGGCCGATCCCGAGGCGCTGCTACGCCATGTGCGCAACCAATACTTCGATGACTACGTCGATCACTGGAATGAGTTTCTGGCCAACATTGAACTCACCAACATTCGTAACCTCAACCATGCGGTCGAAACACTCGAAACACTCTCAGGGCGGGACTCACCCTTGGAATTGTTCATCAAGGCGGTCTCCGAACAGACCGTCCTGGAGCGGGCCAAGCTGAAAAGTATCCTCGATCATTTCGATGTCACCAAGGATCTCAGCAAACCCCGCAATGCCGTCGAGCGCACTTACGCACCACTGCATCAGTTGCTCTTACAAGGCCAGGACGATAAACCTTCCGCCATCGACACGATTCGTAGCCAGCTACGCGATTTATACGACTACACGGCCGAAATCTCTGATGCCTCAGACCGCTCAGAGGCCGCCTTCGAGGCCGCCAAGGCGCGCATGGGCCAAAGTAAAAAGGACGCCATCCGCGAACTACGCACCACCGCACGCAAGCTGCCCAAGCCGGTGGCGGGCATCGTCAAGTCCGCAGCAACCCAGAGCTGGGGTACCGTACTCGGCAGTGCGCGTGCCTATATCAACACCGTCTGGCGCAGCAGCGTCTTGCGCGAATACCGCGCCAGCATTGAAAACCGCTACCCGATATTCCTCAAGGGACAACAACAAACGGCACTGGCTGACTTTGGCAATTTCTTTGGCGGGTCGGGTAGCATCGATAATTTCACCAAGACCTATCTGGCCCCCTTTGTTGATACCCGCCGCTGGCGTCTGCGCGTGGTCGACGAACGCAGCCTGGGACTGAGCAATAAGGCCCTTTCCCAACTCAAGCGCGCCGCCCGGATCAAGGAAATGTTTTTCCAGGACGGCGGCAATCAGGTTTCCGTGCGCTTCAAGCTGAAGCCCGTGTATCTTGATGCCAGCGTCAAACGCTTCCTCATTGACCTCACCGGCAAGCGCCTGAGCTATCAACACGGCCCGCCCCGCACCTCGGCCATTGAATGGCCCGGACAGGATAACAACAACCGCGCCCGCATCATCTTTGAACGCATTGGCGCCGGCAGCTTCAGCATCACCAAGGATGGACCCTGGGCCTGGTTCAAGCTTCTGGATGTCTCCGACACCGAGCGGCGCAGTAATGACCAGGTCATCATCCACTTCACCACTTCCGGCCTGAAGGCGAGCTATCAGCTCCAGGCCGGCAGTGTGACCAACCCTTTTTCATCGGATGACTTCACCCGATTCCGCAGCCCGGAGCGACTTTAGTGGCCAGACAAGCCCAGCCAGGCTACTACGGAAAAATCCCCAGCAAAGGCGATTTCATTACACGCCACTTGCCCGGATCATTCATAGAGCCTTGGGACCAGTGGTTACAATCCAGCATTGCTGCCAGCAAGGCACAGCTGGGCGAACAGTGGCTCGACTTCTATCTCACCTGTCCGATCTGGCGTTTTGTCATCAGCAGCGCGGTGTGTGATGAACAGGCATGGACCGGCATCCTGATTCCCAGCGTTGATCGTGTCGGCCGCTATTTTCCCTTCAGCATCGCCCTGCCCCTCGGCACCTCAAACCAGCTGCTTGCAATTGCCGGCAATGAAGATGAATGGTTTAGCCAGGCGGAGACGCTGGCCCTGACAGCGCTTGACCGGGACAGACAACTGGACGCGTTAAATCGATCATTCGATGAACTCGGCCTGCCTCCCGGCCTGACGCACCCTGGCGGCCCACCAGAACAGAAAGACATCAATACCGGCCTGAACGATAGTGGCCACTGGCATTTGTCGTGTAGTGCAACCACATCCATCAATCGAAGCCTCATTACGCTGCTGGAAAAACTTCTTTACGAGCGCCTCAGCCACTTCAGCGTCTGGTGGACAAACGGTTCCGAGCACATCGAACCCTCCTTGCTGATCTGCAAAGACCTGCCCTCGGCGGAATCCTTTTCCGCCCTGCTTGACGGCCAATGGCAAACACGGGGATGGGACAATTCTTTAAATTTGGCCGATACAACAGGGACAGCACAGCAAAACGCCGGAGTAGAAAGCACATGAGCAATGACACCTTGCTTGTTTGGTCCTCAGCCTGCGAAACCCATCCGGGCAAAGTCCGTAAGGTAAACGAAGACGCCTGCCTCGACCTGCCCGAGCTGGGGCTTTGGGCCGTAGCCGATGGCATGGGCGGCCATGAGGCCGGTGACATCGCCAGCCAACTCATTGTCGAGCAATTAAGAAACATCAGAGAGCCTTCAGACATTCACGGATTTATCGCCGAAGTCAAAGCATGCCTGACAGAGGCAAACCGGCAACTCAGGGAAATGGCCAGTCAACGCTATCATGACCGCACCATCGGCAGCACCATCGTCGCCATGGCAGCCTTTGGTAATCAGTGCGCCTTTATCTGGGTCGGGGACAGTCGCATCTATCGCCTGCGCAACGGCGAGCTGGAAAGACTCACCAAAGATCACAGCATGGTTGAAGACTACATCGACCAGGGCCTGTTACCTCCCAATGAAGCAGAAGAAAGCGAAATCGCCAACGTATTAACCCGTGCGGTTGGTGCAGAAGACGAACTGGACGTTGATTGTAAAATCGCCACACTGTGTAGTGACGATGTATATCTGCTTTGTAGCGATGGGCTTTACCGTGAAGTCACCGATGAACAAATTATCCAGGGCATGGCCATGGACGACTGCGCAGATAGTGCCAAGCAAGTATTGGAACTGGCCCTTGAGAATAAGGCCAGGGACAATATTACCGCTTCTGTTATACGGATAAAGAATGCGTTTGCGTAAGACGTTTGTCTTAGTATTTCAGGGGCACAGATCGGAACTATACTTGTCCGAGTTTGAACGCCAACATCTCTGTGACTTTTTGAGGCCGACAATTTTCCATGTCCCATCCCCGGCCTTGTGAAACAAAATCCTGTGAATATCGCCACGTACAGCATCATCCAGGAAACCATCCCTAACCAAGGTGACAGTTGCTTTGGTCGGATTCTCTATATTGTCAAATTCAGACCCATACACAACTTTTTTAAACCAGACAAGTCGAATAGATGGAATATGTATAACTGAATATCTTTTGTCCAGTCTTGATGGCTATTAGAGGCTTCTGTAATCTTGTCGTTAAGCTTGGAAAAATCCGTTTCTTGCCAAGATAAAACCACCGGCTCAGGCTCTTTAAGCTGATCTTTAGTTACTGTAGCGCACGATACCGTCGCCACAACAAGCAGAATTCAAAGCAGTGATCTCACAGAAACCTATCCAAAGCTGAAAATTGAACGAGGGGTGAGCCCATTGTGGCCCCGTCGGCCAGACTTCTTCATGGACAGAAGAAACTCGCCTACTCGTCCGTGTGAGGATTTTTCAACAACCTGTTAATGCTGCATTGAAAGACCTGACCCCGCTGCGTTATTCTCATGCCGAATCTCATAGGTGCTTCTCGATATAGTCTCTGAAACTCGACAGGGGGTGAGCACCGACCACCACGTCGCCCTTGATGATGTCATCCGTGGTCTTCCCGATCACAAAACTGGGCGTGCCTGTCAAGCCGGCCTTGCGTGCATCGGCAATGTCCTTTTCGATGGCCGCGAGATGCCGTTTGCTGCCGAGACAGGCCTCAAACCTCGTTACGTCGAGATCAAGAGCTTTTGCGTAAACAACCAGATTGCTCTCATCCAGATTGTTGGCATTGGCGAAAATCTTGTCGTGCATTTCCCAGTACTGTCCCTGCTCCCCCGCGCAATGGGCCGCCTGTGCCGCCTTGGTGGCCTGCTTGTGGAAGGGCAATGGCAAATCCTTGTAGACCAGGCGCACCTTGCCGGTATCGATGTATTCTTTCTTCAATGCCGGCAAGGTGTCTTCAGCGAAGCGCTTGCAGAAGGAGCATTGATAATCGGATACCTCGACGATGGTGACCGGGGCGTCATCGCGCCCCAACGAGGGACGATG
>CAJVYS010000159.1 GCA_913009875.1 uncultured Gammaproteobacteria bacterium | reverse complement strand
TGGTATTTGCATGATGTTACGTATAATCTATTGTAAAATTAGATAATGATGTTGTATATGTTTTTTTTTTTTTTTTTTTTTTCAAGCAGAAGACGGCATACGAGATATATCAGTGTGACTGGAGTTCAGACGTGTGCTCTTCCGATCTCGCGAATGATCAGAAGTGAGGTCTTATGAGCAAAATGGAACTGGTCTGTCCCGCCGGCAGCCTGCCGGCACTCAAGGCCGCGGTGGACAACGGCGCGGACACGGTCTACATGGGCTTCCGCGATGCCACCAACGCACGTAATTTCCCCGGCCTCAACTTCGATGAGCGCACGGCGGAGCGGGGTATCCGCTACGCCCACGAACGTGGCCGCAAGGTGCTGCTGGCGCTCAATACCTATCCCCAGCCGCAGACCTGGGAGATCTGGACCGCGGCGGTGGATCGCGCCGCGCGGCTGGGAGTCGACGCCCTGATCCTCGCCGATGCCGGGCTGATGCACTATGCCAGCCGTACTCATCCCGGGCTACGGTTGCATCTCTCGGTGCAGGGTTCGGCCACCAGCCCCGAGGCCATCGCCTTTTATCGCGACAACTTCAACATCCAGCGCGTGGTGCTGCCTCGGGTGCTGTCTCTGTCGCAGGTGCGGCGGGTGGTGGAAAACACCGACGTGGAGGTGGAGACCTTCGCCTTCGGCTCTCTCTGCGTGATGGTGGAGGGACGCTGTTATCTTTCCTCCTATGCCACCGGCGAATCACCTAACACCTGCGGCGCCTGTTCGCCGGCCAAGGCGGTGCGCTGGGAAGAGACCGCGGGCGGCCGCGAGGTGCACCTCAACCAGGTGCTCATCGACCGTTACGCCCCGGGCGAGAACGCCGGCTATCCGGTGATCTGCAAGGGGCGCTTCGAGGTCAACGGCGAGGTGGGCTATGCCATTGAAGCGCCCACCAGCCTGAGCGTGCTGGACATCCTCCCCGAGCTGCAGGCCATCGGCGTCAAGGCCATCAAGGTAGAGGGACGCCAGCGCAGCCCGACCTATGTGGCACAGGTGACGCAGGTTCTGCGCCAGGCCCTGGATGCCGCCAATGCCAGCCCGGAAAGCTATGTCCCGCGCAGCGACTGGATCGCCCAGCTCGACAAGGTGTCCGAGGGCTCCACGCACACCCTGGGTGCCCTGGAGCGCGAGTGGCAATAAGCCATTTTTTGTAGGAGCGGACCCCCGGGCCGCGAAGGATCAACCGGCATGGTCATCGCGGCCCGGGGGTCCGATCCTACAGAGTTATTAAATAATATCAGTGGTATAGGGAGTATTCATGAAGCTTTCTCTTGGACCCGTTCTCTATTTCTGGCCCAGGGATGAGGTGCTGGATTTCTACCGGCAGGTCGCCGACTGGCCGGTGGATATCGTCTATCTGGGTGAGGTGGTGTGTTCCAAGCGCCGCCTGATGCGTCGGGACGACTGGCTGGCGGTGGCCGCGCAGCTGAGCGCCGCGGGCAAGGAAGTGGTGCTCTCCAGCCTGGTGCTGCTGGAGGCCGATTCCGAGCTGAAGACCCTGCGACACATTGTCGACAACGGCCACTACGCGGTGGAGGCCAACGACATGGCGGCGGTGCAACTGGCAGCTAAGCGCGTGCCCTACGTAGCGGGCCCGCAGCTGAATATCTACAACGGCGAGACCCTCGGCCTGCATCATGGTCTGGGCGCCACCCGCTGGGTGCTGCCGGTGGAACTGCCGCGCACAACGCTGGCCGAGTTGCAGGCCGTTCGGCCCGCGGGCATGGAAACCGAAGTGTTCGCCTTCGGTCGCCTGCCGCTGGCCTTCTCCGCGCGCTGTTTCACCGCCCGCACCCACAACCTGCCCAAGGATGATTGCCAGTTTCGCTGTGCCGATTACCCCGATGGCATGCTGCTGAAGACCCAGGATCAGCGGCAGTTTCTGGCCATGAACGGCATCCAGACCCTCTCGGCAGCCACCAGCAATCTCATCGACGCCCTGCCGGAAATGGCCTCGCTGGGCGTGGACGTGGTGCGCCTGTCGCCGCAGTCACGGCACATGGCCAGGGTGGTGGAAACCTTCGCCGCGGTGCGCGATGGCTCACTCGATCCGGCGATGGGGCAGGCCCGGGTGGTGACGCTGGTCACCGGTGAGGTCTGCAACGGTTACTGGCACGGTGAGGCGGGGATGGACTGGCATGCCGCTGAGGCACAGGCGAAGGCCCGCGAATTGTAGGAGCGGGCCATGCCCGCGATGGTTTTCCCTCGCTGTCGAGGTTGCAAGTTTTAAAAATTGTGGGAGCGGCTTCAGCCGCGAATGAATCTAGCCTTTATTCGCGGCTGAAGCCGCTCCCACAGAATCCTATTGTTTTCTCATCTTTCATCGCGGGCATGGCCCGCTCCGGCTGGGAGATCGCTGGTTAAAGCCGAGATGTTTTTACCCGATACCCAGGGGATTCTCGGGATCAACGCCATCCATGAAGGGTTTGCGCCGGTCGCTGTTGGTGAGCTGGTAAACGAAACCCATCCAGTTGTTGATGATGGCCTCGCCGGTATCGTGCCAGGTGTTGTGCAGCTGACTGGCGATCAGGGCCTCAGGAAACGCCGGCAACGGCTCGCCGGCGGCCTGCGCGGCAGCCAGTTGAGTGTGGTGTTCGTCGAGAATGGCCTGCGCCTGTACGCCGAGATAGTGGTCGGGAAAAGATGGGTAGTCCCTGTTCTCGCCATCGACGTAGCGGTTTATTTCGCGTTTGTATTCCTTCAGCAGACTCACCGTATCGTATTCCGGGTGGCCCTGAAAATAGACGGTACGGAAGCCGTCGCCGCTCACCGCCAGATGCACGCCGTTGCCGACGTTTTCCACCAGCACATGCAGGCCGGCGGCCTCGAACTGCGCGCGTGAGATTTCGTTGAAGCGCGAATGGGGCACGTCGAAGCGGGTGTTGACGTCATTGACCAGCGGATGCCGGCGATCCACCACCTCGTGCGCAAACACGCCCCAGCGCTTGGCCGGCAGACGTTGCCGTTTCTGGTTATGCCGAAGCTGCAGCACGGCATGGGTGGCCAGGCAGGAGCAGAGGGTGGAGGTGACATTTTCCCAAGCCCACTCGATCACTTTGCCCAGCGGCTCCCAAAACGGCTCCAGGGCCAGATCCGGATGGGTGACATTGGCGCCGGTGATGATCAGGGCATCCAGTCCGTCCCGTTTCAGTTGCTCGAAGCTGTCGTAGTATTTTTCGATGTGCGCAGCGGTCTTCTCACCGCGCGGCAGCTCGGGCAGGGTAAACGGGTGCAGGTAAAACTGTGCGATCTGG
This sequence comes from uncultured Gammaproteobacteria bacterium, assembly GCA_913009875.1. Classification (GTDB taxonomy): domain Bacteria; phylum Pseudomonadota; class Gammaproteobacteria; order SZUA-152; family SZUA-152; genus DRQN01. The sequence continues at coordinate 3,095 of CAJVYS010000159.1, read as the reverse complement.
TTGCTTTCGCCCACCAGGCGAAAGAACTGCCGCTCGGTGGCCTCCAGCGCGGCATCCGGCATCATGTTCAGCAGGCCGATGTGCATCTCGCGGATGTCCTGCCGGGCTGCGCGCTCCGGCGTGAGCACGTTGCCGCCTTCCTGCATCAGGCGGGTGAAGGTGGGGAGTTGATTATGGGCGACCAGTGGCATGGCTGTTTGTCTCTTGGTTTGGTCCGATCGGCGGCATTCCGAGATCAGGTTTTTTAATCTTTCTGGGTTTGATTCCCCGCTGTTCGCCTCAAGCACCTACTTTCGCCTAAGAGCGCCTACTTTTGGTGGTGCAGCGTAGTTGTAGGAGCGGCTTTAGCCGCGAATGGCATACCACCATCATTATCGCGGCTAAAGCCGCTCCTACAACACAATACCCCGTCATCTTGCTGCGGGGTGGTTCATTTCCGTCTTTCAATGGCGCGTGTCACCAGGCCAAGGAAATCATCGGTGCTTTTTACCTGCGCCAGCTCCTCGGTGGTGATGGTGTATCCGTGCTGTTTGGCGATGCTATCGTAGCGCGGGATACGCGCATAGAACAGGCGTGGAAATATCCAGCGCACAAAGTCATCGGGCTCGACCTGGGCGACATATTGCAGGCCATTCTCCTGCATGTAGGTTGCCATCTGTTCGACGAGAAAGTCCTCGCGGTAATAGAGCGGCTTGGGGGCAAGCTTGGCGCGTTCGATAAGTTCGTGCTCGTCGTGTTCGGTGGCCTTGATGTAGAGAATAAGGGTGCGCTCGGCCAGCACCTCAATGACCTCGGGGCTGTCCAGTTCGCACACGCTGCCGCCGGCATCATTGATGAAATGTTTATAACCGTAAATAGTCTTCGACTTGTCGATAAAGGCCGGCACGTCCTTCATGGCGGCGATCTCGGCTTCGTGGTGCAGGCGCTGGCGGCGTTTGAATTCCTCCAGGGGCAGGCCGCCGTGCTCGGGGTTGCCGACCTTGCCGAGGAAGCTGGCTACCGGCTTGAGGTGATCGGCGCCAATGTTGTTGCGGATGTTGATGGAATCCGTGCGCAGCAGGTCGCGCAGGAAGGGCATCTGCATGGCCTGCAGTTTGATGTTGTCGAGGATGGCCTCATCGAGGTAATGGGTGCCGATACGGTAGTCGCCGGAATAATGGAACCAGCCGTCCTGACGCAGGATGGCGGAGAGGCGGGTCTTGCCCACGCCCGACATGCCGAGCAGGGTGACGGACTTGTGTTCCCATTGCTGGAATTCGGCGGCGGTGAGTTTCAAGGATTGGGCTCCCTATTATTTTAGGCACAGTTGGATGCAGACAGCTGATCGCGGACACGGCCCGCTCCTACGGCTATTGTCGCCTGCGCCGATGCTGAGTGCAAAAGTGCAATGTGGGAGTGGCTTCAGCCGCGAAGAAATGACAACCCTGATTCGCGGCTGAAGCCGCTCCCACATGGAGTGCGTCGGTTGGGGTGAGGTACGAACCCCAACAGCAGTGTTCATCCGATCCCGTGAATGTTGGGGTTCGTACCTCACCCCAACCTACGACCAACGGCCCTATTCCCTGCTCTTTTTCCGCCGCGCCGTTCTTTGCAGGGTACGGTTGATGACCCGCGAGGCGGCCACCTGGCCGAACACGGCGGTGACGAAGGTGGCCGAGCCGTAGCCCATGTTGCAATCCAGCGAGATACCGTGAATACCGGGCTTTTCGTGGCTGACGCTGCCGTCGGCCTTGGGGTAGACCTGTTGCTGGCTGGAAAATACGCACTCGATACCGAAATTGCGCTTGGGGTTTTTGCTGAAGCCGAAGTCGCTGCGCAGGCGGCTGCGAACCCTGGCGGCCAGCGGGTCGTTGTAGGTCTGGCGCAGATCCTTGACGTGGATCATGGTGGGGTCGGTGAGGCCGCCCGCACCACCAGTGGCGATGATGGGGATCTTGTTGCGCTTGCAGTGATAGATCATCTGCGCCTTGAACTTGATGCTGTCGATGGCGTCCACCACATAGCCGTAGCCGCGCGCCGGGTCGAGATAGTCACGCATGTTGGCGACGGTGATGAAGTCGTCGATGATCTCGCACTGGCAGTCGGGGTTGATCTGTTCGACACGCTCGCGCAGCACGGCGGACTTTTTCAGGCCGTCGGTATCGGTCATGGCCGGCAGCTGGCGGTTGACATTGCTCAGCGCCACGGTGTCGTAGTCGATCAGGGTCAGTCGTCCCACGCCGGTGCGTGCCAGGGCCTCCACGGCCCAGGAACCGACGCCGCCGAGGCCCACCACGCAGACGTGCAGGTCCTGGATGATGGGCACGGCGTCCGCGCCATAGAGACGGCGGATGCCACCGAAGCGTTGTTCGAAGGTGTCGTTGGTCTTGTTGGGGTCAGCGTCGGTGCTCATGTCAGTTTCAGTAGCTCGATGGCGTTGGCGGTGGTTTGTGTGGCGATGGTGTCTGCGTCTTCATCGCGCAGATTGGCAAGGGCCTGCAATACTTCAGGCAGATATTCCGGGCTGTTGCGCTGGCCGTGACGGCTGGCCGGCGGCATGTCCGGGGCATCGGTCTCCAGCACCATGACCTCTAACGGTAACTCGCGGGCCAGACGGTGCAGCTTGTGCGAGCGTTCGTAGGTCAGCATACCGCCGAAGCCCAGCTTGAACCCCAGCTCCATGTACTGCCGCGCCTGCTGCAGGCTGCCGTTGAAGGCGTGGCAGATGCCGCCGCGTGGCAGGCGGAATTTGCGCAGCAGTTTGAGTGTTTCATCGTGGGCCTTACGCACGTGCAGCAGCACCGGCAGGCCGCTTTCGCTGGCGATGCGCAGTTGCGCCTCGAACAGCGTCGTTTGCCGCTCGCGATCCACGGCCGGCGGGTAGAAGTCCAAGCCGATCTCGCCCATGGCGACGGGGGCATGGTGGGCGATCGCTGTTTCCAATACCTGCATATCAGCAGGCTGATGGTGGTCGAGGAACAGGGGATGCAATCCCAACGCGGGATAGAGTCCAGCCTCGCCCGCACACAGGGCCAGCAGCCTTTCCCAGCCTGCAGCGGTGATACCCGGCACGACGATACGGGTCACGCCCGCCGTGCGTGCACGGTCCAGCACCG
>CAJVYS010000158.1 GCA_913009875.1 uncultured Gammaproteobacteria bacterium | reverse complement strand
CCATTAAATACGCGATTGCGGTGTTGCAGACCTTGGAAAGGGAGCGGCCATTCCCTGCGGTCTGCGCCTTGCACTCGCGTATTTACTGACTTTCTTAATAGGCATACTATTCAGGACACTGCACTAGGTAAGACAAGAAATTGGAATTCAGTGACTGTGGTCGGGCTGAATTCACCGAAGGAAAATCTGGCGGAGAAAGGACAGAATCTAACAACCGCATGATGATTGACGGCATAGGGCAAGTCAGAGCCCTTGAGTTCGACGCGGTAGTACTGCACCCCGTAGCGCGTCGCCACCTCGCGGAGGGTCTTCTCGTCTGCGGTGAAGCCGAGAATGTTGGGATGAAGGAATTCTGTATATTCCGCCAGTTTTTCCGGTGTGTCCCGCTGCGGGTCTACGCTGACGAAGATCCCCTGCACGCGGGCGCGTGTTTCGTCGCTCATGTCATCCAGTGCATCGACCATGCTACGCAGGTCCAGCGGACAGACATCCGGGCAGGAAGATCAGTGCAAGCCGCATACCGTCACTTGTTATCATTAATCCTTGTCCTGTCAACGCTTGCTTCGTTGACCACGCATCAGCAGGAAACCCAGTAACAACACGCCGACGCTGACGCCAACGGGCAGTGCGAGGCCCTGATCGGTCTCGGGCGGTGTTGACAGCACCAACCAGTACCAGGGTGTGCGAGTATTCCGGTAGAGAGCCTCACCATTACTGCCATCCCAGTTGAGGAAGGAAACAGGGATCAGCGAGCCTTCGTTGAAGCTGACGTCGCGGCCATTCGCTGCCGCCCGCGGGTGCTTCATCAGCACGCGCCAGTGGCCCCGTTCCCACTGGCCGTGGGCGCTGAGGGATTGATCATTCTTGCGCAGGGTGAGTTTCTGAGCCGGGCCAATGGCATCCAGTAACAGCTGGCTGGCAGGCTGCGGCGGTTCAATGCTGCCCGCATTCCAGTACCACAGGGTGGTGGGGTTGGTTTCATTGCCATGCAGGTAACGGGGCGTGAGCACCTGTGGCCCTGTTTCGACCGCATCCACGCGGGGGAAACGGATGGCCAGGGCGTCCGGGTTCAGGCGGTAGCGTCGATCCTGCATCCGCATCGACACCTTTTCGCCAGGACGGCTGTCGGTGCGGTCATTGACCTCCAGCAGGAAGGCAATGTCTCTGTCGTTGTACAGCGCCCGCACCGTCACGGCATCATTGAGCGGTGTGGTCAGGTGCTCCTGCTTGATGATGCTTGGGGTCAGCCGCAGCGTGACGGGTGGAGCGTTCTCCCAGGCGGCATCGTCCAGGCCGTCCGGCAACGGGCCGGCGGTGTGCAGGGCTTGGATCAACGGTTTGTCATCGGGCGGCACGGTCTTCTGCCGCAGGCTGTAGACGTAGTTGGCCACGTGCCAGCGTTCTTCGAAACTGAGGGGGTCACGGTTGCCCGCTTCGGTGGCGCGATGGGCCGGCATGGGGGTGCCCGGCAGTCCGATAGAGAGCCGCGTATAGATGTTGCGGATGGTCTGCTCGCGGCTCTGCGCCTCGGGGCCGTCGGCCTGAGTGACGCGCCAGGTCCAAGGCTTGGTGAGATCGCGTGGCCAGATGCGGTTGTCCCAGTCGTCCTCCAGGCGGCTCTTGCCGGAGGTGATGTTGCCGCGTCCCTCGGGACCATGGCACTTGATGCAGATCTTGTCGAAGGCGACCTTGCCTTGAGCGATGGAGCCCTCGCTGTAGGGTACCTGCCCGCTGGTGGGCTCTGCCTCGGCGATCTGCCGGAAGTCTGTCTTCAGGTAATAGCCCCGCTCATCGAAGTCGGCCTCGTCGGCATCCTCCGGCGCCCAGGCGGCGGTAACGTCGAAACCCTTGATGACCGGGATCAGGCTGTTGATCTGCGTCTCACTGAGCAGCTCACCCCAGCCGGGCATGCCGCTTTCGGTCAGGCCGCGTTCAATGGTGTGGAACAGGTCGCTATCACGCGGCAGAAGGGTTCCCGGCGAGGTCTTGTATTTGAACAAGGCCAGACTGAAATCACGCGGCTGAGGGTACATGCGTTTCGAGGCGGGGCCGTCATCGGTGCCCTTCTTGCCGTGGCAGACGGCGCAGCGCTGCTGATAGAGGGCCATGCCCATCAAGACCGGCTTCGTTTCGGCCATTCCGGGCATGTCCGGTGGTGTCTGGCCTGCCGAATCGGTGAGGAAAGTAATGATCTGCCAGACCTTGGTTTCATCCAGTCTTTTATGCGCGACGGGTGTAACCGGGGCCTGCGTCTCTGGCGCCTTCTTCTGTTCCAAGCCACCGATGTCGATACGCCACAAGGCGAAGGCCGCCTGCAGCGGGCTCGGCGTGCTGGCTTCGCGGGAGCCAACGGCCTGTACCGGCATCTCGCCAGCCAGCCAGCCACCGTGGCAGGCGAAGCAGCCATGGTAGTAACGTGCACGCCCCGCCTCGACGATTTCGTTGTAGAGGGTCCAGCCTTTCTCCCGATCCTTGGCGATCAGTGTCAGCGCCTCGTTTCGCAGGGGATTTTCCGCTGGCGAGAGGCTGAATGAGCGGCCGAGGAGATTCAGGGCACCGGATGAGGCGGGATATATCTGACTCATCGCCACCTCCGGCACCGCCACGGAAGGCCCGGTCATTTCATAGCTGGCATAACCGGCCAACACGGAGATGACGATCAAAATAGCCCAACGCGGGGCGGCCGGGATCTTCAGCCCTGTCATACGCTTGTTTGCTCCACTTGCTTGCAGCACTTGCGCGCCACAAAAATTGTTCAAATTTTCCGCTGAGGTGTGGGCGGCATTCCGCCATGGGGCCGCTGACTATACGCCGCCCCGGATAAACTGCACCTTAACCGGGTATTTTAACAGCACCCCAGGCTTAGCCGAAACAGAGAGTTCAGGGGCTTGCAAGCAGCGTGAACACACTGTTCAATAACCGCCTTAGCAAACGGCAAGCCAGAGACCGCAAGGAACCCCCATGAAAAGAGCACTGCCTATCCTCTCACTGTGTGTCGCCAGCCTCCAACCACTCAGCGCCGCCGCCTACCAGGTGGCACCGGTCGACAACGGCGGGCGCATCAGCGGAAAGGTCAGCTTTAAGGGGGCTGACCCGGCCCCCAAGCAGTTTACCGTCGCCAAGGACGCCGACACCTGCGGCAGCGGCACGCGCAGCATCGATTTCGTGCGCGTCAACAACGGCGCCCTCACCGACGCCGTGGTCTATCTGTACAAAATCAAGGCCGGCAAGGACTTTCCCGCCGACATCGGCAACACCGAACTCAACCAGAAAAAATGCACCTTCAAACCCTTTCTCAGTGTGATGAAAAACGGCGACCAGCTCACGGTAAAAAACTCCGATCCGGTGCTGCACAACATCCATACCTATGAAATCATCGGCCGTGCCAAGAAAACCGTGTTCAACATCAGTCAACCTGGCAACCTGAAGATCCTCCGCAAGCAGGTCACACTGAAGCGCGGCACCGCCATGAAGGTCGAGTGCGACGCCCACGACTTCATGCACAGCTTTACCTTTGTCGCCAAAAATCCCTACTTCGCCGTGGTCGGCGAAGACGGCAGCTTCAGCATCGACAACGTCCCCCCCGGCAGCTACAAGATCCGCGCATGGCATGGAACCCTGGGCGAGAAAAAAGGCACGGTGACGGTCGAGGCCGACAGCACGGCCCGCGTCGATTTCGTCTTCAAGGCAAAATAACGCGGACGCCCGTTGGGACGGAGCATGCCCTCAATAAGGGGCTAAAAAATACCCTATTTGCGGGAGGGGCTTCAGCCGCGAATACACGGCAAAAAACATTCGCGGCTGAAGCCGCTCCCACAAGTCTTCCAATCCGCGCACCACGGGTTCACTATGACCGACAGGCATCTTCGAGAGCCGGAAACATGAGAGAATTTCTCGCCACGCGTACAGCAGTGCTGGACTGGCTCCGCACACTCGGCCAGCAGGGGGATGTCTTCTTCCCCCAGCCCATGGGCGAAAACAGCTTCAACTTCGACAAGGTGCGCAAAAACAGTCTCCTCGCCTTCGAGGACTTCGACGCCGGGAGCAAAGACAAGCCCTTCCGTGCCAGTACCTGCGTACAACCGCCGGGCAAAAGGCTCTCGCCCAATAACGAACAGATCTTCCGCTTCAGCAAGAACGGGAACGGCGAATACCAGCTAACGCCAACGCTGGATGAGCGCGAACGCATCCTCGCCGGCGTGCGCCCCTGCGACCTCAAGGCTATCCACCTGATGGACCGGGTCAACAGCGACGGCATCCCAGACGCGCACTACCTGAGCCGACGCCAAAACACCGCCATCATTGCCCACGACTGCCTGCAGCCCTGCGATGAACACTGCTTCTGCGATGCCACCGACTCCCTGCACTGGCGCCAGGGCGCGGACGTTTTCCTCACCCCGCAGCCCGAGGCCCAACTGCTAATGGAGGCCCTCACGGAGTGCGGTGAACAACTGCTCAGCGCTGCCGGCTTCCCTCCCTGTGACGACATCGAAAAGCGCAGGGCACTGGCCGAGGAAAAACGTGCCAAGCCCTTTGGCCGCCACTTCGATGCCCCGCTGCAACAGGTCATCGATGCGGTCAGCAACAGCTGGGAATCGCCCGTCTGGGATAAACATGTCGAACGCTGCTTTGCCTGCGGCACCTGCAATCTGGTCTGTCCCACCTGCTATTGTTTCGACCTGCAGGACGACTTCAACATCGGCGACCCGGACAGCGGCCAGCGCACCCGCAGCTGGGACGGCTGCATGCTGGAGGAGTTTGCCGTCGTGGCTGGCGGCCACAACTTCCGCCCGCAGCTCGCCGCGCGCCAGCGGCATCGCATCAAACGCAAGCTGGCCTATCTGCCCGCCCGCTTCGGCGACGGCAGCTTCTGCGTCGGCTGCGGCCGCTGCGGCCATCAGTGCACCGTCGATATCGACATCTTTGATATCGCCAACGACCTGCTGGCCGCCACGGAGGCAAAGCCATGAAGCCGGTGGACTTCGATGCCAACGTGCTCACGCCGCACATGGCCCGCATCCTCGAAGCTCGCGACATGACCGCGCAGGAACGCTTCTTTCGCCTGCAATTGCCACGGCCGCTGAACCATCGTCCCGGACAGTTCGTGATGGCCTCCATTCCCGGTATCGGCGAGGCGCCCATCTCCATTTCCTGCGGGCCTCGCGATGACGACCAACTGGAATTATTGGTTCGAAATACCGGCAGCCTGACCCGCACCATGCACCAGTTGCAGGCCGGTGACGCCATGGGCATTCGTGGCCCCTTCGGCTCCGGCTTCGAGCTGACGGAGTTCGAAGGACACGACGTAATCTTTGTCGCCGGTGGTCTGGGGCTGGCACCGCTGCGTTCACTCATCGAGCCCGTGGTCGGCGATCCACAGCGCTTTGGCCGCGCCACCCTCATCAGCGGCTGCCGCACGCCGGCGGACGAACTCTACCGTGAGCAAATGCAGGCCTGGGCCAAGCTGCCGAACACCCGCATCATCCGCCTGGTCAACGACACCGCCCATCTGCCCTGGAATGGCGAGGTAGGACTGGTCACCGCCCCCATCGCCAAACTGGAAATGGATGTTCCCAACACCCTCGCCGTGCTCTGCGGGCCACCGGTAATGTATAAGTTCGTGATCATGGCGCTGGCCGCGCGCGGCCTGCCCAGCGCGCAGATCTTCATCGATCTGGAGCGCCGTATGCGCTGCGGCATCGGCAAGTGCGGACACTGCCAGATCAATCACGTCACCTGCTGCCAGGAAGGCCCGGTGTTTCGTTTCTCCGATCTCGAATCACTGCCCGAGGCGCTGACATGAAGCCGCTAACATGAAACCCAGGATTGCCTTCTTCGACATGGCCAGCTGCGAGGGTTGCCAGCTGGCCATCCTCGATTGCGAAGATGTGTTTCTGCATATTCTCGATCTGGTGGAAATCGTCGAATTCCGCGAGGCCCTGTCAGAAACAGCGCCGCGTTTCGATATCGCCTTCGTCGAAGGCAGCATCAACCGCGAAATAGACGCCGAGCGTCTGCGCGATATCCGCGCCCGCTGCACCTGGCTGGTGTCGCTGGGCGCCTGCGCCTGCCACGGCAATGTGCAGGCACGTTCCAACGCCCTGTCACCGGGGGAGAACTTACAGCGCGTCTACGGCCCCGAGACCTGCCACGTCACCCAGACCGACCCCGAATACTGGCCGCTGTGGGCACACACCCGCGTCCGCGCCGTACACGAAGTGGTCAAGGTGGATTACGACCTGCGCGGCTGCCCGGTGGCCCGCGATGAATTCCTGCATCTGGTGAAACGACTGGTGGCCGGTTCCCTGCCCCGCTTCGCACAGCAGCCGGTGTGCGTCGAATGCAAGCACAATGGCAACGAATGCGCCTTCGAGCATGGCGACACCTGCATGGGGCAGATCACC
>CAJVYS010000157.1 GCA_913009875.1 uncultured Gammaproteobacteria bacterium | reverse complement strand
TATTGAGCTTGTCAAGGGCTCATTCAAACAAACTCTTTTTCATCCAAATCACCTTCTAGCCGGGCTTGTCCAACAAACGGTTCAGATTGTGGTTCGTGCCTCACACAATCTAACCTTATTCGTTATGCATTGTTTAGCCTTTCTTCAAGTTTTATCACTATTCTATCCGTTACCAATGTTTCATCGGACATATCACATCCCTTAAAGTCTATACCCACTATATCCTTTGGAATTCCAACAAATGAAGTATCATCTAGATAAACCGGTATTACAGCAGCGTCTGCGACTCGTGGTGTAAAGCACTCTCGTTCAAAAGTAGGCCATATTTTTTCATTGTGATTATGATCTAGTAGACAGATTACAAATCGCGCCTTTTCCCCAAAGATTTCGTTAAACTGCGCACTCCATGCTTTTCCCAAATAATTGGCTTCAAAATATTCATCATAGAATACGGTACAATCAAGTACCCCAAGAAGGTCTGCTGTCATCTTTGCTAGGTCACGATTCTCACCTGCAAACGATATCGCAAAATCAAAATCGTATTCGTTCTCCGCATCTCTAAAACCACAAGATTGCCTCAGATCATCCCAATTCAGATGTTTCAAATAGTAAAAAAGGGCTGGATCTTCTATAGCGAAGTTTTTTGTGTCGCTATTGTAGTAAAAATATTGCTCGCATATTGGTTTTGATCCTAAGAGAATATTTATGCGTCTTTCTTTGATATTGTTGATACTACCTCTAACTTCTTCATTCGCATTTGCCAATTCATTCAAGTCAACAATTGAGCTATCTTGTTCACCAATCGTTTTTAGTAATCTATAGTAGGGGTCATTTGTTGATCTAAAGCGTTTGCCTCGACAAAACTCCTTGACTGGATCATTATAGCTGTTTTCTAGTTTTGCAATTACGCGGCCCCTCAATTCTTCTACATCAAAGTGAATCTGAATAGCGTCATCTTGTGTATCTAATACATCATTGAGCAAGCATATTGATTGACACAATAACTGAGTAAGCCAATAATCCCCCTTGGATTCCTCACATATAACGTGTTGATTATCGATTGTTATATTAAGCTTTTCTTCGCCTTTGCTAATTAATTCCTTTATTCGAGCGTCATCAGCTGGCATAACTTTATGAATACCACACCTTTTTGCAATATCGTGTACTAAATATATCAGTTCACTCCCAACCTTATTTATTCCAATAAGAACTACTTTGGGATGTTGATCTGGGTCTGGATCTTCTGCAGAAATCTTAACAATATTGCCAATTCTCTCTTGTATGCTAGTGTCTAGCCGGTGAAAGTCATCGACAATAAATCTCCCCAACAACTTCCCCTCAGATAAATCCATTATCTGTGGAAGATCCCTACTTTTGCGTGCAGTCAAATATTCAAAACTTTGATCTGGAAATGCATGCTCAATTATTTTCTTAGCAATTGTAGTCTTGCCAGTCCCAGATTGCCCTTCGATTACTATTGGCTTGCCGGGATTTCTGATATCCACCAGTATTTCATTGTAGTTTGGAGGCCTAACAAATGTGAATTCAGGAATTCCCTCTGTACGAAATATTTCTTCCAATAGATACTTCATGTCATTCCTCGGTGATTATTTGTTGCATAACTTATTAGTATCAAGCATCCTTGCCTTGCTACGCACGGTACTGAACGAAGAATCAAGCAAGTTTGCCCGACAATCACAGACATCCTGTCAATTTGTTGATATTGATGGCATATTCAGGAATATTTTACTGTTATTCGCTCAAACTCTATTCCCCGACAATCACTATATCAACCCAGGCAGGCCACCATCTAAACGGCAGAGGCTAAAAGATAGCGCCCCCTTTAAGCCTGCTAACCGAACCGCCGCCAGAGCATGACCAACAACTGACGCATGTTCAAAGATGGCCGTAACGTGGATGACAAACATTGAGAGGACTCCTATGTTTGTTCATGGGCAGCCACCTTGACCGCTCGCCCTTCCCTGCCAACCAAGATGCACGTATATCCCCCCGATGCCGGAAAAGTTCAAAACATTGCATTAAATCAGGCACTTATCACAAAATAGCCATAGGCGGCCATCGCTTGGCAGGGCGGGCATGTTTTGTGTGCCCACGCGGTTGATTCGCATTTCTCGCGGGCATGGAAAGCCTGCCCACTCTACCAGGCTGCATATTCACCCGTTATCGACACTATGGTATATCCCCGCAACACACACAGGCAACCGGAGTGATCTAACCATTTCTACAAGACCTGTTTAACTTCCTTGCCAAAACCCTAAACTTCCCCCGCCGGCTGCCGAACTAGTCCCCACACGGGAAAATCTGCTGAGGAACTCACCCTATCGTGGCCAGACAAGAACAACATCCCCCAGCCTTTGTGATTGCCGCCATGCTCGCCGGGCATCTGTTTCGCATGATGCGCACGGCCAAGCTCATGTCGCTGAGCGCAAGCAACGCCAAGGGTGTGGCGGCGCGGGCAGGCGATAAGGCATTGGGTTTTCGGCCAATCACGGATTTCATTGCCGAAATGGCCAATGACACCATTCACTATGCAACCAAGATCAATCACTTGGCACTGACGGTTTCGCGTACGGCGGTGAACGATCTGCGCACTCTGGACGGTGCGCGTCGCTTTGCCGAGGCCCGTGATCAAATTGCTGATACCGGACAGGCCGCTTTTATCGACCACCTGATTCACCGGGCCGATGTGGAACGCGCCGCCATGCGCGCAGAGACCGCTGAAATCATGATCCAGCTCAATGCGCAGCTGGATGAGATTCATCAACGGGTGCGTGGCTCAACCATCATCGTCAGCAACTCGCGCACCGAGGCATCACGCGCCGGCGAATTCCAGAAGTATCTCGACTCCATTGCCAACAGCGTGGAGCTGGCGGCACGCGACATCCAGCTCGAAATCAGCAAATGCCGAAAACTTATCGAGTCACTCGACACGCTGGATGACACCAGCAGAAATACCCCGGATTACAGACTGCGAACAGGCACCTCATGAAGACGACAAATCTGTACAACAAAGGCCACCGCTGGGTCACCTTTGGCCGCGACCCGAAAAAGCTGGCCGGCATCATCGACACCAATCAGTACATGATCATCGATGGCCAGCGTGCCCTGCTGATGGACCCGGGAGGGATCGAGATCTTTTCCGCCATGCTGGCCTCGGTGCTGCGTCTGTGCGACATCGACACCATCACCGACATCTTCGCCTCACACCAGGATCCGGATATCATTTCCTCACTCGGTCTGTGGGACCAGACCCTGCCCACCGCCCGCCTGCACTCGCCGTGGATTTGGGAAAGTTTCCTGCGCCACTTCGGCCTCAATCACATCGAATACGTCGGCATCCCCGACGAGGGCAAGACCCTGGCGCTGGAATCAATGGAGGTGCAATTCATCCCTGCCCACTATCTGCATGCCTCGGGCAATTACCACGTCTACGACGCCGAGGCGCGTATCCTCATGAGCGGTGACGTGGGTGCAGCGCTGGAGGCAGACGGCGCACCGCTGTTCGTGGAAGATTTCGATGAGCATGTCGAAAAAATGAAACTGTTCCACCAGCGCTGGATGCCCTCCAACCGCGCCAAGAACGACTGGGTAAAACGGGTGCGTGAACTGGATATCGACATGATGGCGCCGCAACACGGCCGCATTTTCCGCGGCGATGACGTCAAGCGCTTCCTCGACTGGTTCGAGGCCCTGGAGGTCGGCAGCGCATCGAATAACGCCTGACAGGCCAACTGAACCCGGCAATATCACATTGAAAGAGTATTAGTAAATTCGGGTTAAGAAATCACTTGTGCCGCTTGGCATAGATGTCACTGGGATTGCTGCAGCAGGCCCCCTTCGCCTCCGCATTGGCACGGGCATTCTCATCGAGGTAACGATACCAGGCATAGCGCATGCGCGACCAGCGGTCATCCGCCAACAGCCAGCCGGCACCCGTCAGTACTTGCTCGATGCTCCAGAAGCCGAGACGCGAGGCATCATAGGTCAGCGCAATCTTTCGCCGGCCAACATCGAACACTATCTGCTGCATGCCCGGGAGTTCATTCAGGCAGGCCTGGATCCGCTGCACATCGTCATCGGCCATGCCGGGCAGGACGAGAGAACGGTGTACCGAAAAATCACCCTGTTTTACCATTTCCATTTCAGCCTCCTATCCCCCACCTCAACCACACCGGCAGCACACGCAGGTGCAACCGGGTGACAGACAGGGGTTTGCACGATTGTCTTCGCGGGCTACCAACCATCAGAACCAGAAACGCACACCGGCCACGGCCCGTGTCTCGCTGCTGTCGACTCCGGCGGCACGGACATAATCTGCACTGCCGCCGAATTTACCGGCCCATTCAACACCGACGTAAGGCGCAATCTCGCGGCGGATTTCATAACGCAGACGTAAACCGGCTGAAACCTCGGACAAACCGGAACCGATACCTCGTTCGGCATCGTCCTTTCCGTACACATCCGCTTCGAGGCGCGGTTGCAAAATCAGGCGCTGGGTGAAGAGTATTTCGTATTCGGCCTCCAGACTCAGGGCCGTGCGCCCCTGCTCACCGACATAACCCGTAATATCCAGCTCGAACCAGTAAGGTGCCAGCCCCTGCAGGCCAAAAGCCAGCCAGCTGCGGGTCGAACCATCACCGCTGTCGTAACGCAGACCCAGCTGGCCATCCCAGTAAGTCGCCATGGCATGGCCCCACAGCAGTTCGGTGCTACTCTCATCAAGCTTACCGTCGTCAATGCTGCCCTCGGCCTTGAGCACCAGCCGGTCGTAGTCACGGCCAAACCAGGCCTGCAGGTCATACAACGCCGAGGTGTTATTCTCACTGCGTACGGCTTCGAGGCGATCCATCCGCAATGACGCAAAGTTCTGCTCATCGGCGAAGCGAGGACGCGGAATGGCGCCAAAATCATAGCCATCCGAATAGGCGTGAGGATCGCGGGCGTCGGCCGGGGCCGAACCGCCCTGCATGGTGCCCGTTCCCCCGCCCATGTCCATGCCACTGTCGCTGTCCATTGCTGTCATCGAGCCGTGATTCATACCCGATACAGCCTCACCTTCGGCCAAGACCGGCTGAGCGCTGAGGCCCAACATAACCGCAATCAGCGGAAGCCATGGCCCGCTCATTTTTGACACTTTGTTCCCTGCCATTAGCGTATTCATGCCACCACCACCTGGCGGAACATACCCGCATCCATGTGGTAGAGCAGATGACAGTGCCAGGCCCAGTTGCCCAGGGCGTCGGCGCTGACACGGAAAGTGACCCGCTGTGCCGGTTGCACGCTGACCGTATGCCGACGGGCGAGGAACTCCCCCGCGGGCGTTTCCACATCGCTCCACATGCCATGCAGATGCATGGGATGCGTCATCATGGTGTCATTGTGCAAAATCACGCGCAGGCGTTCGCCATAGCGGAAATGTATTGGCGTGGACTTACCGAACTCAAGGCCATCCAGCGACCAGGTGTATCGCTCCATATTTCCCGTCAGGTGCAGCTCGATATCCCGCCCTGGCTCACGCCGGTCATCGGGCTGACGAAGACTGCGGATATCGGCGTAGGTCAGCACCCGGCGACCGTTATTGCGCAGACCGACGCCAGGGTCATCCAGATTGGTGCGCGGTGTATCCACACGCATGTCGACACTGGGGCCGTATTCAGTGCTGGCGTGACGCACATGCACAGCATTTGTGGTCATGCCCTTCATGCCGGCCATGTCTCCACTCGCCATCGCACCACCAGCCATACCGCCACCCTGGGCCATGGAACCCATCATGTCGGCCATGCTCAGCCATTCAGGCTCATCGGGCTCCGGTACCGGTGCACTGAGACCGGCGCGAGCCGCCAGGGTGCCGCGCGCATAACCGGTACGATCCATGGACTGGGCAAAGATGGTGTAGGCCTCATCCTCGGGCGTAACCAGTACGTCGTAGGTTTCGCCCGGGCCGCAGCGGAATTCGTCTACGGTCACCGGCTCCACGTCCTGGCCATCAACGTGCACCACGGTCATCTTCAACCCCGGAATACGCACGTCAAAATAGCTTTGTGTACCGCTGCTAATAAAGCGCAGGCGTACACGCTCACCCGGGTTGAACAACCCGGTCCAGTTGCCGGCCGGGGTGGTGCCGTTCATGAGGTAGGTGTAGGTGTAGGCGGAAATATCCGCCAAATCCGTCGGCGTCATGCGCATTTTGTTCCACATACGCCGCTTACTGATGGCATTGCCCATGCCCTCCTCGCTGGCATCGCGGAAGAAGTCCAGCGCCGTCGGCTCGATGAAGTTGTAGTAGTCGCTCTGTTTTTTCAGCTTGGCGAATACATCCATGGGATCTTCGTCGGTCCAGTCGGACAACTGCACCACGTAGTCACGATCAGCACGAATATGTTCACCGCCTCTCGGTTCAACAATAATCGTGCCGTAGATACCGGTCTGTTCCTGGAAACCACTAGATCGGAAGAGCGTCGTGTAGGGAAAGAGTGTAGATCTCGGTGGTCGCCGTATCATTAAAAAAAAAACAAAACAAATCAACTCCATTCACACTAATATATCTCGTATGCCTCAGCTATGTGTAATATCTCACTCATTACTGAATGC
>CAJVYS010000156.1 GCA_913009875.1 uncultured Gammaproteobacteria bacterium | reverse complement strand
AATATACGTGTCAACATTGTTAGCTTCGTGTTGTATTTACTTATACCATTAGGAATTATTATCTTTTTATTTTTTATTCTTTCTGTTTTTTTTTTTAATGATACGGCGACCACCGAGATCTACACTCTTTCCCTACACGACGCTCTTCCGATCTGCAAAAAGCGGGGTGTTTCCTATCTTAAAAAACTGTTTTTTGAAGAAAAGCTCTCCAGAGCTATATGAGAGGCAATTCAAGCCTCTATTGGAGAAGTACCGATGAGTGGGGGGGGATACCGATGACTTCGATGAGTTGCTGGAATGCATCCGCGATATCCACGCCTCGGAACGTCGCCTCTACCGAAAGATCATCGACATTAATGATATAGGCGCTATCCACGATAATCACTGTTTCACATCTTCGATGGTCACGTCACGTCGCTCCCAGCCGCCGGCCGACTCCAGCGTATAAATCTCCACCTCCTGTTGCCCTGCCTTCAACGGCACGGCGCGAATGAGGTCTTCCTCAGCACACAGCTCACAGTTCTGCGAGAACAGTTTGTGCTGGGGCGCAACTACCGCGTCCGTGCGGTACGGTTGGGCGAGTGTGCCTCGCGAGGCGGTGGTATCCAGGTCGATGAGCGACGATGGGCCGGAGATCGCACATGCCACCGGGGCAGGTTCTACATGGTGCATTGTGGCGGGCGTTGGTCTCGTAATCAGATCGTGGTCGAGCTCCCGGGCCAGCGTCGTAACAGTCAAAGGTGTTCTGCCGGCCTTCGCCATGAGGAACACGAGGTTTGCGCGGGCGAACAATACCGCCGACAAATCCCTACCGCCGAAGCTGATGTCGCCGAACCCCGTGTCTATCAGCCGGCGCATGACCGGCGCACTGAATTCGCCAAGCAGGTGGATCAGTGTCTCGTGTGCCGCCTCGCGCGAGTCGCACTCGTATGTATCCAGCCGCAACGAATTCTTCCGGCTCCCACCGGGCTGCCGCCACATGGAGGGCAAAAAACGAGGGGTGTGCGGTAGTGTCAGTACCCGGATTGAACCGATTTCCCAATCGTGTAGTTCCGTACCCCGCGGGCGGTAGTGCCACAACAGGAGGTGCAGCGGCAGGGTGGTAACCCCCTGCCAGGAGGCAAAATCATAGTGGCGCTTGAGTTTGTCGTACACGGTCGGCTTCCTTCAGATCACAGGGCGCCGCCGGCGCATCAATGGCATTGGCTCGCAAAGCGGCCAGCCATCGGGTGGAACCAAGAGAGGGCGGTACAGCCATTCCCATTGCCTGGTAAGGCTGAAGGACAGATCGGTTGGCGTGGTCGGTATACGGTAAGGCGGATAAAGGTCAAGCTGTAAGGAACCGTCAAACACCGGATCATCTGCCGTACATTCATCGTCCCAGGCGACTTCATGGAAGGTCCACCCCGGCCACCAGCCACATGGCTGTCCCCATGTGAAAGAGCCGATGGTGCGCACCGGCTTGACCGGGAAGTAACCCAACTGGGAAGCAAGGGCTCCCCCCATCCGTGATTGCCACAGGTCGGCCCCCACCGCATTGGAAAATGTGGCCACGATAGCCGCGCAATCTGAACAGTTCACGTAGTGGCCACGGCCCACACCGCCGCGCAGCAGCTCGATCAGTTCCGAGAGCAGAAACACTTCGAAAGCATAGGCGGCTGCACCGAGAGCGCAGTCGTAGCTTAGTACACCGTTGCCGAGGAAGAACACTGCCCGGGTGATGGCTGCCGCCGCTTCCACCGGCGTACGTGCCCCCCGGGCCCAGCGGCAGGCAAAGTCGAGTACGTCTGTCCAGGGCAGTTGTATATTGGCGATGTCCGCTGGTTCCTGCACCCAGGGTGAGCGCGGCACGCGCAATACGGTGTAGATGGTGTGCTCGGTGAATGCGAAGTCAAGCCAGGGTGCACCCGGTCCGAGACGATACTGCCAGTGCCACCGGACATGGTGCACGCCGACGCCGCAACTCGACAGGCGTGTATTACGTAGGGTGAAGCTGACGAATGCGCTGTTGCCGTTCGGTAGGAATACAACCGTCTCGGGGGCCACCTCGCCCAGCACGTTGATCTGCGCCTGCAGCAGGCCCTGAATGCCCGTCCATGGCCATGGCAGGGGCGCCTGGACGGCGCGCACCTGGGCTGAAACCACCTGCGGCAGGAGACGGCTGAAGCGTGCGTGGATGGTCACCGGGCGACCGACCACATCTTCGAGCGAGTAGGCGGCGAGCGAATCAGCGGCCGTAAACGTCACGCCGCGCTGCCATTCGGGAACCGTCACCGGCTGGCTGGCGTTACGCCTGATGTTGAGCGCATCCGGGATGATATTGGTCGAATCGGCGTTAAAGGCAATGGCCTGCAACACGATGCTCACAGCATCCTCCGACAGACGTGGCTGATCTCGTGCAGCAGAACCTCCCTTTGCGCCTGGAGATAGAAGTGATGACCGGGGAACACATGCCTGGAGAACGACCCCCGCGTCTGTTCTACCCACAGGGCAAGGTCTTCGGCCGACACCAGTGGATCGTCGGCACCGCCGTAAGCACGCACGGGAAACTCGAAGGGCGCCTCGGCTGTGTAGGCATAGTTCTCGAGTATGGCGAAGTCAGCCCGTAGCACAGGCAGGATAAGTGCGCGCAGCTCAGGATGGGCGAAGGCTTCAGTCAAGCGGGTTCCCTCCAAGGCTTCTACGCGCGTCATGAACTCGGTGTCGGACAGCTCCGCCAGTGGCGTCTCGCGGCGCGGCAGCTGTGGCGCCCCATGGCCGGAGACCAACAAGCCTTGCGGTGCCGGCAGCTTGCGGTGGCGCAGCTCACGTGCGAATTCGAATGCGATCAGAGCACCCAGGCTGTGACCGAATAGCACAAAGGGGCGCGCCAGCAGGGGCGTGAGGATCTCGACAGCCCAATCGATGAGAGGCGCAAGCTGCTGGAATGGGGTCTCGCCGATCAACCGCTCACGGCCGGGTAGGCGTAGGGCGCAGACCTCGACTTGCGCCGGCAACGCCGCCGACCACGATTGGAAAGCGGCCGCGCCAGCACCTGCGTGGGCAAAGCAGATCAGCCGCTGCGCCGTGGGGCCACTCTGGCTCCAGCACTCGACGGCCTGGTGCCGGTTCATCGTTCGCCCGGCATACCGCACTCAGCCCTCTTCCTTGTCTAACAACGCCTGAACCTCCTCGTCCGACAGTTGCTCGAGCCGCGACAGCAGTTCCTCCAGCTGAGCCTCATCCTCACCCGTTGCCCCCAGTTCCTGCTCAATGTGTTGCGCCAGCTCGGCCACGGTGGGTGTCTCGAACAGGGCCTGCACCGCCAACTTGATGTGAAAGTGGTCGTGCAGGCGGGACGCAATCTGGATTGCCAACAGCGAGTGTCCGCCCAATTCGAAGTAGTTGTCGTTGACCCCGATTGGCTGAATGCCAAGCAAGTCCTCCCAGACCTTGATAATGACCGACTCGGTGTCGTTGCGTGCCTCGAGATAGGGGCTTGAAAGGCTAGGGCGCTCATGATGCTGGACTGAACCGGAGGGTGAGGTCTCCGAACCGGACGTGTCTTGCGGCGCGGTGGGCATGGCCTCCAGATATACCCATTGGCGCAGTCGCTCGTCGAGTGCCGTCACCGAAATCGCCGCCCGCTCAATGCGGCGGTGGAGAACACGACGCATGACTTCGACACCTTCCTCCGGGAGCAGGTAGTCCCCCGCCTGGCCGCCGCTGAAGTCCCAGCCATCCCAGTTCAGGCAGATCCATGGTACGAACTGGTGCTGGTTCTTGGTCGCCGCGTAGGCATCGAGATAAGCATTGGCCGCTGCATAGGCGCCGAAACCCAGGCCACCCAGTACTGACGCCAGCGAGGACATCAGCAGCACAAAATCCAGCGGCTGCCCCTCGAGCTGGCTGTCGAGCTGGCGCAGCCCCTCCGCCTTGGGCCGGAAGTGCGCTTCCGCATAGTCAGCGTCGATCTCCGCCAGCGGTTTGGCCGCGGCGATGGTATAGCCGGCGGCATGGATCATACCGTTGATCCCCCCGAAACGCGCATTGACCTCGGCAATGGCCTCACGCATCTGGTCGGCATCGGCGATATCGGCACTGAGCACCATAACCTCGGCACCCTGACGCTCCAGGTCCAGCAGCTTGGCGATGCGGACCGAGACCGGATCCCCCGGGTGAAGCCGCACTTGCTCGTCCCATTGCCAACGCGGCAGCAGGGCACTGCGGCCAAGCAGCACCAGGCGGGCCTGGGTGCTGCGGGCGAGGTAGTCCGCGAACATCAGACCAATCTGCCCCAGGCCCCCGGTGATCAGGTAGACCCCATGGTCGCGTAGGCGCGGCGGCGTGCCCTCCATGTCCGGGAGTCGCAACGGTCGCCAGCGCTCGATCCGGCGTTCATCCGCACGCAGCATCACGGCTGGCTCGAAGGGGCTGGCGACGCATTCAGCGACCAACCCCCGTGCAATGGATTCCACCTCATCGGTAGTGGTGGCCTGAATATCGACACTGCGACAACGCAGGCCCGGATACTCCTGTGGAATGACGCGCATCAGCCCCAGCGCGGCCGATTTCGAGGGCATAGGCGATGCGCCGATCCCGTAAGCGTGCAGGTGGTCCGCCGCCAACACCATCTGCATTGGCTGATCGAGGCGCTTGCTTTCCAGGGCGTTGGCAAGATAGAGCAGGCTGTAGAAGCCGGATGCCCCAATCGTGGTGCTGTCGTCACCATCAGCGCCGTGGCAGAACAGGTGCAGGATGCACTGCGGCAGAGGGCCGCGTTCTTCCAGGGCGGCGACCAAGGCTGGGTAATCCTCGGCGCGGGCGGGGTCGATCTCGAAGGCTTCGCTTCCCTTGGCTCGAAAGCCATTGCCGGCCCGCACTCGAACGACACCCTGACCGTGGGCTGTCAGCAATGCCTCGACGGCGTCCGCAATACCGCCGCCCTCTCCCAGGATCAGCCAGTCACGGGGCTTGGCCGCCAACGCGGCCACGAGTTTGTCTTCGCCACCGGCGCTGCGCTCCCAGGTCGGGGCGTACACCCAGCCCGCCAGGTCGCGCTGCTTGGCGCTATCCTGCGCAACTCCTGCGCCGGGCTTGGGCGCGTCGACCCAGAAGCGTTGCCGTTCAAAGGGATAGGTGGGCAGACATACCCGTCGCCGCCGCTCGTCCTCGTAGAAGGCGTTCCAATTCACGGCTTGGCCCTGCCGCCACAGTTGGCCCAGTGCCTCGAGCAGGCACTGTGTGTCCGACTGCGGGTCTTTTGGGGCGGGCAGGCTGTACAGTACAGTGCGCTCGCCTGCAGCCTGGCCCGCCAGCGTGCTGGTAACCCGGCCCGGCCCCACCTCCAGCAGCAGCCGGCCCGGTTCGGCCAGCAGTTGCCTCACATTGTCCAGAAACCGCACCGGCGCCCGCACGTGATTGGCCCAGTACAGGGGATCGGTGGCCTGTGCCGGGGTGATCCAGTCGCCGGTGACATTGGACAGAAACGGCAATCGTGGCGGTCGCAGGGCCACCCGGCGAACCTGTTCCGCAAAGGGTTCCAGGATCGGCTCCATCATCGGTGAATGGAAGGCATGAGAGGTCTGCAGGCGGCGGCAGGCCGTGCCCTGAGCCTCCAACTGCTGCTGGAAGGCATCGATCGCGGCGACGGATCCTGACACCACGGTGATGGCAGGCGCATTGATGGCCGCGATTGACACCTCGGCAGGCAGCCGCGGGGTAAGTTCATCTTCGGCCAGCATGACGGAGAGCATGGCCCCGGGCGGCATCGACTGCATCAGCCGTCCGCGCGCCGCCACCAGCGCGAGTGCATCCTCTAGGGTGAACACCTCGGCGAGACAGGCTGCGACAAGCTCGCCGATGCTATGTCCGACCAGTGCCTGGGGCATGACACCCCAGTGCTGCCATAGGCGGGCCAGTGCGTATTCGACGGCAAACAGTGCCGGCTGGGCCCAAGCGGTCTGGGTCAGGCGCACTTCGGCCTCGGCTGCGGCGACGGCGTCCGGATAGACGACGCTACGCAGATCATCATCAAGGTGCGGCCGCAGCAGCTCGGCGCAGGTGTCGAAGGCGTCCCGGAAGACGGGTTCGCGCCGATACAGTTCCGCCCCCATGTGCGGGTACTGAGCCCCCTGACCGGAGAAGAGGAAGGCCAGCTTTGGCGTGTCCCCGCCGCCGGCAACGGCGCCGCCCGCGGTCTCAAGTGCCGTGATCGCCTGCTCCTGTCCCTCCTCGGGACACAGTACCATGCGACGCCAGCTGAAGGCCTTGCGTCCGGTCTGCAGCGTCCACGCCACATCACCCAGAGGGACATCGCCATTGTTCCGCAACCAAGCGGCCAGATTGCCGCAGGCGGTATCGACGGCGGCCTGGGAGCGGGCGGATACGAGCAGGAGCTGCCACGGCCGTGAGGGCGTTCCCGGCTTGGACTCGGGCGCCTCCTCGAGCACCACATGGGCGTTGGTGCCACCGATACCGAAGGAACTCACACCAGCGCGCCGCGGTGTTTCGCCCGCAGGCCAGTCGGTGAGGGTGGAGTTCACGTAGAACGGACTGTTATCGAAATCAATTTTGGGATTTGGCTGCTTGAAATAGATCGGAAGAGCGTCGTGTAGGGAAAGAGTGTAGATCTCGGTGGTCGCCGTATCCTTT
>CAJVYS010000155.1 GCA_913009875.1 uncultured Gammaproteobacteria bacterium | reverse complement strand
TCCGCGCTCGGCCATGACGTCGCGATCGTAGACAACCTCTCGCGCCGCAGCATCGACATCGAGCTGGAATGTGATTCGCTCACACCCATCCGCCCGATGGGCGAGCGCCTGCGGGTTTGGAAAGAGATGTCCGGCAAGGACATCACCTTTCACCGCTTCGACGTGGCCGAAAATTACCAGCGCCTGCTCGACCTCCTGCGCGAGTGGCAGCCGCGGGCCATCGTGCACTTCGCCGAGCAACGTTCCGCGCCGTACTCGATGAAGACGAGTTACCACAAACGCTATACCGTCAACAACAACCTCAACGCCACCAATAACCTGCTCGCCGCCGTAGTCGAGAGCGGCCGGGACATCCACATCGTGCACCTCGGCACCATGGGCGTGTATGGCTACGGCACGGCGGGCATGAAAATCCCGGAAGGCTATCTCCGCGTGAAGGTCGAAACCGATGACGGCCGCCTTCTGGATCAGGAAATCCTCTATCCAGCGAATCCTGGCAGCATCTATCACATGACCAAGACGCAGGATCAGCTCCTGTTCGCCTACTACAACAAGAATGACGGTGTGCGGGTGACCGACTTGCATCAAGGCATCGTCTGGGGCACGCAAACCGAGCAGACCCGGCGGGACGAACGCCTCATCAACCGCTTCGACTACGACGGCGACTACGGTACCGTGCTCAACCGCTTTCTCATGCAGGCGGCGGTGCAGTATCCCCTCACCGTACACGGCACGGGCGGGCAAACCAGAGCCTTCATCCACATCCAGAACACCGTTCAGTGCCTACAGCTCGCTATCGAAAACCCGCCCGCGTCGGGTACCCGCGTGCGGATCATCAACCAGATGACCGAAACCTACCGCGTGCGCGACCTCGCGAAGCTGGTGGCCGAGCGCACCGGGGTCCGTATCCAGAACCTGCCGAATCCCCGCAAAGAAGACGACGAAAACGAACTGCACGTCAGCAATGACACCTTCCTCGATCTGGGGCTGAAGCCCATCACCCTGAGCGCCGGCCTGCTGGATGAGATCGCCGAGATCTCGCGCAAGTACGCGGACCGCTGCGACCTAAGCAAGATCCCATGCGTTTCGGCTTGGAACGAAGAGCGCCGACGGGAAATGGAGTGTAGTCACATAAGGAATGTTGAAAGCTCATGAATGCAATGACGTTCGCATGGGTTCCAAACATTCAGGCACTGGAGTTCGCCGCCCAGTGCCTCGGCGCGAACGGCGTGCATCTCCACGGGTTCGGCCTCAACGTCTACAAACCCCGGTCCCAGGTCGCGGGGAAGGGTGGCTACGGTATCTACGGGTACGGCACGGGCTATACCACTGATGCGCCTCACCAGCACTGGTGGCAGATCCTTACCCACAAACGCCCCTCCGGGGGGGGCTGACCCATGTGCGGCATTACCCTCGTTGCCCGGCTTGGTGTCCGCCCGCAGGAAGAGGAAGTAGCGCAGGAGATCCGCATCGCCGAGGCGCAGCAGCGGCGCGGCCCGGGTGATGGCGGGCACTGGGTTGCCCCCGGCAGGGATGTCTTCGCCATCCCGCTCGCATCACGCAGTGGCTACTTGCTCGGCCGTACCGCGACAAGAGCAAACGAGTGCGTACCCGCCAAACTGCCCGCACCCTTTCGTGACGCAAACACCATCTCGGGTGCCTACTTCGCCCGACGCGGGCTCTTCATGCCGTGGGAACTCGATGAAATCCTCGATCGGGGCTTTATTTGCGCAGGCCTTCGCGAATTCGCTCCGCTCGAGTGGATCGGGAGCGCCCTCAATCGCGACCCTGCAACCGGCCTCGGCCGGGTCATGGCGCTGGAATCTTCTCCCCACCTTCGCAACCAGCTCCTGCGCGGTGCCGACTGGGCGGGTATGGATCATCCCCTGGAGTTACGCACACCGCTCGTGGACTGGCGCCTTTGGTGCGCGCTGGTGCCGGCGCTCGGGAGGAGGGAAGCGCCGGGCAAAGCTCCGCTTGTCGCGGCGCCCTCGGGTTCCGCGCCGGCGTACTGGGCTAATCGGCCCAAGACGAGCTTAGGCCTGCCGCTGGCCCGCTGGCTGTCCGAGTCCGAGATGCAGTCGGGTGAGTCCCGTAACGCAGCCGCCCGAGCCAGCCGTGCCATTGCGCGAAACCTGACCAAGGCAGGGGGCACGCCAAACTGTGCCAAAGCACTGGAGCACGGTTGTGGGTAGTGCCGTTCGTAAGCGCCTCTGGCAGGGCCTAAGCGCCAATGCTTACGGGACGATTGTCGTCGTCGTGGTGCAGCTTGCCGGTGTGCCGATTCTCCTCCATGTTTGGGGCGTGAAGCTCTACGGCGAGTGGTTGGTGCTGTTCGCAATTCCGGCTTATCTCTCCCTCGTCAATCTCGGCTATTCGCTCTCGGTGGCCAACGACATGACGATGCGCGTCGCCCGCGGCGACCGCGAGGGAGCGCTCGTGGCTTTTCAAAGCCTCGTGGTGTTGGTCAGTGTTACCGTCACGGTGGCGGCGTTGGTCTTACTGCCGCTGCTGTATTTTCTTCCGATCGCGGGATGGCTACACCTGACGGCGCTTGCACCGGTCGAAGTTCATGTCGTACTCCCTCTCTTGGCCGGGGAGGTGCTGGTACATCTGTTCGGCGGGGTTTCCTCCGCCGGCTTTCGCGCGACCGGGGAGTATGGCCTCGGCGTGGCCTTGGAGAACACGATCTCACTGGTCCAGTACGCAGCGCTTTGGGCGGCTGTGATCTTGGGCTTCGGCCCTGTTGGAGCCGCTGCGGCGTTCTTCGTGGCTCGCATCATCGGAGGAGTTGGTCTCCTAGGGTACTTGTCCCATCGGCACTCCTGGCTGCGACTGGGGGTTGCAAGGACAAGATTTCACTACCTGCGCGGGCTTTTTGCGCCCTCCCTGGCGAATCTAATGCTGCCCATCGCCAATGCATTGCGGAATCAAGGACTGGTGATTGTCATCGGCGCCGTTCTGGGTCCAATCGCGGTGGTAGTATTTTCTCTACTTCGCACCCTGACCCGCATTTCGCTGCACCTGACAGCTATCATCAGCCATGCGACCGAGCCGGAGATCGCGAGGGCTGAAGGCCAAAAGGACCACCTGCTCCAGCGGCGGCTGTATCTCACAGGCCTGCAGTCGAATCTGTGGTTTTCTGCGATGACCGGGTTGATCCTCTATTTCATTGGTGATGTCGTACTCAAGCTCTGGACACAAGGTCGTGTGACCATGGATCATCCCCTATTCATTTGGCTGCTGCTCAGTGGAGTTTCAGCGGGCGTCTGGCATGTTTCGCTCTCAACCCTCGTGGCGCTGAATCGACAGACGAGGGCTGCACTGGTCTATGTGGCCTGTGCGGGCCTCACCGTGGGCATTGCCTTCACCTTGGTCGTTGCAACGGGCCGGGTCTCGGAGGCAGGTCTTGCAATGCTGATCGGCGATGGTCTGTTTGCGGGCTATGTGCTCTGGGCGGCCGGTCGCATAATGGGGACGCCAATCGGGTTGGTCCTCGCCAGCCTGGTGAATCCGGTCGGAGCGGTTCAACAAGTCATGGCCGGCCGGGGGATCCTGAGGCAGCCCATGCACAGGTTAGGCGTTTTTTTCCGGGGACCGAAATGAAGGTCACAGTCGCGGTGCATGGTAAGTTCCACCTGCTCGCACTTGCCCGGGAGTTGCACGCGCAGGGCGCACTTGAACGGTTGTTCACCGGCTACCCCCGCTGGAAACTTACCGGCGAAGATCTGCCGATGGATCGTGTGGATACCTTCCCTTGGCTCATGGTGCCTCGCATGGCCGCCGCGCGATGGGGGCTACGCCAACAAGCGGGGATGGACCAGCTGCAGCGCATGGTTGCTTCCACGTTTGATCGTCATGTTTGCCGTAACCTGCCGGAATGTGACGTACTGCTTGCGATTTCCGGGTGTGGGCTTGCGACCGGACGGACCGCCCAACTCCGAGGCATCCGCTATGTTTGCGATCGGGGTAGTTCGCACATCGCCTACCAAGAGCGCATCTTGCGGGAGGAGTATGCCCGCTGGAGAACCCCCTATCCCGGCATCGATCCCTGGATCATTGAACGCGAAACCGCCGAGTACGAACAAGCCGATGCCATTACCGTGCCGAGCGAGTTCGCCTTACGCTCTTTCTTGGATGAAGGCGTGCCGCCGGAGAAAATGTGTAAGGTGCCCTATGGGGTTCGCCTGGATCGTTTTAGGAAGGTCGCAAATCCGGATTCGGAGTCGTTCGATGTGCTGTTTGTGGGGGCGGTTTCCATCCGAAAGGGGGTTCCGGATCTTCTCGACGCTTTCGCACGTATCCGGCATCCCCGGAAGAGACTATCTTTTGTCGGCGGGATGAGCCCGGAAATCAGCCGCCTGTTGGATAGGTACCCGCCGCCTCCCAAAGTCAGTTTCCTGGGTCACTGGCCGCAGGTTCGGCTGCGCGAGATCATGAGCCGGTCGCATGTGATGGTCCTTCCTAGTATCGAGGAGGGTCTGGCGTTGGTACAGGCCCAGGCGATGGCCTGTGGTTGCCCGGTCATCGCGAGCGAGCACACCGGCGCTGCGGACTTGTTCACGGATGGCGTCGAGGGATTTATTGTCCCCATTCGCTCCCCCGAAATACTGGCGGAGCGCCTGCAGGAACTCGCCGATGACCCCGCCCGCCGGGAAGCCATGGGGAAAGCGTCGCTGGAAAGGGTTCGATCGCTGGGGGGGTGGCGGGATTATGGAAAGCGCATGGCCATAGTACTCGAGAATCTGTGCAGTTCCACCTGTCCGTAGGATTGGCGTAACAGCGGATCATGAAAGTTTTTATTTTTGGAAAGTAGCAATGAATGTACAAAAGATTGATTACTTCTTAAGAAGCGCAATGAAGCGGCTTCTTGGACGAGGGCGATCCTGCCCATCATGTGGCTATCATGAGTCTTCCTTGGTCGCAAGTAAATACTTGATTACTGAGCTCAGACGTTGCAACCAATGCTTGTTGATGTTCAGGATTCCTACCACATCGGCTTCTGAGAATTTTACCTTCTATCAAAGGCGTTATAGCCAAGGTTTTACGACTGATATGCCTGTTACGGAAGAGCTGGTCAGACTAATAAAATCCGGGTTTAAAGGTACTGAGAAAGATTACTCGCAAATTACATCTCTGCTGGAGATACTTGGAGTATCGAAAGGTTCGAGACTTTTTGACTATGGTTGCTCCTGGGGGTATGGAAGTTGGCAGTTTCGAACTGCTGGCTATGTGGTCGAGTCGTTTGAAATATCACAGTCACGTAGGGACTATGCAAGGCAGAAACTAGGCTGTGTTGTACACTCGAAAATTTCAGATGTGCGATCAGGCTTTGATGTTTTCTTCAGTTCCCACGTTTTAGAACATGTTCCGTCGCCGCAGGCGGTGATTGATTTCGCTGAATTGATAATGAAGCCGGGGGGGTTATTTTTAGCTTTTACGCCAAATGGTTCTCCGGAATACCGCTCTGCGCAACCAGAAAGATGGCAAAAAGCATGGGGGAACGTACATCCTAATTTTCTGGATAAACAGTATTATCGCGAGCGTTTTGAAGGAAAGCCATACCTGCTGATGTCAGATCCTTATAATTTAGACAAGGTTAAGGAGTGGCGGGCAAATCCAAGGCAATGTGTGGGAGATCTTTCCGGGCCGGAATTGATGTGCGCGGTCCTGCTTTAACACTGAAGGGCCTGCGCCCGTGTTCACCTTGTTTCCGGAAATTGATCTGGCAGAATTTTCCAGAGAACTTGAATACGGCCGTTCACGAGCCAGGAAGCCTTGGAGAATTTCCAAAAGGATTCGATTGCTTTATGGGATTGTGTCTATAGCGTTAAATCTCAGAGGTTTCTATGACTCAGGATTATCGTTCGCGCATCTATGCCGCCTATGTGACTGCGCGTGACTATCCGCTTGCGCCCGACAGTATCGACGGGCTGGCGCCGCGGCTGCCGTATTTCCGGCAGATGATACGGCGGCACTTTCCCGCAGACAGGGACACCGCCATTCTCGAACTGGGCTGCGGTCACGGTGCCTTGCTGTATGCCCTCCGGCAGGCTGGCTACACCAATACACGCGGGGTGGATGGCTCCTTCGAACAGGTGGACGCCGCCCGGCGCCTGGGCGTCCCGGGCGTCAGCGAGAGCGGTGTGATGGATGCACTGCGGGAAACGCCCGATAGCTCGCAGGACGTGGTGGTGGCCTTCGACCTGATCGAACATTTCTCCAAGGACGAACTCATCGGGCTGATCGATGAAGTGCACCGTGTACTCAAGGCGGGTGGACGTTGGATTATTCATGTGCCGAATGCAGAAAGTCCTTTTTCGGGCAGGATACGTTATGGGGACTTTACACACGAGCTGGCCTTTACGCGCCAGTCTCTGGCGCAGGTGCTCTTGAGCAGTGGGTTCGCGGAGGTGCGGTGCTTCGAGGACCGCCCGGTACCGCACGGATTGAAAAGCTTAGTGCGCGCAGGCCTCTGGGCCGTAATCAGATCGGAAGAGCACACGTCTGAACTCCAGTCACACTGATATATCTCGTATGCCGTCTTCTGCTTGAAAAAAAAAACAAAGAAAAAATAAACAAAAAAACAAAAAAAAAAAACAACATAACATACATTCACACACCTCTCTCTATCTCGGAGCGTGCTCCACATCTGACCCATTGTCTGTCGTACTC
>CAJVYS010000154.1 GCA_913009875.1 uncultured Gammaproteobacteria bacterium | reverse complement strand
AATAGACGTCCATCTTTGATGGAGGCAACCAGATCCGGGAGCGTTTTACGCTCAACCAATACCCGTTCATCTATCAGATAATCACCAACGGGTATGCGTTGGACTATCAGGTCGCAACGCCCGTCGGTTCGCAATACAGACATCACTCCGCTATTGCGTTCGCGGTCATCGGCAATGATCTTAATTTTACGTTCATCCATGAAAATCTGCCTGTATACATTGCCGTTCCTGTAGATAGTACCTGACCGAAAACCCACTACCCTCCACCAGTAAACCTTATTGTTCATGTGGGGTAAAGGGTAAAAGGCAGCAGCTCCCGCTAACGCCCGTCCACCTCCTTTTTCACAACTTTTCCGTCGATTTTGACAAAACACATTTCTTCAGAAACCGATTAAGGATATTTGGGAATATCGCAGCAACATGATTACGCGATTGTAACCCTGCCCCGTTACAACAAATCATATCCTTTAAGACGCTTCCACAACGTGGTGCGAGACATCCCCAGCCTTTCCGCGGCGGCTGTCTTGTTGCCACTGGTCTCCTGTAACGCCTTCACAATCGCGGCCTTTTCCTCCTCTGGCGAGGGGCGGTGGTAGTAACGCGTTAAACCGAGATTCAGGGGCTGATCGGGAATCGCCGGCATGGCCTTGGGGCCACTGACACGGATCTCGGGAGGCGCAACCCCAACCGGCACCTGCTGCGTCTGCGAGGGGGCCAGCACCTCCTGGGGAAGGTGGTGCGGCAGTATTTCCATACCATTGACATGCACCATGGCATATTCAATGACGTTGGAAAGCTCACGCACATTGCCCGGCCAGTGATAGGTCTCCAGGGCCTGCATTGCCTGTGGTGAAAACCGCACCTCGCCGCCGTGACCGCGCTGGACGATCGTACTCAACAGGTGGGATGACAACAGGGAAATATCCTCTCGCCGCTCACGCAGGGGGGGAACCCGCAGGGGCAGGACACGCAGCCGGTAATAGAGATCCTCGCGGAACTCGCCGGCCCTGACCATGGCGGCCAGATCCCGGTTGGTGGCGGCGATGATGCGCACATCCACTTTACGCGGCTTGTTTTCACCCAGCCGCTCCACCTCACGCTCCTGGAGTACCCGCAGTAGCTTCACCTGAATCGAAGGGGAGATTTCACCGATTTCATCCAGCAGCAATGTCCCACCATCGGCGGCCTCGAAACGCCCGGCGCGGGCCGTTTCGGCACCAGTAAAGGCACCTCGCGCATGGCCAAACAATTCAGACTCCAGCAGATTTTCCGCCAGTGCAGCACAGTGAACGCGCACGTAGGATCCCTTGTCCCGATTCGAATTTTCATGCAGCGCGCGGGAAACCAACTCCTTGCCCACTCCGCTTTCGCCTTCGATCAGCACACTGGCATCACTGACCGCGGCACGTAAAATCTGCTTATAGAGCTCCTGCATGGGAAGGCTGTGCCCGATCAGGCCACCGAGGCGCAGGCGCTCACTCACCTCCTCCTCAAGCTGCCGCTCCAGGGTCCGGTTCTTGAGCACGATGGCGCAATGCGCTCGCCCCACACTGCCCGCCAGACTCATGGCCCACATGCGCAAAAAGAGTGTCGTGTTGTCGGGGCGCCGCAATTCGATGTCCCGAGCCTGACGTCCGTCGTCATCGGTCTTGGCCAGGGAACAGTAGCCCTGCTGATCACAGGCCCGGGTGCAGGTCGAGCCCACCAACTCACTGGGGCAAATTTCATTGATGAAGTGCTCGTCATCGCGGCCAAACATGTCCATCGCCGCCTTGTTGATCGCCAACACCCGCCGGTCTTCATCAAGAAACAGGATCCCTTCCTCCAGATTATCGATCAGGGTGTTCAATCCATCCAGGAAGATGACGCTCATGTCAACATACCTCGTTCACTTGTTAACAATTAACAGTTTATGTGCGTACACTTTAAACACCTTTGAAACGCTTCCGTTCACCACAAAATATTTATCGTAGCAAATTCAGTCAGTTGAAAAGTTGGCATGCATGGTGCTTTATGACTGACAAAGATGTATTTGTTATGCACTTTATAGATCAAGACAACTTAACCTTCAGGAGAGTAAAGCCATGAAAAAGTCAACTCTGAGCCTTCTTTTTGCCGTCAGCACCGCACTGCCCGTTGCCGCCTTCGCCATCGACAACAGCGACGCCCTCAACGCCAGCTTCGAACGTGGTTTCGACAAGGGCACGTCTGAGATCGCCGCCACCTCTGCCGCCCGGGACTCTGATCCGCTGCAGCAGATGATCAATGCCGCTCTCTACTCCTATTCTCGAGACAACACCCCGCAGCTGCTGGCCAGCTTCGAGCAAGGCTTCGACAAGGGACCGTCCGAGATCGCCATCACCACCGCCGCCCGGGACTATGACCCGCTGCAGCACATGATCAGTGTTGCCCTCTATGGTGGTCACGACAACACCCCGCAGCTGCTGGCCAGCTTCGAGCAAGGCTTCGACAAAGGCCCGTCCGAGATCGCCATCACCACCGCCGCGCAAGGCTTTGACCCGCTGCAGCACATGATCAACGTCGCCCTCTACTCTCGCGATAATACCCCACAGCTGCTGGCCAGCTTCGAGCGGGGCTTCGACAAGGGACAAAATGAAACCGCACGCACGGTCACCAACGAATCGGGCGACCCCCTGTGGAACATCTTCGCCCAGGCCAACTGGGGTGGCGAATACATAGCGCTGATGCTGGCCGCCAAGCAATCCAGCCAGCCGGTGAAATCTGCGGCAACCGAAACCGCCGTCTATTCCACACGCCAGGTTTCCGTCAACTAAGCCGGATTCCCTGCAACTCGAAAGCTCGTACTTGCACGAGTTCTGGAGCACTGAAAAGCCCCGCCAGTACTGGCGGGGCTTTTTTTATCCTTCGAAGATGCTATCCCGCGCGAAGGGGGCGCACACAAATATCCGCTGACAGCAGGCCGATAGTCCTGGGGCAGCCATTACTCAGTCATCCTCGCGGCGGAATTCGCCATCGATGGTGCGCGGGCCACGCGGCCCGGAGGCCGGCCCCTGAGGCCCGCCGAATCCCGTCACTACGGCTTTGCGCAACACACGACGGATCAGGGCCCGGCGCAGACTCGGTATCAGGCAGGCAAAACCGATGGCATCGGTAAAAAAGCCGGGGGTCAGCAGTAATGCACCCGCCACCAACAGCACCGCCCCTTCCAGCATCTCCACCGCCGGGATGCCGCCCTGCGCCAGGGTCGAACGTACCCGCATCAGGGTCGAAAGGCCCTGTATACGCAGTAGCCAGGCACCCAGTACGGCGGTAAACACCACCATAAACACCGTTGGCAGGGCACCGATAATGCCACCAACCTTTATCAGTAGGTAGATCTCCAGCAAAGGGATCAGCAGAAACAGCAGGAACAGGATTTGAAAGGGGCGCATGGTCATGGTCCGGAAAGAGGTTCCTCATTTTATTCGCAGCCGGGAAGCATTACCATCGGCCCGCGCTGAAACAATGCCCGTGCCGATGCATCCATAAAAAAGGAGACCAGCCGCAGACTACTCGTGTAGTGCCCTAGATAAAATACCTATTCAGTGAGGCGCTAAAGGGCCAGCTGCAAGGCGCGTTTTCGAAGACATAGTGGGCCTATGACGAGAAAACGCAACACCGCAGATGGCCCTTTAGCGCCTCACCCGGAGGGAGCCCCCCAAATTTACCACAGCCGCGTCGCCTAGAGCGCCTACTGTTGGTGCAACTCTTGAAAAGGTGACCGACATTTCCCGCGAGTTGCGCCCGGCTCGTGACAAATTTGGGGGACTCTGAATAGGCATTTTATCTAGGACACTGCACTAGGAATATGGGGGCATTTGCACTGATTGCATCGACGCGTCCACACAGGCGTGTAAACATATGCCACCCCACGACAGGTACGGCAATCGCTATAGCTATATATAAGAGGCCTTTTGTCCGATATTAAAGGTGTAAGGAATCGCTTGGCCGGTCAATGCTCCCCAGGAAAACAGAACCATGTCCGATCATCTACTGATTTACTGCACCTGTCCCGACCAGGGCAGCGCACAATCCATTGCCAACACACTGGTGGACAAAGGTCTGGCTGCCTGCGTTAACATCCTGCCCGGGGTGTATTCCGTGTATCGTTGGGAGGGAAAGCGTGAAAACGCACAGGAGCATCTGCTGACGATCAAGACCCTGCACAGCGCCTATGAAACGTTGGAACAGGCCATCGTCGAAATGCACCCCTATGAACTTCCGGAAATAATCGCTGTCCCCATAACTCACGGGCTGGCGGGTTATCTCGCCTGGATCGATGAAAACGTCACCAACGAGAATCAATAAATGACCCTCATCAAACACCTTGCCTGGCTGTTGCTGGCCACCACGATTTTTTCACCCACTAGCTACGCGGCCTACGGTGGCGCCGGTAACGAAGAGCCCTTGATGCCGGATGAGGCCTTCAAGCTCAGCGCCCGGATGCTGGACGCCAACACCCTGCGCGCCGAGTGGGAGATTGCCGATGACTACTACCTCTACCGCGACAAGTTCAAGTTCGAACCCCAGGACAGCAGCGTTACCCTCGGCGAGGGCAACTACCCTCCGGGCAAGATCAAGGACGACGAATTCTTCGGCCGCATGGAAACCTACCGCAAGCACGTTGCCATCGACATCCCGGTCAGTGGCGCCAGCGGCAGCCTGACCCTCGACATCACCTCGCAGGGCTGTGCGGACATGGGTATCTGCTATCCGCCGCAGACCAAGACCGTCACCCTCGACATCCCGGCCGCCGGCACGGCGAGCAGCGACACCGGCAGTAGCGGCTTCAACCCGCTGGGCGCCTTGAAAAAACTCGGTGCCAGTCTCGGCCTGGCCAGCAATGATGACGAGTTCCTGACGGCGGAACAGGCCTTCATCCCCAGCATCGAAGCCATCGACGGCAACACCCTGCGCGCCCATTTCGAGGTCGCCGATGGCGTGTACCTGTATCGCGACAAAATCGCCTTCAGCGTCAAGAACGCCCCGGGCATCTCCCTCGGCAAACCGACCCTGCCCCCGGGCGACGTCAAGGTCGACGAGTCCTTCGGCGAAATGGTGGTATATCACAATAGCGTGGATCTCGACATACCGGTGATCCGCAGCAACCTTGACGCCACCGAAATCACCGTCGTCATCAATTACCAGGGCTGCGCCGATGCCGGCTTCTGCTATCCACCCACCAGCACCGAGATCCCGGTCATGTTGCCCGCCGTCGAGGCCGCCACCGTCGACAACACCCCACCGGCAACAAGCACCAGCGACGGCCCGGCCAAGTCCGAACAGGATCGCATCGCCGACTCTCTGGCCAGCGGCAGCACCATCCTGACCATCCTCACCTTTTTCGGTTTTGGCCTGTTGCTGGCCTTTACCCCCTGCGTCTTTCCCATGATTCCCATCCTCTCCAGCATCATCGTTGGCCAGGGTGATGAACTCACCACCCGGCGCGCCTTTATCATGTCGCTGGTCTATGTGCTGGCCATGGCGCTCACCTATACCGTGGCCGGTGTCATCGCCGGGCTGTTCGGCGAAAACCTGCAGGCCGCCTTCCAGAATCCGTGGATACTGGGCACCTTCAGCGCCGTGTTCGTCGCCCTGGCCTTCTCCATGTTCGGCTTCTTCGAGCTGCAGATGCCCAGCTTCCTGCAGAGCCGTCTCACCAAGGTGAGCAACAAACAGAAAGGCGGCACCCTCACCGGCGTCGCCGTGATGGGTTTTCTTTCCGCGCTCATCGTCGGCCCCTGCGTCGCCGCACCACTGGCCGGCGCACTGATCTACATCGGCCAGACCGGCGACGCGGTACTCGGCGGCATGGCCCTGTTCGCCCTCAGCATGGGTATGGGCGCGCCGCTGCTGGCCATCGGCACCTCGGCGGGCAAACTTCTGCCCAAGGCCGGCGGTTGGATGAATGTCATCAAGGCCGTATTCGGCGTCATGCTGCTGGCAGTGGCCATCTGGATGCTGGAGCGCATCATCCCCGTCTCCGTCGCCATGCTGCTGTGGGCGGCCCTGCTGATCATCTCGGCGGTGTACATGGGCGCCCTGGAGCCGGTGGGCGAAGGTTCCGGCTGGCGCAAACTATGGAAGGGTGTCGGTGTCATCGGCCTCATCTATGGCACCCTGATGCTGGCCGGCGTCGCCACCGGCGGCAAAGACACCCTGCAACCCCTGCACGGCCTGGCCATGGGTATCGGCATGGGCAGCACCACGGGCACATCGCAAAGCACCGAGCTACAGTTCAAAAAGATCAAAGGCCTGCAACAACTGGAACAGGAAATCGCCGCCGCCAGCGCCGCCGGCAAATCGGTCATGCTCGACTTCTATGCCGACTGGTGCATCTCCTGCAAGGAAATGGAAAAATACACCTTCTCCGATCCCGGCGTGCAAAAGGCCCTGCAGGGCGTCGTACTGCTGAAGGCCGACGTCACCCTCAATGACGCCACGGACAAGGCCCTGCTCAAGCACTTCGGCCTCATCGGTCCGCCTTCCATCATGTTTTTCGGCCCCGATGGTGAAGAACGTCGCGCCTGGCGAATGGTAGGCTACATGCCGGCAGAGGAATTCCGCGAGCATGCCACCCAGGCCTTCCGTTAGGAGCCCTGCACCTGATATGAAAAAACCCGTTCGTCTCGCCGCCTACATCCTGACCTTTGCCGTCGGCATGTGGGGCGGCAACCTGCTGATCCAGAAACTAACCGGCAATGCCTCCGGCCAGGAGGCCGCCGAGGCCATGCTCGATCGACCCGCGCCGGACTTCAGTCTGCCCGATAAGATCGGAAGAGCACACGTCTGAACTCCAGTCACACTGATATATCTCGTATGCCGTCTTCTG
>CAJVYS010000153.1 GCA_913009875.1 uncultured Gammaproteobacteria bacterium | reverse complement strand
GGGGGAAGCCGGGGCGGCCGGCCCTGCGGGTCGTTAAGGAAATCCGTCGGTCGCAGTCCTGATCGGGGGCATCCGGGCCGGTATTACCACCCTCGCCGTTGACGTTTGCTCTTCCGATCTTAATAACAGCTTGCCGCCTGCTACCGGAACAGTTTCGAGCTGGCCCTGTGGTACGAGCTGTGCAGTATCGCCTTTCCGGCCATCAGTACGGGGGTCTACGGTTACCCCAAGCGCAAGGCGGCAACCATCGCCATGGCCGCGATGCGCGAATATGCGCCACGCTTTGCGCGCATCATCGCCTGTTGCCACAGTGCGGAAGACCTACAGATCTACCGTGAATTGCTGGTCTCTGATTGAGATTGTGCTTTGCGCACCGGTAACAGAAGGCCCAACAGCCCACCCAGGGCGCCGTAGAGGTGCGCATCCACGATCACCGTGCCACCGGCGCTGGCCTCGGAGCCTGGCAGCGGCCCCGCCAGCTGCTCCCATCCCAGTTTGAACACCACTGCGCCCAGCAGCAGCCAGGTGCCGCGGTGGCCGCGACGGATATCGGCGATGGCCCCAGCCACCAGCAGGCCATGCAGGACGCCGGACAGGCCCACATACCAGCCTAACTGTGGGTTAAAGATCAGCAGCGCCAGGCCCGTTATCAGGGCATCGGTGAACAGCAGAATCAACCAGCTGCGTGGGGACAAGGCGGGCCCAACCAGCAGCCAGATCAGCCACAGCCCGGCCAGATTCATCAACAGGTGGGATCCACCGAGGTGTACCAGATGGGCGCTGAGCAACCGCCACCACTGGCCGTCCTGGATGGCGGCGCGATCATAACGCAAGGCTTGCTGCGCGATATCGCCGAACAGGCCCAGGCCAATGATGAGCGCTGACAGGATCAGCGGAATCTGGAATTGATGTAACCAGTGTTGGTAGGGTGATGTCATACTTGTCGTTGGATTAGGGATGGGCTATGAAACGTGATCAAGCCCGAAACCTGAACTTTAGAACATTTGTTATCATTGATCGATTAGAAGTGCCCTAAATCACGCCGAACTGGAGTTAATACGTGAACCCGAACAGCAAACGCAACCCGCAGCCGTCGCGCCGCCAGCGCGGCTTCACCCTCATCGAAGTGATGGTGGTGGTGGTCATCCTCGGCATCCTCGCCGCCATCGTTGTGCCACGCGTCATGGACCGACCGGACGCCGCGCGCCTCACCAAGGCCAAACAGGACATCCGCGCCATCGAGAGTTCGCTGAATCTCTATAAGCTGGATAACTTTGTCTACCCCACCACCGATCAGGGGCTGGAGGCGCTGGTCAGCAAGCCCGAGGGTTCCCCCGAGCCGCGCAACTGGAAAGCCTATATGGATCGCCTGCCTAAAGATCCCTGGGGGAACGGCTATCAGTACCTGTCACCCGGCGTGAAAGGCGAAGTGGATATCTTTTCCCTGGGTGCCGATGGTCAGCCGGGTGGCGAGGGCGTGAATGCCGATGTCGGCAACTGGGATTTGCAGTAAGCGGCGGCGTCCCCGTGCGTGCCGGCCGGCAGTACGGCCTTGTTGATTGAGAACCTCTTCGAGTGAATGCGCGATTGCCCTCCCGCACATCGACTGGCCTGCACTCCCGCGGGCCGCTTGCCGCCTGCCGTGGCTTCACCCTGCTGGAACTGCTGGTGGTGATTCTCATCATCGGCATCATTGTCAGCTTTGCCTCTCTGTCCGTCGGTCAGCACGCCAGCCGTATCCTGCAGGACGAGGCCGAACGCATCCACAGCCTGCTGCGGCTGGCGGGCGAGGAGTCGGTGCTGCAGGGGCGTGAGTTGGCCCTGCAGTTCAACCCTGAGGGCTATCTGTTCGTCACCCTCGATGGCGCCGATTGGGTGCCGGTGGAGGAAGATCGTCTGTTTCGTGAACGGGAACTGCCGCCGGATCTGGAGCTTTCCCTGACGCTGGAAGGCGTGGAGGTGGATCCGCACGACAGTGAAAATCCGCCGCGCATCTTTGTGCTTTCCAGCGGTGAGATGACCCCTTTCGTCCTCGAACTCGGTAATCTGGAGGGTGAGGTTTATACCTTGCAGGGCGAATTTACCGGCAAGCTCACATTGGCACGTACGGGGGAGGCGGACGATGACAACTGGTAGCCGTCAGCGTGGCTTCACCCTGCTGGAGGTTATCGTTGCCCTGGCGGTGATCTCCTTCGCTCTCTCGGCCGCGGTCAGCGCCGTATCCGGCAACACACGCAACGCCGCCGGCCTGCAGCAGCGCACCTATGCCCACTGGGTGGCGATGAACCAGATGGCCGAGCTGCACGTCAGCCGCCAGTGGCCCTCCACACGCACCACCCGCGGCAGCAGCCTGATGGCACGCCATGAGTGGTACTGGTCGATAAGGGTTTCGACCACCGCGGACAAGAATGTGCGCCGCGTGGACATCACCGTGCGCGCCGATGAAGACGACGAGTCGCCGCTGGTGACCCTGACCGGCTTCGTGGGACGCCAATGAACGGACGCAACAGACAACGCGGATTTACCCTGCTGGAGTTGCTGGTGGCACTGTCCATCTTCGCCCTGCTGGCGGCCATGGCCTATGGCGGACTGAATACGGTGATGCGCTCACAGCAGATCACCACTGAGCAGGCCGAACGACTGACGCAGTTGCAGAAGACCTTTTTCTGGTTGGAACGCGACATCACCCAGGCCGTTAACCGCCCGGTGCGGGGCGAATTCGGGGATCCACAGCCGGCCATGGTGGGGCTGACCCTGGGGGAGCGCCGCCTGGAGCTGACTCGCAACGGCTGGCGCAACCCCGTCGGTCGCCAGCGCAGCAACCTGCAACGTGTGGCCTGGGGGCTACGTGACGA
Organism: uncultured Gammaproteobacteria bacterium; assembly: GCA_913009875.1. Classification (GTDB taxonomy): domain Bacteria; phylum Pseudomonadota; class Gammaproteobacteria; order SZUA-152; family SZUA-152; genus DRQN01. Next base: position 4,102 of record CAJVYS010000153.1, on the reverse strand, counting down.
TGAACTGGTGCGCCTGTACTGGACCGTGCTGGACCGCGCCCAGGACAGCAAGCCGTTGGAAACCGAGATGCTGGACGATGTGGAGAAACTGGAACTGCGCTTTCTCGATAACAAACAGAAGTGGCACGATGTGTGGCCGGCTCTCACCCGCGGTGTGGTTTCCAAGGTGGCCCTGCCGCTGGCGGTGGAGGTGACCCTGGAGACCGGGCGTGAGGGCCGTATCCGCCGTGTCTTCGAGGTGGCCGGCGGATGATGGGGCTCGGGCACAGACAGTCCGGTGTGGCACTGATTACCGCTTTGCTGATCACCGCGCTGGTGACCGTGGCGGCGGTGGCCATGGCCACTCGCCAGCAGCTGGACATCCGTCGCACCGGCAACCTGATGGAGGCCGACCAGGCCTGGCAGTACGCCCTCGGCGTAGAGGCCTGGGCGCGCCAGGTGCTGGCCGCGGATGATAATTCGCGCGATACCCTCGACTATCTGAAAGACCCCTGGGCCGCTGCGGTGCCGTCACTTCCGGTAGAAGGCGGTTCGGTACAGGGCACGGTGGAAGACCTGCAGGGCCGTTTCAATCTCAACAATCTGGTCGATGCCAGTGGCAACAAGCCCGTGCCGGCCCAGGAAAAGATCCTGCAGAATCTGCTCGGCCGGGTGGCGGCCACGGATGCCAAGTTAAACTTGAGCCCCTTTTTGACCGATGCGGTGGTGGACTGGCTGGACACGCGTCCGGACGTCTATCGCAATGGTGGCGCCGAGGATGGCGACTACCTGAGCTTGACGCCGCCCTATCGTGCCGCCAACCGGCCGATGGTCAGCCCCAGTGAAATGCTGGCCGTGGCGGGTTTTTCCGCTCGCGCGGTGGCGAAGTTGACGCCTCTGGTCGCCACCCTGCCCGGGCCGACCAAGCTCAATGTCAACACGGCGCCGGAGATGGTGCTGATCGGCCTGGACACGAAGCTGACGCCGCAAATGACGCAGCAGATTGTGGCCTACCGGAAAAAGACCCCCTTTGACTCGGCAGCGGATTTCGCCCAATACCTGAAGAGCGAGTTCGACATCACCGTGGATGCCAACCTGGTGGACGTCAAGAGCGAGTATTTTCTCGTCAATGCACTCGCCAGCATCGGCCGTAGCAATGTACAGTTATACAGTTTGCTCAAACGCAGCAACAACAAAGTCACCACCCTTCAGCGCAGTATTGGAGTCTATTAGTGCGTAAACAACTGTTTCTGCAACTGCCGGCAGACGACCCCAGCGAGGGCGAGGACTGGTGCTGGGTGGTGCGCGACGATGAACGTCCCGCTGGCAGCCTGTTTCGTGGCGCCCTCACCGAGACTGTAAAACAGGCCGCCGGCGCGCGGGTGGTGGTGCTAGTGCCGGGGGTGGACGTGCTGCTGGCCAGCACCCAGCTGCCGGGACTGAACCGTCAGCGCCTGACGCGCGCGGTGCCTTTTGCGTTGGAAGAGCAGCTGGCCAGCGACGTGGAAGAGCTGCACTTTGCGCTGGGTCATCGCGATGACGACGGCCACATACACAATGCGGTGGTGGCGCGCGACAAGATCGCCGCCTGGCTGGAGCTGCTGCGCGCCGCCGGCCTGCAGGCTGACGTGATGCTCTCCGAGGTACTGGCGGTGCCACGCGAGGCCGCCAACGACGCCGGCCGGCACTGGTCGCTACTGATCGATGGCGCACGTTGTTTGCTGCGCACCGACAACCAGCGGGGGCTGGCGCTGGATCTGGATAACCTGTCCGTGGTTCTTCAGGCGGCACTGGACGAAGCGGGCGATAGCCTGCCGACCGGTCTCGACATAAAGATCTGCGGTGATGACACCTTCTCCGATAGCGATGACTACAGGCAGTTAGGCCAGGTATGCGAAGAGGCGGGTATCGGTGTAGAGCGACAACTGCAGGATGATGATGGCACCCTGCTGTTGGCGCGCGGTTTTGATGAAAAGGTGGCCATCAATCTGTTGCAGGGTGACTACAGCCGTCGTGGACAGCTGGAAAAACTACTGCGTCCGTGGCGTCCGGCGATACTGCTGTTGGGGCTGTGGCTGGTGGTTCTTCTGGGCGCGATGGGGCTGGAGTACAGCCGCCTGTCGCAACAGGACGCCGAGATGCGTGCACAGATCACGGCCCTGTACCGCGAGGCCTTCCCGAAGGCCCGCAAGGTGGTCAACCCGCGCGTGCAGATGGAGCGCGGGCTGGCCAAGCTGCGCGGTACCGGCGGTGGTCAAATGGACCTGCTCGGTTTCATCGGCAAGGCCGGCCCCATCCTCAAGGCCACTCCGGGGCTGAAGCTGCGTAGCCTGCGCTACAAGGAAAACCGTCTGGACATCGACCTGGAAATCAGCAGCCTGCAGACCCTCGACAAGCTCAAGCAGCGCCTCGCCGACGAGGCCGGGCTGGCGGTGGAGATCGTTTCCGCCTCTTCGCGTGATGGCAAGGTGGAGAGCCGCATCGCCCTACAGAGCGGAGGTAACGTATGAAGGCCTGGTTCGAGAGTCTGGATCTGCGCGATCGGCGCATGCTGATCATCGGTAGCGCGTTGCTCGGCGTGATGCTGTTTTACGTGCTGGTGTGGGAGCCGCTGGAAGACGGCGTTGAGACCCTGCGCAAAAGCAATGCCGAACAACAGACCCGGCTGCAGTGGATGCAGCAGGCGGTGGCCGAGGTCAAACAGTTGCGCGGCAGTAGCGGGCGGCCTGCCCAGCTGGCCCGGGGTGAGTCATTGTTGGCGGCCATCGACCGTGCCGCAAGCAGTAACCAACTCGCCGACGCCCTCAAGCGCGTGCAGCCCGATGGTAGTGAGCGCGCCCGGGTGTGGCTGGAGGGCGCCAGCTTTGATCGGCTTGTGCACTGGGTGGATAGCCTGCAGCGCCAGCAGGGCGTGCGCGTGGTGAGCAGTGTTTTCGAGGCGCGGGAAGAGGTGGGTCGCGTGGATGCGCGGCTGGTGTTTGAAATCGGGGGCGGGGTATGAGGCTGCGGCTCAACTGGCGTTATCTGCTGATCGGCCTGCTGGCCTATGTTATCTTTCTGCTGGCGCAGTTTCCCGCCGATCGCGCCTATGCCTGGTGGAAGGCCGGCCCCGGTGCGCAACAAAAGCTGGCGCTTACCGGCCTCTCCGGCAGCGTGTGGCAGGGCGGTGCGCAACAGGCGTTGATCAATGGCCAACGGCTGCAAGGCCTGGAATGGCACCTCAAGCCCTGGACTGTGCTGTTCGGCAAGCTGGAACTGGATTATGAAATCCGCCTCAATGACGGCTTTGCGCGGGGCAGTGTGGCGACTGACCCGCAGGGTACGGTACGCCTCGATGCCGTGGAAGCCAAGCTGCCATTGGCACAGCTGTCGCTGCCGGCAATCGCCGCTCTGCGGCCCTCCGGTGTCGTTAACCTCAACTTGCAGAACGTGGATTGGAACGGCGAGGCCCTACTCGCTGCGCAGGGGCGCATGGTGTGGAGTGACGCCGGTATCAGCCTGTTGCAGCCGTTGCAGTTTGGTGACCTGGCACTGACGCTGGAAACCCGTGACGACGGCGTGATCGGCGAACTCAGCGATGCCGGCGGCCCCCTGCAGGCCGAGGGCCTGATTACCCTCAAGGCCGACGGCAGCTATCAATTCACCGGCAGCTTCGCTGCTCGTGAAGGTGCACAGTCTCCCCTTGGGCAGGCCCTGGGTGCACTCGGCCGCCCGGGTGCCGATGGACGGATTCAGGTCAATCAGTCGGGGCAGTTGGCGGCATTGGGTTTGGGGTCTGGCCGGCGTTAGGGGCTGTCAAAATGATTGTTAACACCCCTTGGTGGCCAAGGCTCTTCATCTGATCATGTGGGTTCAACGCTCTACGGCATCCGTCAACAAAACAGCGGTTTCCGAAAACGCATTGACGAGCTTCTTGTCCATGGTTACCAAGGCGATTTTGAAGTTCTTCGCCAGGGCAATGAATTCACTGTCGTATGCTGAACAAGGGCTAGTGTTTACCAAGCTCAGGATGTCGAGTGAGCTGACGCCATATTCCTTGTCCTGTAGCAGCTCTTCCATCGCCGACTGAATACGAATGGCCTCGTCAAAGGTCATGAGTGACAGATCGGAAGAGCACACGTCT
>CAJVYS010000152.1 GCA_913009875.1 uncultured Gammaproteobacteria bacterium | reverse complement strand
CTGCACAGACTCCAGAGACGCGACCGATGCGGTTCGCTCCGCTCACCGGCATCCTACCTGAGAGGCAACTGCCCTCTCCAACTTCAACGCTCACACACCAAACATGGCTGATAAATCTGACCGCCTAGAAGGCGGTGGTTTTAACCTTTAGCTGAGACTAATAAACCTCTTTGCCACAGAGGCACAGAGAGCACAGAGAGCACAGAGATAATAAAATAGTGTTTTTCTCCGTGTTCTCTGTGCCTCTGTGGCGAAGATCTTTTATGGGTGGCCGGGATAATCACGGGCATGGCCCGCTCCTACAGAATCTGACCGATTCCATGCCATTGGCACAATCTTTGCTCAATTCTTTGCTAATAACGGTGATATCCGTGCCGATGCCAGCGCATCGTGGCGCGAAACCTGAAACCAACCGGACTTGCTAAAGACCACCGCAATGGCTGAAGCCGCTTTCATCACACCCACTGCCGAGATGATGCCCGTCACAGCCGGGACGCCCGTGGCGCCCGCGTCTGCGGCGTCCGGGGGTATCTTTGCCGGTATGCTGGCGCAGCGTCTGCAGCCACCGGCAGAGTCCCTGGTGAAGGGTGCGGCGGTCGATACGGCGGCGCGGTCGACGTTGCCGGCCGGGAGCCTGCCGCCGGGACAATCCTCGCCACAAGACGGCAATGTCTTGCCACCGGAAGCGCTGATTCCGGCGGTGTTTGATACGGGGTCTGAAACGTTGCCGGTCATGCTTGAAGCTTTGCCTGAGGCCGGGAGTGACGGCATGCCGCCGGTAACGGCACGGCCCGATGTGCCTGTGCAAGACCTGCCTCTGGCCGGGGGGGGGGCGGATGCCACTGCACCGCTGCCCGCCGGCGTGATCCCGCCGCTCGCGGCACCGCAGGATGCAAAACCCCAAGCGCTGCCCGGGGATCGGCCTGTCCCCACTGATGAACGGCGTACCCAGCCAGGCCGGGTGCCGTCGCCTGCAGCCCTGAAGCTGGCTGGCCTGATTGATGCTCAGCCGGTGGCGATACAGGGGCGGCCCGCCTCTCTGGGCCTGAATGCACGTGGGGAGACGGCCGAGATGTTGCGCGCCGGCATCCCTCTTCTGTCGGTGGAACAGGCGGCGCGTGGCGGCATAGCGGTCCAGCTCACGAATCAGACGCTGGCCGGTGATTCCCTGTCACGCCAGTTCCAGCAGCAGATCGACCGTTTGCTGGCCACGTCCCGCTCTTCCACCGGTGCCGGGTTGAGTGCGCCGATATTGGTGTCCTCGGACACCCCTGCCAGCATCACGCTGCCGGATCTGTCTTCCACGGCCTTTCTGCCGGGCGTCAGCGGTGATGTGCGCGCCGTGGCACTGACCGGTCCGGGCTCGCTGCCGGGCCTGCCGGTCAACATCCCCGTGAGCCACCCCGGCTGGTCTGCGGAACTCGGCCAGCGCATGATGTGGCTGGCCAACCAGGAAATCCGTGAGGCACAGATCCAGCTGAATCCACGCAATCTCGGACCCATCGACGTGCGTATCATCTATTCAGATGCGCAGCAGCTCAGCGTGAGTTTCAGTGCACAAAATCCGGCCGCCCGCGAGGCGCTGGATGCCGCCCTGCCGCGCCTGCGTGAGATGTTCGAGCAGCAGGGGCTGAATCTTGCCGATGCCAATGTCTCGCAGGAGTCTTTTGCCGGGCGGCAGCAGGATGCAGGAGATGAAAATGGCTTGTACCACGATACCGTGGCCGACACTCACTGGGAGGGCCGCGGTGATGAGGCGCCGCAACAGCAGTCTCCACCCGTCCCCATCGGGCTGGGGTTGGTGGATATCTTCGCCTGACCCCGCTGATCCTGTACAAACCCGCCGGTTTTAGCGGGTGGTTGTTGAGTCTCTGCCTGGAGTTACACCCTGTGCCGGCTCCACCTAAAAAACCGCACGCATGCGCGTATTTCATCCCATCCCGACTTGCCCCCCAGAAAAACCCCCAGACCGCTAAAGCATTAAAAGCCATTGCCGATAGCTGTGGTGAGATTCACATGTGGTAATTCACGAATGGGACAAATGGGTGAGTGACAAAACCTCAAATAGCGAAGCGGAAACGGTGAGCCATATCGTTTGTGACGAGATGCTGGATATCTCCGTCGTGGGTGAATTACGTGTACTTCTGCTGGAGGCGCTGGCCGCAAAACAATCTGTGGTGCTGGACGGCTCCGCCGTCGAGCGTGCGGATACGGCGGCATTGCAGGTGTTGACCGCGTTTTTTCAGGATGCACGATCACAGGACATTGTCGTGCAGTGGTCATCGGCATCGGAAGCGCTGATCCATTCGGCAGAACTGCTGGGAATCGCGGACATACTGGATTTGAAGGCAAAGGCAGCCTGAGTCGGGCTCGATGATTCACTGGCCACCGTAAAAACAGGCAGGCGTAGGAGACAGGTAAATGGCAAATATTCTAGCGGTGGATGATTCCGCCTCAATGCGGCAGATGGTGGTATTTACCCTCAGGGGTGCCGGGCATAAGGTCACGGAAGCGGCGGATGGACAGGTGGCACTGGATCTGGCCAAGCGGCAGCGATTCGATCTGGTGCTGTCGGATGTCAACATGCCGCGCATGGATGGTATCACCCTGGCCCGTGAATTGCGCGCCCTGCCGGCCTTCAAGTTTACGCCGATCCTGATGCTGACCACCGAGGGTGGTATGGGCAAAAAGCAGGAAGGGAAGGCTGCTGGCGCGACGGGTTGGATTGTGAAGCCCTTTAATCCGGAACAGCTGCTGGCGACGATCAAGAAGGTCGTGGGGTAGCCCCGATATTTCACAATGACGGAGCCAGATGATGGCTAATAGTCTGGCCCGTTATGTGAGATGAAAAAAGGAGAAGAGAAATGAGTTATTGGGTTTGGGATTCCTCCCTCTCGATAGGGATCGACGTTATTGATGGACAGCATCGGCGCATCGTGGATTATATCAACGACCTGCATGAGGCTCATTCGAACCATGACCATGACAAAGTAACGCAGATTTTAATGGGCCTGGTCGATTATACCGTCACCCACTTTGCCTTTGAGGAAGACTTGATGACTCAGGCGGGATACCCGCTCTCAGAATCACATAAAAAGGTGCATGAGTCATTTATAGCGCACATCCAGAATTACAAGAAAGAGCATGAAAAAGGGCGGGATATTGCCAGAAAGCTCATGTCGGAATTGCAGATATGGCTGACCAACCACATCAAGAATGAAGACCGGCACTATGTGCCCTATGCCAATGAAGTTCTGGGCAAGAAAAAGAGCTGGCTGAAAAAGGCGCTGGGCAGTTTTTTTGGATAGCGGGAAATGAACGATATAGCACAGATGATTATACGGACTTCCTTCGCACCCACCATGAAATACGGAAAATAGCACATGTCCATCGATATGGAACAATTCAAGGCGACCTTCATCGAGGAAAGTCTTGAGGGGCTGGACATCATGGAATCGGTGCTGCTGGAAATGCAGCCCGGCGAGGCCGATGCGGAGGAAGTGGACAACATCTTCCGCGCCGCGCATTCCATCAAGGGCGGCAGTGCTACCTTTGGCTTCAGTGATATCAGCAACTTCACCCATGTCGTTGAAACATTGCTGGATCAGATTCGCGCCGGTGAGCGCGAGGTCACCCAGGAAGCCATCAATCTTTTTCTCAGCTCCGTGGATTGCATCCGCGACATGCTGGCCGGGGCGCAGGAAGGCTTCGATATCAATTTTGAGCAGGTCGCTGAGGTCAAGGCCGGGCTGGACCGTATGCTGGGCTCGGCGCCGGAAGCCGCTGTGCCGGCCGAGGCCGGGCCGGAAACCCAGGAAGACACGCCAGCGGCCAGTGGCTGGAAAATTATCTTCAAACCCTTTCCCGACATGCTGCGCTCCGGCAATGATGTGGTACGCCTGTTCCGTGAGTTGGCCGATATGGGCGAAATGGATGCGGTGGTAGATCTGGAAGGCCTGCCTGCGCTGGCGGACATGGAGCCGGAAGAGGCTTGCCTGAATTGGGGAGTCACCCTGAGCGGTGCTGTCAGCCGCGAACAGATTGACGAAGTGTTTGAGTGGGTGGAGGGTGATTGTGAACTGAGTATCACAGCGATCGGTGGTGATGAAGCAGTGCTTGTGGAAACGCCGGTGGAGAGCGTAACGGAAGCGGCCGCGGCCAATCCCACGCCGGTGCAGGCCGCACCAGCGACCCGGGAACGCCGCACCAGTAATGATCGTCGGCAAGGTGATCGGCGCAAGAGCCGCAGTTCGTCAGAGAATTCATCGATCCGCGTCGGTATCGACAAGGTTGATGCACTGATCAATCTGGTGGGTGAGCTGGTGATCACCCAATCCATGTTGGGCCAGCTGGGTGAAGACTTCAGTATGGACAAGGTAGAGCGCCTCAAGGATGGTCTGGCGGAGCTCGAGCGTAATACGCGCGAGTTGCAGGAAAATGTCATGAGCATCCGCATGCTGCCGATCAGTTTTGCCTTCAACCGTTTTCCACGCATGGTGCATGACTTGTGTGGAAAACTGGAGAAAAAAATTGAATTGAAAATGTCCGGGGAGCAGACTGAGCTGGACAAGACGGTAATGGAAAAGATCGGTGATCCGTTGGTGCATCTGGTACGCAACGCCGTCGATCACGGCATTGAAACGCCTGATAAACGCCTTGCCGCCGGCAAGTCTGAGACCGGTACGGTGCATCTCAATGCCTATCATCAGGGCGGCAATATCCTCATCGAGATCAGCGATGACGGTGCCGGCCTCAATCGTGAGCGCATCCTTGCCAAGGCCATCGAGCGTGGCCTCGCCAACAGCGGCGACAATCTCAGTGATGCCGAGATATTCGACTTCCTGTTTCAGCCCGGGTTTTCCACCGCCGATGTGGTCAGTGACGTCTCCGGACGTGGCGTGGGCATGGATGTGGTGAAGCGCAATATCACCGCGCTGGGCGGCGCCATCGACGTGGAATCGCGTCCGGGCAATGGCTCCACGTTTACCATTCGTCTGCCGCTGACCCTGGCTATTCTCGACGGTCAGCTGGTGCGCGTGGGCGAACAGACCTTCATTATTCCGCTGGTCTCCATCATCGAATCCTTGCAGGTGGAGCCCGTGCGGGTCAATGCCATTGCCGGCAGTGCCGAGCTGTACAAGCTGCGTGACGACTACCTGCCCATCATCCGTCTCTATGATGCCTTCGGCCTGAAGCCGGACAGCACCAATCTGGAAGATGGGTTACTGGTGGTGGTGGAAGGTCACGGCCAGCAGGCCGGACTGCTGGTGGACGACCTTCTGGCACAACAGCAAGTAGTGATCAAGAGTCTGGAAACCAATTTCAAGAAGGTGGTGGGCATCTCCGGTGCCACCATCCTTGGCGACGGCACGGTGGCGCTGATCGTCGATATTGGCGGCATCATCGAGTTGTCGCATAACGGCAGCAAGCGCGCGAACAGCGCCGCGGCTTAACACAGCATCAGCATTATCGGGAGTTGCAGATGGACGTAGCAGAACAGATCGCCAGCGGGCTGGCCGGCACCGGCGAAGTTGATGGCAGCCAGTTTCTCACCTTTTTCCTTGCCGGTGAAGAATACGGTGTGGACATCCTGCGGGTGCAGGAGATCAAGGGCTGGAATGCGGTAACGCCGATTCCCAATACCCCGGAATACATTCGTGGCGTGATCAATCTGCGTGGCACGATTGTGCCCATCGTTGACCTGCGCCGCCGCTTCGGTCTGGAGCCGATGGAGTATGGTCCCATGACCGTGGTCATCGTGCTCAAGGTCATGCGTGAAGACAAGAGCCGGGTGATGGGTATCGTGGTGGATGCGGTGTCTGACGTTTATAACGTACAGGATGAATCTCTCAAACCGGCGCCGGATTTTGGTAGCGTGGTCAATGTGGATTTCGTGCAGGGACTGGCTACGGTGGATGAGACCATGGTGATCATTCTCGATATCGACCATCTGCTCAACAGCGGTGAGCTGGCGGTGATGGACAGCGCCATCGAACGCGAATGATGTGGACACCAGGGTGATCGCCGTCATGAACCAGAAGGGTGGGGTGGGCAAGACCACCACCGCCGTCAACCTTGCTCATGCCCTGGCGCTGGGCAGGCAGCGGGTGCTGGCGTTGGACCTTGACCCCCAGGCCCACCTCACCACTGCCCTGGGCGTCGATGCGGCAACACCGGGCATGGACGCGGTGCTGCTTGAGGGTGCGCCTCTGGTCGACTATCGGCTGAGCGCTCGTGACGGACTCGATCTGGTGCCGGCCGGCCGTGGTCTGATCAATATTGAGCATCTCAGTGAAGGCGGCAAGGCGCGCGGCATGCGCCTGCGTGCGGCCCTTGATGCTTGCGACGAAAGCTACGATGCGGTGATTGTCGATTGCCCACCGTCGGCCGGCCTGTTGGGTATGAATGCCCTGTTCGCCGCCTCGGAATTGCTGATTCCCGTTTCCAGTGACTATCTGGCGCTGCACAGCCTGTCGCGCTTTATGGAAACCCTGAGTTTTGTTGAAGAGACCCTGCGCCGGCCGTTGCCGCGCCGAGTGGTGATGACCCGCTTTCACACCCAGCGTCGTCTGGCTCGTGAAGTGCGTGAGCGTCTTGTGGAACATTTTCAGGATCGGCTGCTGGACACCGCAATCCGTGAAAACGTGGCGCTGGCCGAATGTCCCAGTTTCGGTGAAACCATTTTTGAGTATCAGAACAGCAGTCACGGCGCCGAGGATTACCGCCGGCTGGCAGAGGAAATGGTGACATCACAATGGCATTGAGATCGGAAGAGCGTCGTGTAGGGAAAGAGTGTAGATCTCGGTGGTCGCCGTATCATTAAAAAAAAAAAAAAAAAAGAAAGAGGAAAAAAGAAAAAAAAAAAAAAAAAAAATGAAAGACATAAAAAAAAAAACAGTCGGAGAAACATAGCACGGGTGCCAGACGAGATGACAAAACATCAGTCGGTACGTCACCAGCACAAGCGCGCGATGTCCTGAG
>CAJVYS010000151.1 GCA_913009875.1 uncultured Gammaproteobacteria bacterium | reverse complement strand
CGGGCCTTTAAATAACTAACACATTCTTAACCGGGCAAGTTTCAGGCCAGATCAGACCTTATCTTGAAACAGGTTTCCCTTGTCTTCGTGCAACTGCATCATGCGGCGCGCCAGCGCCAACAATTCTTCGGAAGGAATCTGTCGTATCACCTCGTCAGTCGCGGAATCCATCACCTTGATTACCGTGTCACCGGTGACATCATCAATCTCGAACTGGAGAGCCCGATCCTGGCGCTGAACGAAATCATTGAGATTCTGCACGGTTTCGCGCACGTCTCGTGAGCGCATCTCCGCATTGCCCGCTTGCAGGCCCGAGGCCGGCGGCAAGTCTTTGCCAGTGGCGGGCAGGTTACCGCCCGCAGTGACCGTGCTTGCCGGGTCGGCGGGTTTCTGCGCAACAGATCGTGCTGGCCGGATATCAGGTACCACCTGAAGCATCGGTATTTCAGTCATGCTTGCCATGCTACATCTCCTTACAGCATCCCCGGGGCATCACGCCCCGGGGGACTGTTTTCTAGCTCGTTAACGCAAGAGCGACAGGATGTTCTGCGGTACCTGGTTAGCCTGAGCCAACATGGCCACACCCGCCTGCTGGAGGATCTGCGCACGGGTCAGGTTGGCCGTCTCGGCGGCAAAATCCGTATCCTGAATCCGGCTGCGCGAAGCACTCAGGTTTTCCACCGTAACCTGCAGATTGCGCACCGTGGACTCGAAACGGTTCTGCTTGGAACCCAGGTCGGCACGGATAGAGTTGATGCGGTCCAGGGCCGAATCCGCCAAGCCGATAGCACTCAGCGCACCGGCGGCGGTGCTGACATTGGCATTGGTAATGAAAGAGGTGATGCCACTGGCACCGGTAACGTCCTTGAACTGGATCTTCACCTGGTTGTCAGCGGCGACAGTGCCTTGACCAATCTGGAAGGCCGCCGACTGCGTGGAGCCGATGACCTTGACACCGTTAAACGTTATAGCATCGGAAATTCGGGAGATTTCCTCGCGCAGCTGCACGACCTCACCATCCAACGCCTTGCGCTCGGTATTGGTGTAGTTACCGTTGGCCGCCTGTACCGCCAACTCGCGGACACGCTGCACCATGCTGGTCACCTCCTGCAGGGCGCCTTCGGCGGTCTGCGCCAGAGAGATACCATCGTTGGCATTACGGACTGCCTGATTGTAACCGCGGATCTGCGAAGTCAGGCCCTCGGCAATCTGCAGGCCGGCCGCATCATCCTTGGCGCTGTTGATACGCAGGCCGGAAGACAGACGCTGCAGGGAGGTCTGCAAAGCGCCTTGGGAAGAATTCAATGCACGCTGGGAGTTCAGCGACATGACATTGGTATTAATATACTGAGCCATTTTAATGCTCCTCTGAAAGTATGCGCCCGATCACGCCCCACTAAGGGCCGGGCTGCTTATCTAGCGGATACGGTGCCTCACACTCGGGCTCCATTTACCGCTCCCAACTCACTTATCGGTCCCGGGGCCGCTATTCTTTAGCCCGATAGCGAAAAAGATCACCGTCATGCCATGGGGCTCACCAGACTTTTCCGCCCCCCGAAAACCAGAATTATCTATAACCAATCAACCGATTGCAGAAGCAAGCCAGATGGGTATGCCGGATATATGATGGCAATGGCATATTCCTTGCTTGCCACGAGATCAGAAACCCATAACGTCATGAACCCGACACGGGACCCGCACATTGACCACTCCACTCCCAGGCCTCGATTCCACCGAGAGCGGATTTCTGACCAATCGCTTCGGTGAAAGCTATCTGCATGCCATCAACCGCGACGCCTTCAACAAGATCGGCTCACAGGCCGTCTTTCAGCAGCAGCTGCCGGACAATCTGTGGCAGGAAGACCGCCTGCATATCATCATCGGCACAGACTCCGGCCTGTTGATTCGCCACATCCAGAACCGAGGGGTGCCACCGGGGAGCCGCTTTCTTTTCATTGAACTGGCCGAAGTCATCGAGCAAGTGAAACAGCGCATCAGCGACCTGCCGGCGGAGCCCCGCATCACCCTGACCGCGCCGGAATTCTGGCAACAGGCGGCGCAGGACACCGATATCGACACCTACGTCTATCTGGACCGGGTTCAACTATTGAAGTCCGTCGGCGCTACCGATGCCTATCTACCGACCTATCGTGACCTGCATACCTCGGTGGAAGGCGATCTCAAGAGCTGGATCTGGGCCCTGCGCAGCCAGCTGGCCAGCAGCAGTTTCATTCAGTGTCAGCTGGACAACCTGGCCGAAAACCGCCACCCCGCCACCTGCCTCAAGGGCGGCTTTGACGGCCACACCGCCGTGCTCCTCGCCGGTGGCCCGTCCCTGGACGATATCCTGCCCTGGGTCCGGCAACACCGTGATGATCTGCTGCTGGTAGCGGTGTCCCGCATCGCCCGGCGTCTGTTGGAAGAAGACATACAACCCGACATCGTCTGCACCATCGACCCCACCCGCCTCAGTTTCGACGTCAGCCGCGAGATGCTGAACTTCGACCCGCAGCGGGTGCTGCTGGTCAACGCCTACCACACCTACCCGCCGCTGCTCTCACAGTGGCGGGGCGACAGCCTGTTCCTCGGCCCGGCCTTTCCCTGGTCGACCGAGACACAGGACGACAACCTGCCCGTCACCGGTCCCACGGTGTCCAACACCGCCATTGCCCTGCTCATGGAGATGGGCGTGGCGCAGATCATCTTCGCCGGCCTCGACCTCTGCACCCGTCCGGATGGCAGCCGTTACGCCGCCGGCAGCAACGAAAGCCGGGCGGGCCATTCCCTCGGCATGGTGGGCCTGCGCGTACCCACCAATGCCGGCGGCATGAGCGACACCAGTGAAGACTTCATGCAATCAATCCACGACATCGGTCGTCAGGCCGCCTCCGCCCGCAAGCAGGGCATTCGCCTCATTAACCCCTCGCCCCACGCGGCCTGCATCGCCGGCATCGAATACACTCCGCTGCAAGAGATCGACCTCCCGCCCGCACCGCAAAGTATCCGCCGGCAGATCACCGCCCTGCTGCCTGCCAGTGACCGGCAGGCACGCCTCGGCCACTACCGGCAAATCGAGCGCGAACTGCGACGTATCGAGAACCAGCTGCGCAAGATCCGCACCCTGAGCCTGAATGCCCTGCGCTACAACGACGGCCTGTTCGGCCGCAACGGCATAGCGCAGAACTTCAAATACAAACACAAGATGGACAAGGTGGAAAAACACCTCAACCATGACTTCCCGCAATTGAGCGAGCTGGTCAAACGCTTCGGCATCCGCCAGTTCCTGCGCATCCTGCGCACCGACGAACGGGAGTGGAGCGATGAAGAGGTGGAAGCGACCGGTCGCACCTACTACGAGTCCTATCACGACGGCACCGACCGCTTGCTTGAACTGATAAAGGGCGCCCTCGCCCGCCTACGCTCACGGATCGCCGAAGAGGACGAGCGCGTCGACCTTGATGCCCTCGCCGGCCAGTGGCGTGCGGACGAAAGCCCGGGCCGCGGACGCGTCTGGCGCCACCACCACCCACAGTCCATCCTGACGGAACAGGCGCAGGCCACCCTCGACCAGCTGGGCGCGGAATTCGACACCCGCCTCAACGAGCAGGACACACCTCACATGGCCCGCTGCCGCCAACAGGCCGGGCTGGAAAACGTGCCCAGTAAGACCGCCCTGCTGTTCCGCCAGGGTGATCACGAGGGACTGCGTAATCTGGCCGATGCACTGGGCCAGATCGACAACCCTGAGGCCAGCGAATTGCACCACTTCGTCCTCGGTCAGCTGGCCGAGAGCGAGGGCCGCAACGACGACGCCCTGCAGGCCTATCAGCAGATCGGCGAAGGCCCGCTGTTGGAGGACGCCCTCAGCCGCATCAGCAGCCTGTGCCTGGCGCGCGACGACTTCGACAATGCCCGCCTGGCCTTCGATTGCCTGAGCCAGATCTCACCCGGCTACCTGCCGCAATATGCCGAGCTGATGCGCATCACCGGGCGCATGGACGAGGCCGTCGAACTGTATGCCCGCTACCTGGAACAGGTCCCGGAAGACCTCTCCACCATGCTGCGCCTGGGCCGCCTGTATCAGGAAAACGGCGTCATTGACGGCGCCCGCTGGGCCTTCAACTATGTATTGGAACGCGACCCCGACA
The DNA here is from genome assembly GCA_913009875.1 of uncultured Gammaproteobacteria bacterium. Lineage (GTDB taxonomy): Bacteria > Pseudomonadota > Gammaproteobacteria > SZUA-152 > SZUA-152 > DRQN01. Next base: position 2,913 of record CAJVYS010000151.1, on the reverse strand, counting down.
ACCGCGCCGCGCGCAGCCTGCACACCGCCCTGCCCACGGAGTGTCAAGCATGAACCTGCACGGCAAAAAAATCCTCGTCACCGGCGCTGACGGCTTTATTGGTTCCCACCTCACCGAGGCCCTGATCCGCCGCGGCTGCGAGGTGCGCGCCTTCGTCTTCTACAACAGCTTCGGCCACTGGGGCTGGCTGGACGAATCGCCCGCCGACATCAAGCGCGAGCTGGACGTGTTCGCCGGCGACGTACGCGACCCCCACGGCGTGCGCACCGCCATGCAGGGCTGCGACGTGGTGCTACACCTGGCCGCGCTCATCGGTATTCCCTATTCCTACCATTCGCCCGATACCTACCTGGACACCAATATCAAGGGCACCCTCAACATCGTCCAGGCGGCCCGCGACTTAGAGTTAGAAAAGATAGTGCATACCTCCACCAGCGAAGTCTACGGCACGGCGCAATACGTGCCCATCGACGAGAAACATCCCCTGCAAGGCCAGTCGCCCTACGCCGCCAGCAAGATCGGCGCGGACCAGATGGCGCTTTCCTTTTATCGATCCTTCGACACCCCGGTGACCATCGCCCGTCCCTTCAACACCTTCGGCCCCCGCCAATCGGCACGCGCCGTGATCCCCACCGTCATCACCCAGATAGCCAACGGCGAGCGCCGACTCAAGCTAGGCGCCCTGCACCCCACGCGCGATTTCAATTACATAAAGGACACGGTGGAAGGCTTCATCGCCATGGCCGGGTCGGACGCCGTGCTGGGCGAGGAAGTGAATCTGGGCAGCAATGACGAGATCAGCATCGGCGACACGGTAAAATTGATCGCCGAGGCCATGAATGCCGAAGTGGAAATCACCACCGACGAACAACGCCTGCGCCCGGACAACAGTGAAGTGGAACGCCTGTGGGCCGACAACAGCAAGGCCCGCGAACTGCTCGGCTGGCGCCCCGAATACGGCAGCCGTGAGGGCTTCAAACGTGCATTGGCCGAGACCGCCGAATGGTTCACCGACCCGACCAACCTGGCGCGCTACAAGCATGGCATCTATAACATCTAACGGCGAATTGATAGACCACGGTGACTCCACGCAAAGGTCGAAAAGGCGCAGAGGACGCAAAGAAAAGAGATGAAACTGGCCTTGAGGAAGAACAGGTTTTTTGCCATAAACAACGATCGGTCCGCTAATGAACGCCAATAAACGCAAATATCAATTATTTAATTTTTCATATTCGCGTTTATTGGCGTGCATTTGCGGACACCCTTTTCACGCCGAAATACACACTCACAAGTTTGTAGGTTGGGCAAAGGAGCGAAGCGACGTGCCCAACGTTTCCGCACATCCTGTTGGGCACGCTGCGCTTTGCCCAACCTACCTCGGTCCTGATTTCTATCATCGCTATGTACAGATGGCTGTCCCGTTTGCCGCACAAATCCCTGTTCATCCGCAAGACCCTTCCCAAAGCCTTTCTTTGCGCCCTTCGCGTCTTCGCGCCTTTGCGTTGAAATTTCCATCCCCCCAAAACATCCACCCAAACGCCGGCCTAGCATGAAGCTGAGCAACGCCATCCTCGACATCCTGCACAAGCTGCTGCCTTCACAGCGCCCCATCGGCCTGCACGAACCCGAATTTGGTGAAACCGAAAAGGCCCTGGTCACCGACTGCCTCGACAGCGGCTGGGTCTCCTCCGTGGGGAGCTACGTGGACCGCTTCGAGCAAGACCTCGCCGACGTCACCGGCATTCCCCACGCCATCGCCACCGTCAATGGCACGGCCGCCCTGCACACCTGTCTGATCCTCGCCGGCGTGCAGCCCGGTGACGAGGTGCTGCTGCCCGCCCTGACCTTCGTCGGCAGCGCCAACCCGGTGGCCCAGCTCGGCGCCACGCCGCATTTCGTCGATTGCGAAACAGAGACCCTGGGCGTCGATCCGCAACGCCTGGCCGATTACCTGGCCGACATCACCGAGCTGCGCGACGGTACCTGTTTCAATAAACACACCAACCGCCCCATCCACGCCCTGATGGTGGTGCACGTGCTCGGCCACCCGGCGCGCATGGACGAACTGGCGGCCATCACCGAACGCCACCGGCTCACCCTCATCGAAGACGCCGCCGAATCCCTGGGCTCATGGCGCGGCGGCCGCCACACCGGCAGCTGGGGGCGGCTCGCCGCCCTCAGCTTCAACGGCAACAAGATCATCACCAGCGGCGGTGGCGGCGCCCTGCTGACCAGTGATCCCGACATGGCTCAACGCGCCAAACACCTCACCACCACCGCCAAACGGCCCCACCCCTGGGCCTTCGAACACGACGCCGTGGGCCACAACTACCGTCTGCCCAATCTCAACGCCGCCCTCGGCTGCGCCCAGCTAGAACGCCTGCCCGAACGGCTGGCGCAGAAACGCCGCCTGGCGGAACGCTACGCCGCCGCCTTCGCTGGTATCCCCGGCCTCCATTTCCAGTTGGAGCCGGAAGACTGCCGCAGTAATTACTGGCTCAACCTGCTGCTGTTGCCGGACGCCGAACAGCGCGACCAGCTGCTGGCAGCGGCCCACGCCGAAGACATCCACCTGCGCCCCTTCTGGACTCCACTGCACCGGCAGCCCATGTATCGGGATGCCCCGCGCATGGATCTGCCGTGCACCGAGACACTGTTCGCACGCGGCGTCTGCCTGCCCAGTTCGGCGGCCTTGGGGGATGGGACATGAACCGTGTCGGTCTTTTCGGGCTTTCTTTTTTAACGCAAACCACAACCAAACCCATGACATCATGAACACCCCGCGCCGCATCTGCGCCGTCACCGGCTCGCGCGCCGACTGGGGCCTGCTGCGCCCGGTGCTGGACGGCATCCGCGACAGCGAGACGCTGAGATCGGAAGGGCGTCGGGGAGGGAAAGGGGGTAGATCCCGGG
>CAJVYS010000150.1 GCA_913009875.1 uncultured Gammaproteobacteria bacterium | reverse complement strand
GCGTCCTGGTTGCCGTTATCCCCGCAGGCGCTGAGCAGTACGGTGGCCAGTAACAGCAGAAAAAAGCGATAGCGGGAGAACAGGGAGGCAGGGAGGGGGTTCAGGAACATGACAGCGGCCTTGCTTGATTGAGAGCCCCCACCAGTATTGCTGGATTCGAAGAGGCGCGATTGATGCGGTTCGCTATCGCTCACCAGCATCCTACATAAACGCATGGATCGCCTTCCCTCCACGGCAAGGGTCACCGGTAGATCATGCTGCCTGAGGGCAGCGGCCTTAAAACGAGACGAATGGGGTGTCAAGCATTTGGCGGGCGTGACGCCATCGCTCAAGACGCTGCAATCCGGAGAGAAATGCTAGCGTATTCACGGTTAGGAATAAACAAAGAAGCGGCCCTGATTAGTGTGACATATTACCCCGTCGTTTTGATGAGGATAGAAACCATGTCATCCCCCTGTCGAATCCAGTCAAAGGGCCGCCAATACAATGGGCGTGATTACTGATAGGGGTAAGGCGCCTGAATTCGTTAGAATACCCGCTTTGTGACTCCGGTCTCGGCAGGCTGTGGGCCACTGCGATATTAATAATATTTAATCATATATAGCTGGCGTGCTGTTTGCGCACAAAAGACAGCAACGGCAAATCCGGTAATTGGTGAGAATGCGTATGGACAAAACAACCCGCAGGTTAATTCAAGGCATGGCCATGACCGGCGTGCTGGTACTGACGGCCTGCGACGAGGTGCCGCCGGAGCAGCTGGTCGAGGACTTCGGCATTGCCTACATCAAACGCCCCATCGTCACCGAGATCGATCAGGACACCAATGAGGAAGTATTGGTGGACACGGATATCAACGAGGTGCTGGGATTCACCGAGGGTGGCGACATCTGGTACCGCGACCGCGCCTCACCTTCGGCCAGCGAGCGCAATATCACCGCCTGCCTGACCCAGGGCCTGGGTGACGTGCGTGACCTGGAGACCTCCTATGATGGCAGCAAGATTATCTTCTCCCTGCGTCTGCCGGACCCTGATCCCGACGACGATATCGAGCCCACCTGGGATATCTACGAATACGACACCACCAGCGGCAACTGTCCACAGCGCGTGATGCAGTCGGACATCTTCGCCGATGAGGGCGATGATCTGGCTCCCCACTACCTGCCGGACGGCCGCATCGTCTTCACTTCCACGCGCCAGAAGGCCTCCGGCGCGGTGCTTACCAATGAAGGCAAGAGCCGCTTCCGCGCCCTCGACGAAAACTTGAATGAGCAGGCCCCGCTGCTGCACGTGATGAGCGCCAGCGGCACCGACATCCAGCAAATCAGCTTCAATCAGAGCCACGATCTCGACCCCACGGTACTCAGCACGGGCGAGATCCTCTTCACCCGCTGGGATCGTATGGGCAATCACGACACCATGAGTTTGTACAGTATTCGCCCCGATGGCACCGAGCTGAAGGTAGTCTATGGCATGCATGACGACAGCGCCGATGATGTGCAGTTCCTCAGCCCGCGCCAGTTGGAAGACGGTCGGGTTCTCGTCATGCTCAAATCCTCCGACGGCTCGGCGGGTCGGGGCAGCGGCGCACCCGCACTCATCGATATCGCCAACTATGTCGACAACACCCAGCCCATCTGGCCCCAGCAGGGCGTGCTGAGCGGTCCCGCGCAGACCTCGGCGGTGGATCTTGATGTACGCACCGACGCCAGCATCTCCCCCAATGGCCGCTTCCGCAGTATCTACCCCCTGTGGGACGGCACCAACCGTGCCCTGGTGAGCTGGAGCCAGTGCCGCCGGGTGGTGGTCGAGGGCAACGAAACACGCATCCTGCCTTGCCCGGACGACATCTCTGCCGATACCGTTGAGGCCTTCCCCGTCTATGGGATCTACATCTATGACCTCGACCGGCAGACCCAGCTGCCCGTGGTACTGCCCGAAGAGGGCTGGGTCATCGAGGAACCCGTGGTCGCCGCGCCACGCAGCAGGCCGGCCATCCTCTACGACAGGGTCGCGGGCTTCGAGCTGGATCAGGATCTTGCCGAGGAAGGCGTCGGCCTGCTGCACATCCGCAGCGTTTACGACTTCGATGGTATCTTTGACGGGCTTGGCAGCGGCTCCACCGATATCCCTAACCCCAACTTCGGGCAACTGGCCAATCCCACCCTGCTCACGGCCGACGAACGCCGAGCGCGCTTCCTGCGCATCGTCAAGTCCGTGCCCATCCCCGATCGTAATGCGCTGGGTTTTGACCGCAGCGCCTTCGGTGCCGCGGGCCGGCAGAGGATGCGCGAGATCATCGGTTATGCGCCCATCCAGCCCGACGGCTCGGTGCGGGTCAAGGTGCCTGCCAACGTGCCCTTCGCCATCAGCGTGGTGGACAGGGATGGCCGCCGCATCGGCGGCCGTCACCAGAACTGGCTGCAACTGCGCCCCGGCGAAACCCTGACCTGCAACGGCTGCCACGACCACAATCCCAGCGACGGCTCGGCGCCGAAGCCCCACGGCACCGCCGATGCGCCCGACCCGGTGAACCGCGGCGCCGGTACGGAAGAGCCCTTTCCCGGCACCCATGCCGACCTAATAGCGAGAATGGGAGAGACCATGGCACAGGCCCGTATCCGCCTTGCCTGCGGCACCTCCAATGCCATGGTCACCTGCCCCCAGCTCGGCCCCTCGGTCAATCTGCAATCCGTCGATTGGTGGTGGATCGACCCGATGGACACCGACCCCGAACCTGCCATTAAGCTGCGCTACGACGACCCGGAACTCGCCTATTTCGGCTCCAATGCGCCCGCCAATTCCGTCTGCCAGAGCAGCTGGGACGCCAACTGCCGTACCATTATCAATTACGAAACCCACATTCATCCCCTGTGGAGCCTACCCCGGCCGATCACGGACGCCAATGACGTGGTGATTGGCGACCGTACCTGCAGCAACACCAGCTGCCACAACAACGTGGATGCCAACAGCGCATTCCGGGTGCCGGCCGCCCAACTGGATCTCAGCGACGGTGATTCGGATATCGATGCCGACCACTTCAAGTCCTACCGCGAGCTGTTGTTCCTTGATGATCAGCAGGTTCTCAACAGCGAGGGGATGTTGGTGGACGTGACGCAGGAAGTCCCACGGCTCGATGAGGATGGCAATCAGTTGTTTGAGGAAACCATCGACCTCGAGACCGGTGAGGTAATCGATCGTATCCCACTGTTCGACCAGGAATTAGTGCCCGTCGAAAGTCGCGCCATGCGTGCCTTCGGCTCCCGCGGAGGCACCTTCATGGGCAAGTTCCTCGATCCCACTGATGACCACTTCGGCTACCTCAGCGCCACCGAGCTGCGCCTGATCGCCGAATGGCTGGATATCGGCGCGCAGTATTACAACAACCCGTTCGATGCGCCGCTGAATTGACCGGCTGCGCAAAAAAGAGGCTTAACCGCACTGGCCGTATGGTGTTGGAATCGTTAAGATGACCGCCGTCATCGCCGCAATCCAATTGCGGTTATGGCGGGCACCCAGGGACGCCCTGCCCGGCCAGCTCCACGCCCCCCCGGTATCACGGCCTGTGACCCCGTTCACGGCCGTGCGCGATAGTCCGGGCGAGCATCAAATGAAGCATCAATAAAGCCAACAACGAGCCGCTGTAAGCATTCGTGATCGTCCGTACCCGACAAGCCATCTCCACCCTGCCGTGGATCGCGCTGCTCATGCTGCTGCTGGCGGCCGCCCCCGCGCAGGCCACGGAGGAATACGCCCTGCTGCAGGTGGCCGATCCTTTCATCGAACTGCACACTGGCCCTGGAGCCGGCTACCCGGTGTTTCACGTGGTGGATCGCGCCGACTTCATCGAGGTACTGAAGCGCAAGACCGATTGGTTCAAGGTGCGCACCCCCGATGGCAAACGCGGCTGGGTAGCGCGCACGCAACTGGAGAAGACATTGACCACTAGCGGAGAAAGCACCCATCTGAAAGAGCCTGCCCTGGGCGACTTCAGCCAGCGCCGCTGGGAGTTCGGCCTGCTCGGCGGGGTGTTCAACAATGCCCCGCAGATCAGCATCTACGGCGGCTATGCCTTCAATGAAAATCTCTCCGCCGAGCTGAGTGCTTCACAGGTGCTGGGTGACTATTCTTCCAGCTATCTGTTCAACGTGAACCTGCTCTCCCAGCCCTTTCCGCGCTGGCGGGTGTCACCCTTTTTCAGCCTCGGTGGTGGCTATCTCAGCACCCAACCGCGCACCACCCTGGTGCCGCCCGAGGACCGCAACGATTTCACTGCGCACGTGGGCCTGGGCCTGCGTACCTGGCTGTCGCGCCGCTTCGTACTGCGCGCGGAGTTCAACCGCTACATCACCTTTTCCAGTGATGACAACAACGAGGAATTCAAGGAATGGAAGGCAGGCTTCGCATTCTTCTTCTGAGCGCCCTGTGCATGCCCTGCCTGTGGAGCGCAGCGGCCCTGGCGGCCGAAGACAGCACCGATCAGGTCGCCGAGCAGCAGGTCGCCGAGCAGCAGGTCATCCAGCCGCAGATCGACCGGCGTGAAGTCGGTATCGACGAGATTGATAGCGAGGACTTCGAGGTCAGCGTATTTGGTGGCCTGTTCAGTGCCGAGGACTTCGGCACCAATGCGGTGATAGGCGCACGCGTGGCCTATCACGTCACCGAGGGCATCTTCTTCGAGGCTACTTATGGCCGCTCGACGACCACCGAGACCAGCTATGAACGCCTCAGCGGCGGCGCACCGCTGCTGACCGACGAGGAACGCATCCTCAGTTATTACAACGTCTCGCTGGGCTACAATCTGCTGCCCGGCGAGACCTTCGTCAGTCGCAACTGGGCCTTTCGTTCGGCCTTGTACGTGATCGGCGGCGCCGGCTCGACCACCTTCGCCGGCGACGACCGTTTCACCATCAACTTTGGCGTCGGATACCGCTTCCTCGCCACCGACTGGCTGGCCATCCATCTCGACATGCGTGACCATGTCTTCGACATCGACCTGCTGGGTGACAACAAGACCGTGCACAATCTCGAGACCACGGCCGGCCTGAGCATCTTTTTCTAGCCTGGCCCTGAATAAGAAGTAAGCCCAACAGAGAAGTAAAAAGAGGTAACCCGATGAACATGCTGAACCGAATCATTCCGACCCTGACCCTGCTGCTGAGCTTGTTGATGGCCGGCAGTGCCCTGGCCCTGGACGTTGGCAGCCCCGCACCCGACTTCACCCTGAAGAGCCGCAGCGGCGAAAACACTAAGCTCAGCGAGCTGCGCGGCGAGGTGGTGATGGTCAACTTCTGGGCCTCCTGGTGCGCCCCCTGCCGGCAGGAGATGCCCCTGCTGGAAGAACTCCACGAGCGCTACGCTGACCTCGGCTTTACCCTGCTGGGCGTCAACGTGGAAGAGGACTCCAGTGCCGCGCTGGATATGCTCAAAGAAATCCCGGTCACCTTCCCGGTGCTGTTCGATACCCGCAATACGGTGAGCAAGCTCTACAACGTCATTGCCATGCCCACCACCGTAATCCTCGACCGTGACGGTACCGTGCGCTTCGTGCACAAGGGCTACCTGCCGGGCTATGAAGACGACTACCGCAAGCAGGTCAAGGAGCTGATCCGCGAATGAGGCATGCACTGCACCCCTCTCTCTGTAGCACGTTGCTGCTCGTGCTGGCCGCCGGAACGCTGGCGGGTTGCAGCAGCATCGAGCCATGGGTCAAGTCCTACGAGCGCGCCAATCTGGCCGATCCCATCATGAGCTTCTCGCGCGACCCGGTGGCCGACAGCTACGTCAATCACGTCTACGAGGCACGCGAGGGTGCGCGTGGCGCCGAAGGAGGGGGTGGCGGTGGCTGCGGCTGCAACTGATACCCGCAACGGTTTCCGTTGGGGCCTGTTGGTGGCGGGTGTACTGGGCTTTTGTCTGCCGCTGACTGCGGCGGTGCTGCCGGAAGACCGTGCCGATGCCCTCTACCACGCCTATTCCGGCGGCGGCCTGGACGTCAGCGGCCCCTCGATCCTTGTGCGCAAGCAGTTGGGCAAGTACAGCTCACTGTTCGGCAACTATTACGTGGACTCCATCTCCAGTGCCTCCATCGACGTGGTCACCACCGCCAGCCCGTACACCGAGTATCGCGAAGAAAAGACCGCGGGCAGTACCTTTTTGTACGAAAAAACCCTCTTCAACCTCTCTTTCACCAATAGTGAAGAAAGCGACTTCAGTGCCAACTCGGCCACCTTCGGCATCAGTCACTCCCTGTTTGGCGATCTGACCACCGTCAGTCTGGGCTATGGCCAGGGCTGGGACACCATCCGCCGACGTGCCGACAAGGCCGGTAACATCGACCCCAACTTTGAAAAAAAGGCCGATCGCCAACGCTTCCGTTTGGGTCTGTCGCAGGTATTGAGCAAGAATTCGCTCATCGACCTCAATTACGAGCTGATCACCGACGAGGGCTATCTCAACAACCCCTACCGCTCAGTGCGCTATCTCGACGGCAGCGGCGGTTATCAGTTCCAGGCAGAGCAGTACCCCAATACCCGCACCAGCCACGCCCTGGGCCTCAAGGCACTGTACTACCTGCCCTATCGCGCCGCCGTGCACGGTGAGGTACGTGGCTTTATCGATACCTGGGGTATCAATGCCATGATCGGTGAAGTCGGCTACGTCCACCCGCTGGGCAAGGCCTGGACGCTGGAAGCCAGCTATCGCTACTACACCCAGAGCCGCGCCGACTTCTACAGTGACCTGTTTCCGCGTCAGGATGCGCAGAACTATCTTGCCCGCGACAAGGAGCTGGGCACCTATTACAGTCACGGCCTCGGTCTCGGCGCCAGCTACCACTTTGCCCGCCAGGGCTGGGGCTTTATCGACAAGGGCAGCTTGAACGTCAAATACAACTATATGCAGTTCAACTATCAGGACTTCCGTGATCTGCGTGCGGAAGGGTTCACCCCGGGTACCGAACCCCTGTACAGCTTCTCCGCCTATGTCCTGCGCCTATTCGTCTCGATCTGGTATTGAGCAAGAGATCGGAAGAGCGTCGTGTAGGGAAAGAGTGTAGATCTCGGTGTGCGCGGTAGCATTAAAAAAAAAAACGATAGAGC
>CAJVYS010000149.1 GCA_913009875.1 uncultured Gammaproteobacteria bacterium | reverse complement strand
TAGTGTTTTGATATTTTTTTTATTTTTTATTTGTTTTTTGTTTTTTTTTGTTGTTTTTTTTTTTCAAGCAGAAGACGGCATACGAGATATATCAGTGTGACTGGAGTTCAGACGTGTGCTCTTCCGATCTTTTTATCTGCCTGCGTATCCAGCAGTAAATTTGAGGAAGCCCTGGCAGAGAAGGATGCGATGCGCGAATCCCTGGAAGGGGCACAGGATGAAATTGGCCGTAATAAGGCGAAAATTAAAAAGACAGAGCAGGAATTAGAAGCAGCCAGGATGCAAAATGCGCTGGCTCAGGAAGAAATTAATCGTAATCAGCAGCGACTCAAAATAACGGAGCAGGAGTTAGAGTCCGCCAAAATGCGGGTTGAGGAAATTCAAAATGAATTAATGAATCTTGAAGCAAGAAAACAGGCCCTGCAGAGAAATCTTTCTGAATCTCAGGCGCAAATGGCCACGCTCAGAAATATTGAAGCAGAAACCAAGCGCCGTAATGAAATATATGCACAATTTGTTAATCGGCTGCAAACCATGATCGATGGTGGCCAATTAACGGTCAGCATCGAACAGGGACGAATTGTCATTAATCTTCCAAATAATGTCCTGTTCAAGAGCGGAAGTGCAAATTTGAACCCCGAAGGTAAAGAGGCATTGGGTCAAATCGCTGCGGTACTGAGCCAATTCTCCGACAGGCGTTTTCAGATCGAAGGGCATACTGACAACCGACCCATTAAAAGCGCGCGGTTCCCCAGTAACTGGGAATTATCTACGTCCCGTGCACTCACCGTCGTCCATCTGTTGACAGATATGGATGTTATTCCTGAAAATATTTCCGCCGCGGGTTTTGGCGAGTTCCGCCCAAGAGCTGAAAATGAAACTGAAGAAGGTAGGCAGCTCAACCGCCGTATAGAAATTATTATGTTGCCGAATCTTGATATTCTTTCCAGTGAGCTGCCGAAAGTTGCATCTTAAGGATTAGGGTTTTAATCCCTGTGGGTCTAATTCCCCGCAGCTTGCAGCGAATGCCGTCATTCCGGCATGTTTTTAGCCGGAATCCAGAGGTTGAAACCCCTGGACACTGGCCTGCGCCAGTGTGACGTCGATGATGTTAATACCCTGCCGCTTGCTGCGGGGTTGTTTATTGACTGACGGGATACCGGGTAAAAAAACTTGTGCCGGGCTTGACCCGGTATCCGGCCGGCCGTTCCGACAGGCCGGCGTTGCGTGCTTTTTCTTCCTGTTTGCCTTACTCCCTGAAGATGGAATTTCCTCCCTTGACTCCGTTGTAGGGTACGGCGTCTAGAATTCCCGTATTGTTATATATCAGGAGCGTTCCATGGACACTTCACAGAACTCGGTGCCGCTGGCGGAGCTGTCGGAAAAAGACGGTGGCCGGGAAAAGCCTGAACTCCCCAAAGGCACACTGCTCGCCGGTATTGTTACCGGTATTGCGGCATCGATCTGCTGCATCGGGCCGCTGGTGTTGTTGACCCTGGGCGTCAGCGGTTCCTGGATCGGCAATCTCAGCGCCTTCGAGCCTTATCGCCCCGTGTTTATCGCCGTCACCCTGCTATTTCTTGGCCTGGCCTTTCGCAAACTCTACTTAGTGCCTCAGAGCTGCCAGGTGGATAAACCCTGTTCCATGCCAGCGAACCTGCGCAGGCAGCGCATCACGTTCTGGATTGTCAGCATTGCGGTGCTGGCTACCATGGGTTTTCCCTGGTACGGCCCCTTTTTGCTGGACTGAGTGTACGAATCCATCCTCTGGAGGAGCAAGAAAGCCATGCGCAAAATAGTACTGCTGTTAAGCCTGTGTCTGTCCGTACTTGGCGGCACCCTTGTGGTTTCGGCCGGGGCACTGGCGGCTGAGTTGAAGACCATCACCCTGTCGGTGGACAAGATGACCTGCAACATGTGCCCCATCACAGTGAAAAGGGCTCTGCGAAAGGTGGAGGGGGTGACTGAGGTCAGCGCCGGATACGAGGGCAACGGCGTTGGCTGGGCGAAGGTGACCTATGATCCCGCCAGGGTCGATGTGCAAGACCTGACCTTCGCCACCGGGCAGGCGGGTTATCCCTCGCGCCTGACGCCGTCCTTGCCATGAGCATGGCCGATGGCGCCAGCCTGCATGTAGCAATCGTCGGCAGTGGATCCGCCGCCTTTGCTGCCGCCATCAAGGCGGTCGAGGAGGGCGCCCGGGTCACCCTTATCGAAGGTGGTGAGGTGATCGGTGGCACCTGCGTGAATATCGGCTGCGTGCCGTCGAAAATCATGATTCGCGGCGCACACATCGCCTACCTGCAGGGTCACCATGCGGTTGCCGGTCTGCCACTCAACACGCCGGACATTGATCGCAAGGCCATGGTGGCCCAGCAACAGGCGTGGGTTGAGAAGCTGCGTCATGCCAAATATGAAGGCATCCTGGAGAGTCATCCCCGCATCACCTTGATGCGCGGCATGGCGCGTTTTCAGGGTGCCTCCACCCTGCGTGTGGCGCTTACGGACGGGGGTGAAACGCGCCTGCAGGCGGACCGTATCCTGCTTGCCGTGGGCGCCCGCCCGGTGATTCCGCAGATTTCCGGCCTTAGTGATACCCCCTACTGGACCTCCACGGAGGCGTTGGTCGCCGAGCAGGTTCCCCGGCATCTGATCGTGCTGGGCGGTGCAGCGGTGGCGCTGGAGCTGGCGCAGGCCTTTCGTCATCTGGGCGCCGATGTGACGGTGGTCGCCCGCAGTACCCTGCTATCACGCGCGGAGCCGGAGATCGGTGAGGGTCTGCAGCAGGTCTTCGAGGACGAAGGCATCAGGGTCATGCTGCACACAACAGCGAAGCTCGTTCGTCATGATGGTCAACAATTCCTGTTGGCGACCAGCGATGGCGATGTTCGTGGTGACCGGTTGCTCGTTGCCAGCGGGCGGCTGCCCAACACCGCAGGGCTGGATCTCAGCAAGGCCGGTGTGGCAACCGGCCCACGTGGCGCCATAGTGATTGACGAGCATATGCGCACCAATGTACAGAACATCTACGCCGCCGGAGACTGTACCAACCAACCGCAGTTTGTCTATGTGGCCGCCGCTGCGGGCACCCGTGCTGCCCGCAATATGACCGGTGGCGATAGTGCCATTGACTTGTCCGTGCTGCCCGCCGTAGTTTTCACCCATCCGCAAGCTGCTACCGTAGGTCTGACCGAACAACAGGCTCAGGCGCAGGGCATCTTTGTTGAGAGTCGTACCCTGGACCTGGAAAATGTACCGCGCGCCCTGGCCAACCTGGATACGCGCGGTTTTATCAAACTGGTGGCGGAAAAGAGTAGCGGCCGTATCGTCGGTTGCCACGTATTGGCTGCCGAGGGTGGTGAAATCATCCAGAGTGCCGCGTTGGCGATTCGCAACGGCATGACCATTGACGAACTGGCCGATCAGTTATTTCCCTACCTGACCATGGTGGAAGGATTGAAACTCTGCGCCCAAACCTTCAGCAAGGATGTAAAACAGTTATCCTGCTGTGCCGGTTAGTGGATCATAAAACCACGGATTCAGGTAACATTCGATGGACGAGCGATATATGAGAAGCAGGTAACGAACCGACTATGGATGCACCCAAGACATTCACCATTGGTAAGTTGGCAACGGCAGCCGATGTCAATGTCGAGACGATACGTTATTACCAACGCCTGGCTTTGATAAAAGAGCCTGCCAAACCTGATCAGGGTTATCGGCAGTATCCCCCGGAATATGTTTCACGCGTACGTTTTATCAAACGCGCCCAACAGCTTGGTTTCACCCTCAAGGAAATTCGTGAATTATTGGATCTTGGTGATGGCCATTGCCAAGAGGTTCAACAGTTAGCCCGACTGAAGGTCACGATGATCGAAGAACGTCTGAAAGACCTTCACGCGATGCAAAGCGCATTGATCGATCTTCTTGCTCAATGTGAAGCGACGGACGATAAAGATATTCATTGTGCTCTCATTGAAGTATTGGGCAAAGAAGTGTCAATGGATATGGCGGGCAATTCGAAGTAGGGATATTTAATGTGTGCGCCTTCAAAGGCAAGGTGGAGCACGTTTTTATACCCATAAAATGAAGTTTATTCTTTCGATGGGGATATCACTGTTATTACGCTTGAAGAACTGTACTGCAACGGACAACACGGAGTCATGTGGGCCTATCAACCCTAACCATCGGCCGGATAACGCCGGCAGACGCCGGTCTTATTACGCCGCTTCTCTGTAGCAATCCACGCAATATTCACAGACTCTCCGCCACCCTGGGGCAGGATAAGGTCGTCGGTGTCAGTAAGGCCATGGTGGCACTGCGCGACACCACCGCCGCCCTGGCCGGTTCCGCATCCTCCGTGCATGCCGCCCGTGGCGGCGCCTTCACGACTAGCGTTCAGCGTTCAGCGTTGTCAGGATGCCCTGCTGGCCTGGCGCGACGCGGTGTACGGCAAGGGCACCTCGGGTGTCACCCCGGCCTCAGCCGGACAGGCGTTTCACACCGCCTTCGCCAACATGCAGCAAAAGTTTCAATACGAACTCAGGATCGCCGCCCTCTCGCAAAAGAGAGCACCACTCAAAGGCACCGCCCTGAACAACAGCACCCGCGCCACGAACATCGCCCGCAGCAGCCCCCACATCCAGAAACTGCAACTGACCTCCGTCACCCAGGCCAATGCTCTGGGCCGCTTCAGTCAATACGGGAAGGTTTTGGGCAATGGTTTGGTGCTCGTCGATGTAGGCAGCCGTGTGGGTAATATACACAACGAATACAAAGCGGATGGTAACTGGGAGCGGGAGTTGTTTATTGAGTCGAGTAGTTTTGCGGCGAGTGCAATTATGGGCTCAATTGCTGCGAAAGCGGGCACCACAGCATTGATGTTTTTAACTGTAGCTACACCGGTTGGCTGGGTTGGTCTTATTGTTGTGGCTGCTGCTGCCTCTATGGGAATGAATTATTTGGTAAAAGAAAGATCTGGTGGTTGGTATGACGAAATCATGAAATTGGTAAATTCCTGGTGAGTTTGTTTTCTACCCTTTTAGCGATTCCAGCGGCGACGATGTTAATCGGATGGATTTTATTTGTTATTTTTGGCCGGATTACTGTGCGCAAGCTAAGGAAAAACCCGGCAACCAAGCATGAATTAGGTATTGAATTCTTAAGTGGTTGGGATATTTTCAATGTGGCTGAAGCGCTAACGTTACCAAAGTCAGTGATGCAAAAAATCAGAAGTAACCCTCAAGGAGGCAGCGTGCTTTTTGCAAATTATGAGTTATTGTACAAACACACAACGGTGTTTGACAGGATTCTGGCACGCGTATTTTATACGCTGTTTGTCTTGTCTGGGTTTACGTTGATATTACTAATGATTCTTGATTGGATCTGGGATTTTGACTAAAACAAGCAATGGTGAATGTGCCCTCCTGCCAACACCCATATCGTGATAGCCGCCACGTTACGAAACTGAATATGGCTCGAATGGTCAGCAAGTAGCCTGGGTTGAGTACAACGAAACCCGGGTTTCACTCTGTTCAACCCAGGCTACTTATCTGAGAAATTCTCCACATCCCTGGATTTGTTGTTGAATAACCCTGCTCGCTTCTCCGCACCACCTATCCACTCTGAATCATCCATTATTTGTCAAAAAATTCTCCGGATTGTGGTAAGATTCCCTGCCTGTTTCGTCTCAGAAATGCGTTCACGTTCTACCTCCTGCCAAGGACGCCTAACACTTAACAAGGACAATGCCATGACTCCGCACTGCCAGACAACACGTTTCACCCACCTTCCGATGCTGTTTCTGGCACTGCTTGCCCTGGTTTTGCAAGGCTGTGGTGACGGTGTTCGCATACTGCCTACAGCTCAGTCCGATGCCAATCCGGCCGGATATTACATCAATAAAGGCACCGCCAGTGTGGATAATGGCGCGGGCGGGACAATTAATATCACTGATCTGCAAGCGATGGTGGATGGCAACCGGATTATGATGATGAGCGTGGCAAACGAGCTGCTTTATGATGGCACTATCACCAACATCAGCGGCAATAATTTTACCGCTGATTTCACGATTTACACTGAAGGTGGCCTATTTCTGGGGCCAACCAAAGCTACGGCCAGTGGCACAATCACAACAGGTTCATCAATCACCGGCACGTTGAACGGCAGCGGTGTCGGCAGCGGGACGTTTAGTCTGCTGTATGCCACGACGAATAACACGGTGGCGGCTTTCCCAAGAATTGAAAATGTGGTGGGTATTAATACGAACTGGCAGGCGAAGGTTGGCGGTAGCGCTGCTGCACAAGAGCTTATTATCGATAATGCAGGGGTGCTTACGGAGGTTGACTTTTCAGGTGGTGGTGTTTTTGCAGGCTGTGAACTGGATGGGACCCTTATCCCCATCAGTGGTAGTAGCTTGTACCGTGTCAGTGTAGTGCTGACGGGGTGTGGCAGTAGTACTCGTGACGGTACCTACACCGGGCTGGCGACTTCCCGCACCGATACCACTACGGACGATACTCTAGTGTTTGCTGCGGCTGACGGACGATATAGCATGGACGGTGATTTTAAATAAAGGCGCGCGTGGCTGAAAAAAACGATTCAGCCGTGCCATGAAATTAGTCGAGTAAAGGCAGAAAAATGGCAGGCAAGGTAACAATTCAACGCGGTGGAAGAGAGGGCAGCGTTAAGACATGGCGCTGCACAGCTTTTTGTACGGTGTTGATGTTTAGTGTCGTCAGTCTGCCACCGGCCGTTGCCGGGCCGGATGGCGGTCAGGTGGTCGGTGGCGCCGGTTCCATTACCCATTCCGGCAGCACCACTACCATCAATCAAAACAGCCAAAACATGGCCATCGATTGGCAAAGTTATAACGTCAATGTTAATGAACGTGTGCAGTACCTTCAGCCTAACGCCTCTTCTATCTCTCTAAACCGTATCCTGAGTCAAAGCGGCTCCACCATTGCCGGCCGCATTGACGCCAATGGCCAGGTGATTCTGGTCAATCCCAATGGCATCTTTTTTACCCCCACGTCCATCATCAATGTCGGCGGCATTATTGCCTCGGGTTTGAATATCCAGCCCAATGACTTTATGAACGGCCGTTATATTTTTGATGAAGTTTTGGGAACTGATGGCTCAGTCATCAACAGCGGCATGATAAACGCCTCGCTGGGCGGCAATGTCGCACTCATAGGCAAGCAGGTTGAAAACGATGGACTGATCGTGGCCAACCTGGGCGCGGTGACGCTGGCCGCAGGCAAACAGGCCGTGCTGACTTTTGACCCAAGTGGCCTGCTGGGCGTGCGTGTCAGCAAGGAAATTCTGCAAGACGAACTCGGCA
>CAJVYS010000148.1 GCA_913009875.1 uncultured Gammaproteobacteria bacterium | reverse complement strand
AGGGTGCGCAATGGCTGACCATTACCCTCATCGACGGCTACCGCGGCTTCCTGCTGGCCATCCTGCCACCCGGCGCCTTCATCGGCCTGGGGCTGCTGATCGCACTGAAGAATGTCATCGACCGGCGACGTGACACACGCCGCGCAACCGCCCTCAAGGCATCCCCCGTGCCGCCCGGCACAGAAACCACAGCCACCTCATAGCCCCCCCCTTTCAACCACCTCCAACCTTCGCCTTATCGACTAATGGCCGAAAAGGCTGGACGGACGGTAATAAACTCCTCCTGCCCGCGCCGATAACGGAAACAGAGCTTTCCTGTATCCACCGCGAGTAGGCCCATGCAGCAGTCACGAACGTTATCCTCCGGATTCACCCTGATCGAGCTACTGGTCACCCTGGCCCTGGCCGCCATTGTCGTCAGCCAGGCCGCGCCAAGCTTCAGCAGTATGGTCAAGAGCAATCGTCTTGCCATCGAAACCAACACCCTGGTGTCTGACATCAACCTGGCACGCAGCGAGGCAATAAAACGTGGTACACGAGTCATCCTCTGCCGCAGTGCTGATCCGGCAGCCGCAACCCCGTCCTGTGGCGGCAGTGCCAACACCTGGACCAGTGGCTGGCTGGTATTCGCCAGCGGCGATGCCAACAACATCTACGACAGCGCCACCGACACCCTGATCCGCATCGGTAAGCCGCGCGGCGGCCAGGTGCAGATAAAGACCAACAACACCTCAGACAACAATCTGGAATACGACCCAGACGGCACCACCAACGAAGGTGGCTCCACGGCAATCTTTGCCATCTGCGACGACCAGGGTGAATCCCAGGGCCGTCAGATCCAGGTCAATGGCACCGGACGCCCCCGCCTGGTGAAGGGGACACCCGCCACGCCACTGCCCAACTGCGCCGCCCCTGTCACCGCCTAGGACAGACAACACCATGAAACAACACCCATCACAGATGACCACCGGAGAACCGCGCATGCAGGTGCCGCAAAGGCAAGGTGGCTTCACCCTGCTGGAAATCCTGATCGCCCTCATCATCCTGTCCATTGGGCTGCTGGGTCTTGCCGGCCTGCAGGCCAACAGTCTGCAGAACAATAACAGCGCCTATCAGCGCACCCAGGCCAGCCTGCTGGCCAATGAGATGCTGGATCGCATCCGCGCCAATCGGCAGGGGCTGGAGGCCGGCGCCTACGATGCCCTGGACAGCACCACCACCAGTGACCCCGGCTGCATTACCAGCGGCTGCTCCAGCGCCCAGATGGCACAGCATGATGCCCATGACTGGGGCACCCGGCTGGGCAACCTGCTGCCGGCTGGCCAGGGCACGGTCAGCGGCGGCGGCGCCAATCCCGTCTTCACCATCACGGTGATGTGGGACGACGCGCGCACGGGCGCCACGGGCACCGAATGCAGCGGCGACACCACAGCTGATCTCACCTGTTTCTCTCTGAGTACACGGCCATGAACACCCTGCACCACCGACACACGCCTTCTGCCAATCAGACCGGCCTGACCTTGGTCGAAATCATGATCGCCATGACCATCAGTCTCATCCTGCTGGCTGGCGTGCTGCAGATCTTCGTCAGCAACAAAAAGACCTATCGCATGCAGGAGGCCGCCTCGCAGATTCAGGAAGGGGGACGTTTCGCCGTGCAGATGATGAACCACGACCTGCGCATGGTGGGCTACTTCGGCTGTAGCAGCCTGGTGACCAGCCCCACAAACCAAGTCGACCTCAATGGCGACAGCGTGGCCGACAGCACGGCCGATTTTACCGGTAGCGGGCTCCAGGGCTTCGAGTACAGCGACCTCCCCATCACCATCAGCAACACCCAAACGCTGACCATGGACGACGTCCTGCCCAATACCGATATCATCAGCATCGCCCGTGGTGAGGACATGGGCATCCGTCTGGACGGGAATCTCAGCAGCGTCAATGCCAACATCCAGCTGGATGCGGCCCTCGCTGCCGGACGCTTCCAGGCCGGTGACATCCTCGTCATCTCCGATTGTGTCGAGGGGGACATCTTCGCCGCAAACAGCGTCTCCAATGGCCCCGGAAAGGTCACCATCGCCCACGTCAACACCGTCAACACCGGCAATTTCCTGAGCAAGGCCTATGGCCCCGATGCCGAGGTCATGGCCCTGGTCAACCACATCTACTTCATCGGCACCGGCAGCTCCGGCCAGCCGGCCCTGTTCCGCTATGCCCTGGGCAATAACGGCGTGATGACGGCGGAAGAGCTGGTGGAGGGCGTGGAGGATATGCAGATCACCTATGGCGAAGATACGGACGGCGACAGGACCGCCAATGCCTATGTGGATGCGGACACCATTGGTGACATGTCACAGGTCGTCAGTACCCGCGTTGATTTCACCCTGCGCAGTCTTGAAGACAACATCACCGCCAGTGCTGGTGCCAGCGGCGACAGGCGCCTGCGCCGCAGTTTCAGCTCTACCACCACCATTCGCAACCGCGTCCAATAGGCCCGGAGGACACGACATGACCCCACGACACATCACTCCCCTGAGCGGCGTCCGGCAACAGCGGGGCGCCGTCCTCATCGTCAGCCTGATCATGTTACTGGTGATGACCCTGCTCGGCGTCAGCAGCATGAAAGGCTCGGCGATGGAAGAAAAAATGACGCGCAATCTGCACGACAAGAACCTCGCCTTCCAGGCCGCAGAGGCCGCCTTGCGCACCGCGGAACAGGACATTCAGGACAACATCATCGCCACCAACATCTTCGACGCCGATGGCAGCGACGGCCTCTATAACCGCTCCAATCTGCGCATCTGGGAAACCGTCAACTGGACCGCAAGTGACAGCCTGGAATACAGCGGGTTCGACAGCACTTACCGGGTCGGCAGCCCGCCCCGCTATGTCATCCAGCACCTGGCCACCACCATAGATCCCATCGCAGCCCTCAATCTGAGCAACGCTGGACAGGGAACCGGTGCCGGCAAGATCGAGACCTTTCTGATTACCGCCAGGGGTACCGGCGGCTCCGACGACACCGTCGTCATTCTTCAGTCCTCCTGGGGAAAGCGCCTGTAGACAAGGGTACATGAACAGCATGAGAGTCAATGGAGAAGCATCATGAATAAACGCAATTTTCTGGGTCGCGCCCGCCATATAGCACGCTTGGCCGTGCCATCACTGCTGTTCGGGCTCTATGCCTCCGTCACTTCCGCAGGGCCCCTGAACCTTTCCGACAATGCCCTGGAGGTCATCGTTGGCGTTGAGCCCAATATCATGATCGTCAATGACGACTCCGGCAGCATGGACTGGGAAATCATGTCCACGGACTATGCCCATGGCGGCCGCTTCACTGGCACCCAGCCCGATGGCAACAGCCCTGCCGGATCCGGCAGTGTCAAGCATCGCGACAGCGACGACGATGGCACCGCTAACTGCGGCTTCAACGACGGCACCTTCAGCGGCTACCTCTACATCGTCGAGTTCGGCAGCAATAGCTATGGCGACGACGCCAACGACTGCAACACCGCCGACGATGAGGCCTGGCGCATCCGCAACAGCGACTTCAATCCCATGTATTTCGATCCCAACAAGATCTACCTGCCGTGGGAGGGTGTCGATATCAGTGGCAACACCTATGGCAACATCGATGTCACCAACGCCCCGGACAACCCCTACGACCCCCAGGAGCACATCGACCTGACCCGCCACAACTCTAACTGGGGTGGCGGCACCACGCGTTTCGAAAGCGACCGGGACGGTGATGGGAACCCGGATGGTTTCCGCTACTACACCTGGCAGGATCTGGATAGCGACGGCCTGTTCGATGACGGCGAGGAAACCGAGCACAAGATCCGCGATGAAAACGCCGCCATTCAACAAAACTTCGCCAACTGGTTCAGCTACTACCGCAAGCGCGACCTGACCGCCAAGGCCGCTTTCAGCGCCGCCGTCAAACCCGCGGAAACGGCGCGCATCGGCTACGCCACCATCAATAACAACGCCAATAACCGCATTCGCGTGGCCTCCATGAACGTCTCGCCCGCCAGCGGCAACAAGCGCGCCCTGCTGGATGAACTGTTCCAGACCGTCCCGAACAACGGCACACCACTGCGCCGCGCCTTGCGCAACACGGGCCGCTACTTCGACTGCGCCTCCGGCGACATCTTCGGCTCCTCGTCCGCCTCCTCGCCCGGCAGCAGCTCATGCCCCACGGTCTCCAGCAGCGACGGTGGTCAATGCCAGCAGAACTACACCATCCTGATGACGGATGGCTTCTGGAATGGCGGCTCACCCGGGCTCGGCAATACCGATGCCGGCAGCGGTGACTTCGACGGTGGCGCCTATGCCGATGGCATCAGCAACACTCTGGCCGATGTCGCCATGCATTATTACGAAACCGACCTGCATTCACTGACCAATGAGGTACCCACCACTGTGCGCGATATCACCGGTTATCTCGGCAGCACCTCGCCGTTTGAAACCATGCACCAGCACATGGCCACCTATACCGTCGGCTTTGGCGTCACCGGCAGCATCACAGCGGGTCCCACGGACCCCGCCGTTGCCTTCGCCTGGCCTGATGCCGCGGCGGGGAATGCCGAAAAGATCGACGACCTGCGCCACGCCGCCTATAACGGCCGCGGCCAGTTCCTCAGCGCCAATGACCCCGTCGGCCTGGCCACGGCCATGAGCGATATCTTCACCGACATCGCCAAGTCCACCGGCACCGCCACCGCTGTCGCCTTCAATACCCAGGAAGTGGGCATCGGCAGCCTGGTATTCCGCGCCTCGTTCAACACCAAGACCAACAAGGGTGACCTCGTCGCCCATGCCGTAACCGTTGACCCCGTCACCAAGAATATCGAGGTCGACCCCGCAATTACCTGGAGTGCGGCGGCACAGCTGGACGCCAAGACCGCCAGCAGTTCCGATACCCGCACCATTATCACCTACAAGGACACCGGCTCCGCAACCAGCGAGGGCATCCCCTTCCAGTGGAGCAGCCTGACCACCGGCAGCGGCAGTCAACAAACATCGCTGGATAACCCGCAGCCGGCCAATGTCGCCTCATCGACAAACACCTTCGGTGATGAGCGCCTGGATTACCTGCGTGGCCACAGTGCCGATGAAGGCGCCAATGCCGCCGCCGGTGAATTCCGCGAGCGTTCGGCAATTGCCGGCAAGCTGGGGGATATCGTGCATTCCACGCCCGTGTTCGTTGGTAAGCCCCAGTTTTACGGCCGTAACGGCGGCGCCTATCCGCAGACCTCCGGCAACACCTATGCCGAGTTCATCACCGCCCGCAAAACCCGCCGGCAGATAACCTATGTGGGCGCCAACGACGGCATGCTGCATGCCTTCGATACCAGCACCGGCTCTGAAGTATTCGCCTATGTGCCAGGCATGATGTACAGCAAGCTGTCGAACCTCACCGACCCGGACTACACCCATGAATTCTTCGTCGACCTCACCGTCGCCGTGAACGATGCCTACTTTACGCCTACAACCGGCGGCACCAATAGCGGCAGCCTGAGTTGGAATACGGTACTGATTGGTGGTCTCGGCGCCGGCGGCAAGGGCTATTACGCCCTCAACGTCACCGACCCGGCAGGTCTGGACACGGAAAACGAGGCCAAGGATAACGTCCTCTGGGAATTCACCGAGGCCGATGACGGCGGCGTCGGCAGCAGTGACCTGGGTTTCACCTTCAGCCAACCGCTGATCAGCATGAGCAACGCCACCGATAGCAGCGGTAACCAGAAATGGGTGGCCGTATTCGGCAATGGCTACAACAGCACCAGCAGCGATGGCGATGCCACCCTCTATGTGATGTTTATCGAAGGCGGCCAGGACGGGATATGGACTGCCGATGCCGACTTCATCAAGATCAGTACTGGCAACGGCAAGGCCGAAAGCACCGATACCTCAACGCCCAACGGCATCGGCGGCGTGCGTGGTGTCGACATCGACGGCAATGGCACCCTCGACTACATCTATGCCGGTGACCTGCAGGGCAACCTGTATCGCTTCGACTTGACCGGCACCAGTCTGTCTTCCTGGAAGAGTGCGCCCAAAACCATCTTCCAGGCGCGCCATGATCCGCTAGGCAGCAATGTCGTCCAGCCCATCACCACCATCCCCATCGTGGTCCCCCATCCCACCGACAGTGGTCTCATCGTCATTACCACCACCGGCAGCTGGATGACCTCCGAGGACGCCACCAGCACGGGTATCCAGTCCATCTATGGCATCTGGGATGACCTCTCCAATAACCCACTGGTGACAATCAAGAGCAGCACCAACCAGTTGGTAGAGCAGGTGTTCACCAACAAGATCAACCCGGAGCATGGCTATACCGTGCGCACGCTCACCAACAATGCCATCAACTGGGACAACACCGGCTCACCGGCGAGCAGGGTCAAGGGTTGGTACATCGACCTCGACATGCCCGCCGCAAACACCAGCAACCCGGTGGAATATCCCGGCGAACGCGCCGTGCGCAATCTGCAGATACGCGGTGGACTGCTGTTCGTCAACACCATCATCCCCCGCGCCACCAACGCCTGCAGCGCTGGCGCCGGCGGCTTCGAGCTGGGCTTCAATCCCTACACCGGCGGCTCCGGCAGCAAGGTCATCTTCGACCTCAATGGCGACCGCAACTTCAGCCTGCTGGACAACACCGATGACACCGAGGGCGACGCCAACATCGTCACCGGCATCCGCTTCGATACCGACACGCCCACAGACTCGGCCTTTATCGGCAACCAGCGCATGACCCAGGCGGGTGATGACATCCGCAGCTTCGGCACCAACACGGATGGCGCCGTCGGTGAAGGGCGGACTTCATGGCGGGAGATCGTCAACTAGGCACTATCGTGCATCAGCCCAAAACCAGAAACAGAGGATGAATAGCCATGCATAACGCAACCCACAAATTCAGCATCGCAGCGGCCCTCATTGGCCTGTTGCTCGCCGGCTCCGCCTTCGCCGACGAGCACATGCCGCAGCGAGGCATGCATAGCGAAGAAGGCAACGTCGACCGAGCCATGCCGCAACGCAGTAATCTGCCAAAGTATTATCCCTCACGCTTCGACAGACAGGGCATCATGCGATCCATCGTGGAGGCCGGCAAGGTCATCATCAGCGGCGTGCGCTATACGGTATCACCCAATGTGCGCGTCCACACCCTGGAAACCCGCAACGCCTCCGTTTACGCCCTGCGAGAAGATACCGAGGTCGGCATCAAGCTCGACCCGGCGGGCCGAAACGTCATGGCCATCTGGGTGCTGCCCAAGGGTTCAGTAGCGCAAAACTAGCCTTGGAATTCGACGCCACAGCCGGTGAAAACGTCACCGCGCTCCCACCGGCCCACCCCGGTGGAAATTCAGGAGACATGACCCATGATCCAGCATGCCCCATCACGCAACAAACCAAT
>CAJVYS010000147.1 GCA_913009875.1 uncultured Gammaproteobacteria bacterium | reverse complement strand
GTCGGCGGGCCGATTCGTGGTGGCGCAGGATGGGCGCGACCAGGTCGCCGACACCGGTGCGTGGCAGGGCGGAGATGACATCCAGCTTCGCGAAGTCGACGCACTGCAGGCGCCGCGCCAGTTCGTAACGCACCCGCTCACGCTCGGATTTATCCAGACCGTCCCATTTGTTGACGGCAATCACCAGGGCGCGGCCGGCGTCGAGGATGAAACCCAGCAGGTGGGCATCCTGCTCGCTCACGCCTTCGTGGGCATCGATCACCAGCACCACCACGTGGGCCTCTTCGATGGCCTGCAGGGCCTTGATGATGCTGAATTTTTCCAGCTTGTCACTGACCTTGCGCCGGCGCCGCACACCAGCGGTATCGATAAAGGTATATTTCTGCCCACGACGCTCGAAGGGCACGTAGATGCTGTCGCGGGTGGTGCCGGGCATATCGTAGGCCAGCACCCTCTCCTCGCCAAGGATACGGTTGATGAGGGTGGACTTGCCCACATTGGGCCGGCCGAGGACGGCGATCTTGACGCCACGATCCTCGACGTCCTCCTCCCCCTCGGGCTCTGGCAGGCCGGCCAGCACGACGTCCATCAGTGAGCGAACACCGCGACCATGTGAGGCCGTAATGCCGGTCGGTTCCCCCAGGCCAAGGGCATAGAAATCGGCCGTTACCACTTCGGCATTGGTACCGTCGATCTTGTTCACCACCAGGTAGACGGGCTTGCCGCTGGTGCGCAGGCGACGGGCGATCTCGTCATCACCGGTCAGCAGACCGTCGCGGGCATCGACCAAAAACAGAATCACGTCGGCCTCTTCCACCGCCAGCCACACCTGCCCGGCCATCAATCCATCGATGCCTTCATCCTCACCACTGAGGCCGCCGGTATCGACCACCAGATAGGGACGGTCGCCGAGGCGACCCTCGCCGTACTTTCGGTCACGGGTCATACCCGGCAGATCGGCCACCAGCGCATCGCGCGAGCGCGTGAGGCAATTGAACAGCGTGGACTTGCCCACATTGGGACGGCCGACGAGGGCGATAACGGGCTTCATGGCTTGCTGCTTTCTGTTACGTCTGTGATCGCATGAATGCGGAAGGCTACCAGGGCACCGGTATTGTCGCGTACATAGAGACGCTCACCGGTGACCACGGGATAGGTCGTAATCGCATGATCCGGCTTTTCCTGATCACCCTCTTCGTCTTCCCACGGATAATGGAAATAGTCCCAGGCCTCGGTGATGTTCTGCTGGGCGAGGATATGGCCATCGCGGGCATCCAGCCAGTATATATCGCCCTGATCGTCTGCCACCACGACGGTGCGATCCATCACCGCCGGCGCACTGACAAGGCGACCGGAAAACTGATCCTGCCGCCATAGCGTGGCACCGGTACGGCGATCCAGTGCCCATATCCGTCCCTGGTCATCACTGAGAAATATCTGGCTGTCACCCAGCGCAACACCGGAATAGGACGACATTTCACGCGTCCACAGGAAGCGACCGTTTTCGATACTGACAGCCGCCACGCGTCCCTGATAGCTGCTCACATAAATGACGCCATCGGCTGCCTGTAGCCGGCCATCAATGTCGACCATGCGTTCCAGATCATTGCGTCCACGCGGTACGGCGATGGCGGATTCCCACTCCAGCTCACCCTTCTCCAGGCTCAACGATACCAGCACACCATCGGCAAAACCGGCAATGACCCGGTTCCCCACGACCAGCGGCGAGGCCGTACCACGCAGGGTCAGGGTCGGCGGCAGACGCCGGTAACTCCAGATACGCTGGCCATCGCTGCGATTCAGTGCCATCACATAACCATCAATACACTGCAGCAGAATTCTGTCATCCGTTATCACCGGTACCGCCAGCATTTCGCTGCAAACCCTGCTGCGCCACAGAGTCTTGCCATCCTCTGCATCAAGGGCAATCAACTCCGCCTTGATGGTGCCAAGCAGCACCATCCCGCCACCCGCGGCCGGGCCACCCGTCAGTTGTTCATGCAGATTCGTCATCCACAACAGACTGGCATCCCGAGCATTCATGGCGGTAACGCCCCCGGAAACGTTGGCCACATAAAGCCTGTCGTCAGCGACAAACGGCGTCAGCTGAACATTCGCATTTTCCGGCAGCTCACCTGTCTGAATGGCCCAGACAGGCTCTACTTCCAGTTGCAAATCATGCAACACCAAGCTGTTGCTTTCATTAAGGAGACTGCAGCCCGACATCCCGACGGCCAACAGCAGAAGCGCGAATATCCGCATTACTATGACAAACTCTCTTCGCCGTTGCCGAGATCATCAAGTTTCATCTGCAACAGGCGGTGACCAGGTGACGTGGGTGCCATTACCGACAGGGCGCGAACATAGGCATTGCGGGCCAGATCCATTTTTCCTTCAGCTACGTAAATATCCCCCTTCAGCTGCTCATAAATCGCCTCAAACGTGCCCGGCGTAGCAACGGTATCCAGCTGCGCCAGTGCACCCGCAGTATCGCCCTCGGCCAGCAGCAGTTCCGCCAGACGCAGGCGCGCCACCATTTTTACTTCTTCCTGCTCGGCGTTGCTCAAGGCCCAGTTCAGGTGTGAACTGGCCGCGGCCATGTCACCCTGCTCAAGCTTGATCTTCGCCAACGCTAGCGAGGCCAGTGCCGCGTAGGGTGTATCGGAAAATTGCCCCAGCAGGGCCGAACCGTCCGCCGCCGCCTCGTCCAGCGAGCCTCTGGACAATTTTGCCATCATGATCTGATAGACATCCGAGGCGGCTTCGGCATGGGCATCCTGCCCGGCCATCCAGGTACGCCCACCCCACAGCACAGCGATACCAAGGATGATGCCGCCAATGACAGACCATCTGTTTTCACGCCACCATTTTTTGATGGCCTCTACCTGCTCTTCTTCGGTTGTATAGACTTCCACTGTTTGTCTCCAGCTATGCTCTTAGTTTTACAATTTCACAATTTTAAGTTAGGGGGATTTTCACTTCCCGGCGGTGTTTAGAGAACTTCTCTTTATTCCAGTTCGCCCATCAGGCGCTCTGCCAGCGCCTCCTGCGATACCGTTTCCTGCTTGCGATCTTCGCGCAGATACTTCAAGCCTACGGTACCCTGCGCCACTTCATCGTCGCCCAGCACCAGCGCCACCTGCGCGCCGCTCTTGTCGGCACGCTTGAACTGACTCTTGAAACTACCGCCGCCACAGTGGGTGACAAGACGCAGACCGGGCTGCGCATCACGCAGCTTTTCCGCCAGAATCAACCCCTTCTGCTGGGCGGCCTGACCCACCAGTACCAGATAAGCATGCGGCAGGTACTGCGGCTGCAACCTGTCGCGCACCAGTTCCAGCAAACGCTCCAGCCCCAAGGCGAAACCCGCCGCCGGTGCCGGCTTACCGCCCAGCTGTTCCACCAGCACATCGAAACGACCGCCGGCGCACACGGTGCCCTGTGCACCCAGCTGGTCCGTGACCCACTCGAACACGGTGCGCGAATAGTAATCCAGCCCACGCACCAGGCAGGGGTTGACGGTGTAGCTCAGACCCGCAGCATCCAATAGACCACACAGGGTGTCGAAATGCTCACGCGACTCATCATCAAGATAGTCCGACAGCTTGGGAGCAGCCTCCACCAGCGCGCCCATGTCCGGATTCTTGGTATCCAGAATACGCAGCGGATTGCTCTCCAGCCGCCGCAGGCTGTCGGCGTCCAGTTGCTCGCGGTGCTGGTTAAAATAGGCCACCAGCTTGTCGCGATACACGGCGCGCGCCTCAGCGGTACCGAGGGAGTTGACCTGCAACTCCAGCCCTTCGAGCCCCAGGTGCTGCCACAGCCGCGCGCTCATCAGGATCAGCTCGGCATCCAGGTCCGGCCCACTCATGCCGAAGGTCTCCACGCCCACCTGATGGAACTGGCGATAACGGCCCTTCTGCGGCCGTTCGTGGCGGAACATGGGGCCCATGTACCACAGGCGCTGCACCTGCTGATTGGTCAGCAGGCTGTGCTGGATGCCGGCGCGCACACAACAGGCGGTGCCTTCCGGGCGCAGGGTCAGACTGTCGCCGTTGCGGTCCTCGAAGGTATACATTTCCTTTTCGACAATGTCCGTTACTTCGCCGATGGAGCGCTTGAACAGCTCGGTCTTCTCGACGATGGGAAAGCGGATCTCGCGATAGCCATACTGCGCCAGCACGGCGCGTATTTCCGTCTCGAGCTGCTGCCAGTAGGGAGTGTCGCCAGGCAGGATATCGTTCATCCCGCGCACGGCCTGAATCATGTTTGCCAAGGTTGTGGTTCCAGTCTTTGTTCGTTCTTTACTTTTATATTTGCCACAGAGGCACGGAGGACACAGAGAAAAGCGTTTTAATCAATATCTCGTCATTCCGGCGCATGCCGGAATCCAGATCCGCGCTTAAATCGAGCCACTGGATTCCGGGTCTGCGCTTCGCTCGGAATGACGAATAACGTGTATTTTCTCTGTGTCCTCCGTGCCTCTGTGGCAAACGGTTTTCTATCCGCCCTGCCGCCGCGCCACTTCCGCACGCACCACGCGTTCCAGTTCGTCAACCAACTCTTCATCGCTCACCTTGTGATCCGGCTTGCCACCCACGTAGAGCAGATTGGGCTCACCGCCGGTGAGACCGATGTCGGCCTCGCGCGCCTCGCCGGGGCCGTTAACCACACAACCGATCACCGCCACGTTCAAGGGTTCGAGGATATCTTCCAGCCGTTCATCCAGGGCATTGGCGGTGCTCACCACATCAAAGCACTGCCGTGAGCAAGAGGGACAGGCAATAAGATTGATGCCCTTGGCGCGCACATGCAGGCTTTTCAGAATATCGAAACCCACCTTGATTTCCTGCACCGGGTCGGCCGCCAGGGAGACGCGAATGGTATCGCCGATACCCTCGGCCAACAGCATGCCCAGGCCAATGGCGGACTTCACCGCACCGGCGCGCGCACCACCCGCCTCGGTAATACCCAGATGCAGGGGCTGCTCAATCTGGCTCGCTAACTGCCGATAGGCGGCGACGGTCATAAATACGTCCGAGGCCTTGAGGCTGATCTTGAAATCCTGAAAATCGAGACGATCGAGGATGTCGATGTGACGCAGGGCGGATTCCACCAGCGCCTGCGGCGTTGGCTCGCCGTATTTTTTCTGCAGGTCTTTTTCCAACGAACCGGCATTGACGCCGATACGAATGGGAATACCCTTGTCGCGTGCCGCACTCACCACCGCACGCACACGATCCTCGCGGCCGATGTTGCCGGGGTTGATGCGCAGACAGTCCACACCCAGCTCGGCCACACGCAGGGCGATTTTGTGATCAAAATGAATATCGCTGATCAGCGGCAGATTGACCCGGCGCCTGATCTCACCGAAGGCCTCGGCGGCCTCCATGCTGGGCACGGAAACACGCACCATGTCGGCGCCGGCACGCTCGAGGGCCTCGATCTGCGCCACGGTGGCGGCGACATCGGTGGTTTCGGTGTTGGTCATGCTCTGCACCGAGACCGGCGCATCACCACCCACCGGCACATTGCCCACCATAATCTGCCGCGATTTGCGGCGTTGGATCGTCTGATATTCAGGTTTATGCATAGTCAAAGAACTAATTCTCGTTAGCCGTCTCGCCGCCCACGGAAAAACGCGCCAGACGTCGGCCCTGGTATTTACCCAGATCCACCGCCTCGCCGTCCAGTAATATCCTTACCCCGGGAACGTATCCCAACACCACGGCAAAAGGCGCCACTCCGTGCAGGGTATGGGTCTGCCCTGCACGCGCCAGTTGGTGAATCAAACGTTCTCCGCGGGCGTCATGTACCTCAACCCAGGAATCATCCTGAAAATACAGGCTCAACTCATCCCGGCTGTCCTCGGCCATCGTGTCTTCGGAACCCGCCTGTTCGTCAGCAGACGAGACGGATTGAGCATCTGCTTCGACAAGTTCGAGTGAAAGATCTTCATCCGTGCTAACCGTGTCCGGGGCCGACTCATACTCGCCCTGATCAGGAATAGCCAGCGTCTGCTCTCCAAAACCGGCACTTTTTTCCAGCGGAATCTCCAGTGAAGGTTCCGGCAAGACATTCTGTGGTGTGGGTTCTTGTGGCATGGCTTTCTGTGGCAATGGCTTATGCACAACACTCTCTTGCGGCGCTTCCGCTAGCTGCAGATTTCCATTCTTCACCATCCACAGCACCACCGCCACAATGGCCAGAATGAGTAATGCCGATCCGATCAGGCGCAGGGATCGTCCCCGGCGTCTGCCATTCTTCCTGGGAAAAGCGCCAGTCCGACCGGCGTTGAGCCGTGCCAAACCACCATCACCCACAGTGGACGCCAGCATTGCCGGACGGGTGTCAAGATGGCCCAAGCCGGTAAATTCTGGAATCAGCTCATCCGCCGGCAAGCCGACGATGCGCGCATAGGCACGGATATAGCCCACGGCAAATACCGGCGCACCCACCTTGGCAAGCTCGTCAGCTTCCAGTGCTGCCACCTTGTCAACATTGATTCGTATCCGTTCAGCCACATCCTGCCGGCTCAACTTCAGGGCCTCTCTCGCCAGACGCAGACGTTCCCCGGGCACCGGTGCCGTCTCGGCCTCTGTCTCGATCTGCCCGGACGTGCTCACCGCTGTCTCTCCTCCATTTCGAGCAGCAAACCCAGTTCATCGGAATCAGGGAAGTGCCGGCTCAACTGGTTGGCATACTCGCGCACGGCCTCCTCATCACCCAGTTG
This sequence comes from uncultured Gammaproteobacteria bacterium, assembly GCA_913009875.1. GTDB lineage: Bacteria > Pseudomonadota > Gammaproteobacteria > SZUA-152 > SZUA-152 > DRQN01. Next base: position 803 of record CAJVYS010000147.1, on the reverse strand, counting down.
TGTTTCGATCTGTATGCCCAGCCACAAGCTGCCGGCGGTATTCGGCGCCACCGCCTGATAACGCTGCAGGTAGGCGCGGCCACTCATGAAACGCTGATTGTCCAGGCTGATCTGCGCCATCCGCAACAGTGCCACCGGCAGACCCGGTTCGATTTGCAATGCCCTGCGAAGGTATTTTTCGGCCTTTTTGAGGTCGGGCTTCTGCATCGAACAGACACCCAGATTCTCGAAGGCACTCGCCGGCGTCTGGTAGTTGCGGCTTTTCAAAGCAATCAGAAAATGCTTTTCCGCCTCATCGAATTTCCGTGCCTGGCAGAGCATCACCGCATAATTGTTGTGTGTCCGGCCATCCTCCGGTTGCAGTGACAAGGCACGCTGAAAATGTTCGTCGGCCTTGCCGAATTCACCCTGGCGTTGATAGACCAAGGCAATGGTACCGTGCGCCGGTGCATAGTCGGGCTTCGCCTTCAGCGCCTTCTGCAACTTTTCCAGGGAGGCCTCGATACGGCCCTGCTTCAGATAACCAATGGCGAGGTGCAGGTTGGTCTCGGCGAGCTTCTGCGTATCAATGTCTCCCTTCACACCGCCACCACAAGCGACAGATCGGAAGAGCACACGTCTGAACTCCAGTCACACTGATATATCTCGTATGCCGTCTTCTGCTTGAAAAAAAAAATACCTGTTATTAATGTATCAAAGTTTAATGCAGTGGTTTGCTCACCCGGTATTCTTAATACTAATGTCGCATTTACCGGTGCAACAGAATAATCGTTACGCAGGATCAGATAATAATTGCCAGTTTT
>CAJVYS010000146.1 GCA_913009875.1 uncultured Gammaproteobacteria bacterium | reverse complement strand
GGACTGGAGTTCAGACGTGTGCTCTTCCGATCTCCCGCTGCTGAATGTCGAGGGCAGTTCCAGCGCCTACGATCACTTCCGCGAGCTGCGCCGCACCCAGCTGGTGCGCGAAGGTTTTTTTTATCGCGAGGCCGCTTCGGCAATTCTTGAATTTCTCAATCTGCGCCACGACGACTGTGCCACGGGCGTGGCGGGCTGTGCCGCCAGCGACATGAGCCTGCTCAATTTCGCCCGCGACACCACCGCCGCCGATGCGCCGCACACGCGCAGCAAGCCGCAATACGCCCTGCTGCTGAACGCCGACAACAAGCCGCAGATCAACTGGAATCCGCAGGCCTTCGACAATAACGGCAAGGTGCGCATCCCCATGCTGCGTTTTCCCGGCAACGACAATTGTATGATGTGTCACCGCACCAGCAATTCGCGGCGGGGCTTTTACGGCTTTGGCGAGGGTGCGGCGGCGGTCTCCGATGAAGTCACCGGTATTATTGAAGAGGACTATCAGGACGACGTGCACAAGGGCAAGACCTGGACTGCCGAAAATGGCGAGAGCCGCAACATCGAAAACTGCAATGCCTGCCACGCGCGTAACTACTTCAAGCGACCCTTCGACAATGTCGATCTTTCCGCCAATCACAATATTCTCAAGGGCAATTCCGACATGGATGTGCGCAACGACCTGGACTACGCGCCCAATGCCCGCTCCTGCGAGTATTGTCACGACAATTCCCCCAATCCGGTGATTCCGTCGGGTCAGGAGAGCATGCTCAAGGCCCACCTGGAGCGCTGGAAGCACAGCGGTTCCATGGCCGGTTATCCGCAGAGCGCGCTGGAGCGCATCACCCAGACCCATCTCGACGTGGTGGGTTGCCAGTCCTGTCACATCAATGGCAAGAAATCACGTGGCCGGCCCATCAATCCGCTGTATCGCTATCGCCAGGCGGAAAATGGCGATCTCAAGATCATCCCCTACAACCCCCGCACGCGTTACTACTGGAAGGATCGCAACAGCGGCCGGGTGCTGAACAAGACCGAGCGCAACCAGGTGTTCAAGGTCGTCGAGAGCATGGACGGCAACTATGGCGCCATAGTCGATCTGGTTTTCGGCACGGAACTGGCGCGCGTCAGCGTGCGCCTGTCGCACGGCAGCTGGCGCTTTGGCGAGCCACAGAACTACAGCGATTTCCTGGCCCTGAAACGCGCCTATGACAAACTGCTCGCCCTCAAGGGCGTGCAGAATGCCGATGCCGTGCAGGTGTGGACGGAGTCCAATCAGTATCTCATGTCGCACAACACGCGCCCGGCGGTATCCTCGGTGCAATGCAGCGAGTGCCACAGCAAGAAGCAGGATGGCTCGTTCAGCGCCCTGCTGTCGCCGGATGGCCTGTTCGGCGAGGCTAACCGTAAATCGGTGACCACCCTGGTCGACCCGCGCCTGCTCGAAGAAGGGCTGGTGATTCTCGACATGCCCTACATGAAGGCAGACGCGGCGGGCGAGGTGACGGTGAACGTGGCCGACATCCTGTATCAGACGCTCATCGACCCCTCCATGACCGTGTTGCGTTCCGCGCGCGCCCGCCAGGTGTCCGGCCTCATGCAGCGCAAGTCGGCGGCGAGTGTGATCGATGACGGCATCGTCGCCAACGCGGCGGATGCCCAGAAGCTGCAAGACCTGTTCGGCAACGGGGAGATCTTTGTCTACCGGCCAAACTATGGCGACGCATCGCTGCGCAGCACGGCGCTGCTTGCCGAGATCAACGGCCAGAGTGGCCTGCTCTATCCCAGCTACCGTTTCGAGATCGCCCTTGCCGACGACAGCCGCATCCGCCAACTGGAGGCTGCCGGGCAGGGGGCGCTGGTCTCTCCGGTGATCTCTCTGCAGGCCCGTGATCAAAACAGCCAGGCCGTGACCCGCTTCGATTCGGCACGCCTGCTGGTCAAGTTGCCTTACAACGGCAGCAGCGATGACCTGCAACGGCTGCGAGTGGTGACGGCCTCTGCCGCCGGTCAGTGGGCGCCCATCGACAGCGCGGACATCGTCAGCGTGCAACCGCAGACGTCGACTACTGATGGTTATGTGGTCTTCTGGACGGCGCACTTCAGTGACTTTGCTGTCACCGATGTGGCGCTCGGCGCCAGCACCACGCCGACGCCGGATGTCGCCGATGCCCAGGCCTCGTCAAGTGGTGGTGGTGCCGGCCTTGGGCTGGTGCTGCTGAGTGCCCTGGCCCTGTTCAGGCGTCGCCGCGAGCATCGATGGCTTTGTAATGGTTGAATCTCTTCGGGTTGGATTCCCCGCTGCTCGCCTAAAGCGCCTACTTTTGGTGCAGCGAAATGATTTTATGCCCTGAACAATTGTAGGAGCGGACCCTTGGGCCGCGATGGTTTTCCCACCCTTGGCATCGCGGCCCAAGGATCCGCTCCTACAACACGATACCCCGTCAGCTTGCTGCGGGGTGGTTCACAAGAGTGATATTCAATGAACAAAACCAGTCCTGAACAAGATTGCCAAAAAACACCCCTGCAGCAGGCCTTGCCGTGGCTGGCGGGGGCCGGTTTTGCCCTCAGCCATATCGCCCTGACGAGCAACTGCACCGTCCCCCGGGAAGGCCGTTGTTCCACCTGCGGCAGCTGCGTTGTGGCCCTGGGGGCCATCGTGGCCTGGGCGGTGCTGAAAGACAAGCCGACGGACGCCGATGTGGATTCGGCCGACAAGGCCTGAGGTCGCAATGTGCCGCTGTGTTACCCGTTCGCTGTCCCGCTCTGCCTGTTGCCCTGCCTGCTTTTTGCCGGCATGGCTACGGCAGGATTGTCCGGTCGCATCGACGCGCTGATGCAGGCGGACAAGCGCGTATTTGCCGATCAGGGACAGATCGAGGGGCGAGGGGATCTATTATTTGTCGACGATGAACAGGGAATCCGTTCAGGACTGAGCCTGGCCCTGCGCCGCCGTGACGGTGACGATCAAGCCCACCTCTATCAACTGTTCGTTGAAAAACGCTTTCTACAAACGCTCATTCCAGGGCAGCAGCTCCATGTTAGCCTGGGTCGCCTGCAGCGTGCCGATGGGCTGGGATTCTATACCCTGGACGGTGCCCGGCTGCGCCTGCAGGGCCAGCGGTTGAGCGTCAATGCTTATGCCGGACGCCCTGCTCGCATCGAGGACTTTCTCGGTATCAGCGCACAGGCCCTGTACGGAGTGGATGTGCATTACCCGCTGCCTTCCCGCGCCGGCATGGGGCCGGGGACGCTGCGCCTCGGCTGGCAGCGGCTGGTCGATGAGCGCTTCGTGGATCGCATCAATGCCGGCTGGCGAACAGCGGCCGGCAAGGCGTCCCTGGCATCCTTGCTTCAGGGCACCTATCTGCCAGCGGAAAGACGGCTGGAAAATGTGCAGGCCTACGTTGAAGGAAACGTCTCGAAAAAATCCTTTGCGCGGCTGCGTTTCGAGACCTATACACCCAGCCATGCCCGGCTGAGCTTTCGCCAGCGCTTCTATGCCCACTATGCCCTGAACGGGCAGATGACCCTGAGCGGTGAATGGCACCACCGGCCGCGCCATGACCTCAGTGGACAGCTGCGGCTGCGCCATGTGTGGCGCGAAAGCCCGCAGGGCGGTTATGCCAATAATGGCTATGGCATCAGCCTGGACGTGAGCGGCCGCCGCCCTCGTGGCCAGACCTGGGGGGCACAGTTCGACCACCTGCGTCTGCACGATAATCAAAATATCGGTCTCTATTTCCAGTATGTCGCTGCCTTGACAGCGAAGCGGCGCAGTGTCATCAGCGGCATCGTGCAGTTTCAGCAGCGGCGCCTGATCGGCAACAATCGCGTACTGGGACTGGAGGCGCAAGTGGAGCAGGCGATCCGCGCCGACCTGTATGCGTCCTGCTTTGTCAGCTTCATTCATAACAGCCATCTGCAAAATGAATACCGTGCCGGTGTACGGCTCAGTTATCTCTTCGATGATCGCGGTTTGAGGTTGCTGCCATGAAGGGCCTGAGTCTGATGCTATTGCCGGCCCTGCTGAGCCTGTCCCTGTGTATGGCGGACGAAGCCACCAATGAAATGGAAAAGAGCTGGTGGGAAAAGCGTCACCAGCGAACGGATATCTTCTATCCGCATAATGCCCATCAGGCGGTGATGAAGGCGGACGGCGATGCTTGCCTGCGCTGTCATCCTTTCAATGGCACCGATATTCGCGATATCAAACGCCTGCAGGCCATCAACGTCATTGCCAATGAACCGCTGCGTGAGATTTGCCACAGTTGTCATGTGGTGCAGCTCAGCGCCCCCTGGCGTTGTGACTTGTGCCACGACCAGCCACAAAAGATCTGGCCGCAAGACCATAACTTCAACTATATCGCCCAGCATGGCGAGGATGCCAGGCTCGATGAATCACGGTGCCGCGAGTGTCATCTCGACCTTTCCTTCTGTACTGATTGCCATTTCCGCCGCGACAGCTCACGGCATCGGGTCCACCCCCTGGCCTATATTTCTGCACACGGCCTGGAGGCGCGTTTCGATACCGCCAGCTGCGGCCGTTGCCACACTGTGGACTATTGCAGCGATTGTCACCGGAGGCAGCCATGAGCAGGGCCTGGCTGCCATTGCTGCTGACGGTGCTCCTGCTGTCGGGCTGCGACATCGATGCGGATCAATCGTCCCTCTCGCTGGCGTCGGGCCATCTCATCCTCGGCAGCGGGCATGGTGATGATGGCTCTGCCTGGGGACTGACGGACTGTGCCGCCTGTCATCCGCTGACGCTGATTCACCGCCAGGCGCCACGCATCCGTGATCTCGTGCGTGACAAGGGCTTCGATAGCTGCACGGGCTGCCACGGCGGTAATGGCGCCCGGCAGCCGCGCCGCTGCGTGCTCTGCCACAACCCGGGCGACCTGCCGACGCATCCGTTGGGCGATGGCGTCAATGGCCACGACTTCGTCAAGCCCGGCCGTGATCCGTTGGCTGATGAGCAGTGTCTGGTCTGCCACGTGGCATCCGACATGAACGGGCGCTTCGATATCAACCGCGACCTGACCCGCCTTGCCGATGTCAGTGGGTCGGCCGTGCCCTATGCCTCGCTCAGTGACTTTTGTCTGCGTTGTCACAATCGTGACCACCAGCAGATCGGCTTTGAGATCACCGGCACGACCTCGGATGACCCGCTCGTCGCCATCGAGGATGCCTGGCGCTACAGCGACAAGCACGGCTGGATCGATGGCGGCGGGCGCACCTATGCCGGCCTGCGCGACCCATATGTCTACGGCAGCCGTGTGGCCTGCACGGACTGCCATGCCATGCACGGCACGCAAAATGCCGGGCTCATCATCGACCGCTCGGACAAGGGTGCCAGCCGGCTGCCGGCGGTGTTCCGCCAACAGGCCTGGCCGGTGGTTACTCGGAATGGTGACTTTTCACAGTTATGCGTGCTCTGTCACGCCATGGAAACGCCGCTGGAGCAGGGCGATGTGGATGCGGGCAACGGCCTGCGTGGTGTGCACCGGATGGGGGAGGACTGCCGGCCCTGTCACCGGCACGGCGAAGCGGCACAGGCGGGTATGTGATGCGCCATGTCCTCGCCTTTGCCTTGCTCTTCGTCTCCGTGGCTGCCGCGGCCCTGCCGCCCGTGGATCTGCCGCCGATGCATCACCTCGTCAACATCAAGCCGTCAAAAGCGGTGACCGTGCCCAGGGACTTTCCCTTGAACCATCGCGGTGAAATCGTCTGCGAGACCTGCCATGGCATCGAGGACATCGAAGACATCCCCTTCGAGGAAGTCGATAAACGCGAGCCGGAATTCTTACGCGCAGGCCCCTATGCGAAGACCACGATGTTTTGCTATCGCTGCCACGAGGAAAAGGCCTACCGCCGGCAGAATATCCACGACCTGCTGGATGAGCGGGGAAAATACGATGAAAAGGCTTGTGAATACTGCCACCAAAAGGCGCCGGACCCGGAAAAGGAATATACCCGCGAACAGTTGAAGCTGCGCCTGCCGCCAGAGACCATCTGCCTGGGCTGCCATCTGAAGACGCCGCATCTCAATGCCCTCAATCATCTGCGCAAACCCGACAAGAAAATGCGCCGGCGCATGCAGGCAGCAGAGCGGAAACTCGGCATCATTCTGCCACTGGATGAACAGGGCCGGATCATGTGCGTCACCTGCCACTCACCCCATGAGCGTGGCCTGATTGATGTGAACAAACCGGCCGGAAAACAGGTGGCGGGTGGCGATTTAAAAGAGGGCGTGGTCTACGGGGATCATCCCTGGGACACCGTGTATCGTGCCGACAAGCAGGCGCGGCTGGACAAGCTGCAAGGCAATGCAAGGCCGGTGAAACTGCATTATCGCCGCCTGCGTTCGGAGGTGTTGCTGCGCCTTTCCGCAAAAGACGGTTCCCTGTGTCTGGCTTGTCACGCGTTCGAGAGGTAGAAGTGATAAAAAAACTCCGCGCCATCCCCAACGGACAGAAATATCGCTATGGGCTGATCATGCTCAGTTGCGCGCTGTTCTTCGCCCCGTTCCTGTTTTTGCCGGGACTGGTGGACAACCCGGATCTGTGCGGCAAGCTCTGCATCCGCCGTTTCTATCTCTATTTTCCCGGCATGACGCTGGACGATCTGGGTGCGCAGATGTCGGTGGCGATGATCGGTGTCATCGCCCTGTCGGCTATTCTCATCACGACCTTTTTCTTCGGCCGTATCTGGTGTTCCTATCTCTGTCCCGTGGGTGGCTTTCCCGAGCTGGTCAGCCGCCTTCTCAACGACCGCTGGTAGATCGAATACCGCGCCCTGCCGCAGGTGCCGATTCGCTACGGCTATTTCGCCGCGTATCTGTTGTTGATGCCGATGCTGGGCATCAGCGCCTGCACCCTGTGCCATTTCATTACCGTGCCGCGTACCTTCGAGGCCTTCTGCGGTGGCCTGATGGGCATTGCCTTTCTGTTTTCCGCCGTGGGTATCGTCAACCTCGGCCTGCTGTTCCTGCTCGGCTTCTTTGCCAGCAAGGGGCGCGCCTATTGCCAGTTCCTGTGCCCCATCGGCGCCATCGACGGCATCGTCAACCGACTGGGTGCGAAGTTTCGTTTCACCCGCCGCATTCGCGTCGAGCGTGACCGCTGCACCGGCTGCAACGTGTGCGCGCGCCAGTGCATGACCGGGGCCATCAAGATGGTGGATCGCGTGGCGGTGGTGGATCAGTTTTCCTGCATGTCCTGCCACGAATGCGTGGACGTCTGCGACTGGCACGCCATCGACTGGCTGACACTACCGCCGGATCACACCCCGAAGCGAAAAAAGAAGGGCGTCGACTATCATCCCCTGCCGCAGTGGACGGCCCTGTACCGGCAAGAGAAGCCGGTGCCGGCCTGGCGGCGCATCAACTGGCAGCGGCTGACATTGGCGCTGATCGTTTCCGTCGCCGCCATGTTTGTGGTCGTTACCCAGGTGATGGCCGATGAGCGGCGCGGCGATGCGGATGGCTGCCTGGCCTGTCACGCCCTGCCGGGACTGCAGTACGTGGACAAGCAGGACGTGCTACGGGTGGCCAGCATCGATGCCTCGCACTATCTGAGTTCCCTGCATGGCAGCGTGCCGTGCAAGGATTGTCACCGCAAGATCCGTGATTTTCCAGATAGGAAGAGCACACGGCTGAACTCCAGGCACACTGATATAACTCGTATGCCGGCTTCAGCTGGAAAAAAAAAAAGGACAAAAGCCGACCAAAAGGAGTAAGAGCACAATACC